>JBJMIW010000181.1:0-3969 GCA_045806665.1 Actinoallomurus sp.
GCCGGCGCCTCGCTTAATACTGGCCGGTATTCGTTACTTGACCGTTATCTGTAACGCGCTGGTCAGGTCGTTAACCCAGAGGTAACTTCCCCCATAAGTGCCTTATTACGTGACCCAGTTCACATTCGGCACTCTCCCCCGCCCCTTTGGGAGGAACCGTGCCCCCGCTCCGCCGCCTCCTCCGCCCCCTCTGCCTCGCCGCCGCAGCCCTGTCCTCCGTCGTCCTCACCGTCCTGTCCGCCCCCGCCTACGCCGCCGGTGCCGTCGACGCGGCCAAGGACCTCGCCGCCCCGGGCCTCCCCGGCGCGAACGACTGGTCATGCCGGCCGACCGCAGCGCATCCGCGCCCCGTGGTCCTCGTCCACGGCACGTTCGCCAACGGCAGCGTCAACTGGCTCACCGCCGCACCCGCCCTCGCCTCACGCGGCTACTGCGTCTACGCCCTGACGTACGGCCAGGTGCCGGGCGTCCCCGTCCTTCGCGCCGTCGCTCCGGTGGCGGACTCGGCGGCCCAACTGTCGACGTTCGTCACCGGTGTCCTCGCCGCCACGAACGCCGGTCAGGTCGACATCGTCGGGCACTCGCAAGGCGGCATGATGCCGCGCTACTACCTGCGATTCCTCGGCGGCGCCACCAAGGTGCACACCCTCGTCGGCCTGGCACCCTCCAACCACGGAACGACCCTGAACGGCCTCGCCACCCTCGCCGTGTCCTTCCCAGGCGCGCTCGACCTGCTCAACGCGGGCTGCCCGGCCTGCGCCGACCAGGTCGCCGGCTCGGACCTGCTCACGCGGCTGAACGCCGGCGGCGACACGGTCCCCGGTGTCTCCTACACCGTGATCGCCACCAGGTACGACGAGGTCGTCACGCCGTACGGCACGCAGTTCCTCAGCGGCTCCGGCGTCCGCAACGTCACCCTCCAGAACCTCTGCCCGGCCGACATCTCCGAGCACGCCGCGATGGCGTTCGACCCGGTCGTCCTGCACGAGATCGAGAACGCCCTCGACCCCGCCCACGCGACCACCAGCACCTGTTTCTCCCACGGCTGAGCCCCCTTTCGGGGGCGGTCGCCCGCCCCCGGAACCCCCGGCTCTAGGTGCAGATCCACTGAGCACTACGGCTCATGCCGGCGCAAGCCGTCGAGGACGATGTGGAGCAGGTGCCGGGCTCTGGCGTCCCACTCGGCCTGCTCCAGGCGGGTCAGATAGCCGATGAGGAGGATGACGTCACGGGCGTCGACGTCAGAACGGATCGTCCCGTCGGCCTTCCCGGCGTCGAGGAATGTGGTCAGCGCGTCACCGATCGGGCCGAGGCTGTGCGCGGAGAGGTCCTGCCACACCGACGCTTCGACGGCGGCGAACACTCCGCGCTTGACTTGCGCGTAGTCGACGACCCGGTCGAACCACCGAGCCAGCGCGGCGAGCGGCTCGTCCTCGGCGAGCAGCGCCGGCGCCGCCGCGACGAGTTCGTCGACGTCCTCCCGATAGACCTCGGCCAGTAGATCCTCGCGGGTCGGAAAGTGGCGGTACAGGGTGCCCTGACCGACCCCTGCCTGCTTGGCGATCGCGTTGAGCTTGATCTCGTCTGCGTTCGCGATGACCACTCGTGCGGCCCGGATGATCCGTGCCCGATTGTCGGCGGCGTCGGCCCGGCGGCGGGTTGGGTCCATCGTTCCTCTGCTTGATGACTGGCTAAGCGGACACGTGTCCGCTAACGTGAAGCCAAGCGGACACATGTCCAGTTTACGTTGAAGGGATCTCCCATGACAGCGATCAGCGGCAAGGTCGTCGCCATCACCGGAGCGAG
This sequence comes from Actinoallomurus sp., assembly GCA_045806665.1. Taxonomy (GTDB): domain Bacteria; phylum Actinomycetota; class Actinomycetes; order Streptosporangiales; family Streptosporangiaceae; genus Actinoallomurus. Next base: position 1,807 of record JBJMIW010000181.1, read on the forward strand.
CAGTGGCATCGGTGAGGCCACGGCGCGCCTGCTCGCCGAGCACGGCGCGGCCGTCGTCCTCGGCGCGCGCCGGACGCAGCGCCTCGACGAGCTCGCACAGGGCATCCGCGACCGCGGTGGACGTGCGCTCACCTGCGCCACGGACGTCGCTCGGCGCGATCACCTGGAACGACTTGTCGACCGGGCCGTGGCGGAGTTCGGCCGGCTCGACGTGCTGGTGAGCAACGCCGGCATCAGCAAGATCGGCCCCGTTGCCGACCTCGACGTCGAGGGCTGGTCCGCGATGATCGATGTCAACCTTCGCGGCGTGCTCCACGGCATCGCGGCCGCGCTGCCGGTCTTCCGTCGACAGGGCCACGGCCACCTGGTGACCACGGTGTCGACGTCCGGCCTGAAGATCGTCCCTACGCAGGCCGTGTACGCCGCGACGAAGAACGCGGTTCGCACTCTCCTGGAAGGACTGCGGCAAGAGTCGACCGATGGTGTGCTGCGGACGACAGCGGTGTCGCCGGGCGTTGTCCGCACCGAACTCGCCGACTCGATCGACAACACCCAGGTCCGCGAGCAGATCCGCCGCAACATGGATGAGTTCGCCATCGCGCCGGAAGCCGTCGCCCGCGCCATCGCCTTCGCCATCGAGCAGCCCTACGACGTCGAAATCGGCGATATCACCATCCGCCCGACCGCCCAAGGTTAGCCATCACGACGCGGTCCACCGGGTCGGCGCCCGCGGGGGCGCACCGGCCTGCGGAATGCTCGGTAATGGTCCACCTTGCCGTCGCTATCGCCACCTTGCCGTCGGTGTGGGCGGTGCGGCGTCCGGTTGGTCCGCGTTGGCACCGTCAACGGCGGCGGCAAAGTCAACGGCGAACGCCCGGCCCTTGCACCGAGTCCGCCAACACACCTCGCCGTTCACTCCTGCCCAGGCCTTCGCCGGTGCTTTGATTCCCGGTACGTTTCCACAGCCTTGCGGGAACTGCGCCATATCCCGTCGTGTCCTTGAAACGCCTCCAACCGTCCGCGCTGTGCCGCCTGCCGGAGGGCAGGGAGCGAGAACTCGTCATCGACGAGCGCTGCAAGGGGGACCATGCGGGCTGGCCCTGCGACATTGGGCACGATGAACCGGTTCAAATTGTCATGCATCGCCCGTGCGATCAGCTCACCCAGCGATCCGGGGTCGCCGGCGTCCGCTCGCTGCATCGCCATCAGGTAGGCGTCCCGCTGCTTCTTGAAGATGATCACGGGCGGGTATCCCAAGCGCACCAAGATCAGGTTGAGGACCAGCCGGCCGGTTCGGCCATTCCCATCGATGAAGGGGTGCACCTGCTCAAACGTGTTGTGCAACCGCGCGAGGCGCTCCGGAAGAGGCTGGCCATCGTCATCTGCACCGGCTTCTTTTCCCAGCAAGCAGACCTGCCCAATCCACTCCTCCAACCGAGCGGGGACGAGCGGCCAGGCCGGCGGCACCATGCCAGCGGAGAACGGTTGTATGTCGTGTTCTCGGAAGTTCCCTGGCGACTCACGCTCGGTGGCATCTGGATGCGAACGGCCTTCGACAAGTTGATAACCCATCCAAGGAGTCAATTGAACTTATCAAGTACCGGGCTGGGTCGGGAGCAGGAAGGTCGATCGTCCGGGTATGACCGGATCGCCCCCTGGCACAGCTCACAGGTCTACGCAGCCATGCGTACCTGCTTGGACACCGGATGGATGCGCTCGCCATGAGCATCGCTGTCAGCTCGCCGGCTTCCACGTTTCTCCGTGTTGCATCCCATGCAACATCCGCAAGGACAGGACGGAAGCGGGGAGCCGATCACTCGTCGACTCCCCGCTCTGACCAGTCACTTCACGCCTTGACGGCGCCCGAAATCAGCTGCAGCCGCTGGTTGAGCCGCAGCCCTCGCAGACGTAGCAACTGCCGGCCGGGCGCATCTTCGTGCCGCAGGTCATGCACAGCGGCGCGTCGGCGGTGCGGCCCTGGTGGCTCTCGATCAGCTCGGTCGAGGAGTGCGCCGCCGCGGGCGGCTCCTGCTCCTTGGCCTTCGGCTGCTGGACCGGCACCGACTGGGCCAGCGACTCGCGCTCGACGTCCTCCTCGGCGTGCAGCGCGGCCGGGTCCTGGCCCGCCGCCTGCGCCGTACGCTCCTCAGCCGAGAAGATCCC
>JBJMIW010000182.1:0-10002 GCA_045806665.1 Actinoallomurus sp.
CCTGGCCATCCTGATCTCGGTGATCCCGGTGATCCGCGAGATCGTGAAGGGTCCGTAGAAGCCCGGCGCGACCGGCGGCGACAAGAAGACGGCCATGCCATCTGGCCGTCACCGTCGCTGACGGTCCCGGTTATCGCTAACCTCCCCCTGTGGGACGTCACCGATCAGACCCTATGGGTCTCGCACGCATCGCCATCGCGGTCCTCGCCGTCACCATGGCGCTAGGCCTCGTGATCCTTGGTGGCGTGTCGCTGTGGGGGGCGCTCACGAAGGACGCTTCCAAGACGGCGTCCTCCGCGCCCGACCCGACCTCCAGCGGCCTGCCCCCGCCGGCCAACGCGACCAAGCAGAGCAACGGGGCGCCGAGCGCCCAGTCCGGCAACGAGATCGACGTGCAGTGCCTGGTCGGCCAGTGCCAGATCTTCGTCGCCGGGCCCGGCGCCACGGACGTCATGTTCCAGGGGGCCCTCGTACGGGACGAGCGCCGGCGCTTCACCGGCACCCGGCTGATCATGCAGGTCGACGACGCCAGTACGGTCAGCGTCGTCGTCAACGGTCAGCAGCAGCCGAAGGGGCATCGCGGACAGCAGCACACCTACCGGGCCCCGGCCAAGCAGTAGGCGAGGACGCCTGCCGCGTCGTGGCACGGTCCAGCCGGGCGGTCAGGCCGCCCGGCGGCGCTCCTTCCGGCAGTGACCCGGTACGACCGGCCGGGCGGTCAGGGCCGCTCGGCGGCGCTCCTTCCGGCGGCGATCCGGTAGGACCGGCCGACGATCCCCGTCGGCGTGCCCCGGAGAGGGTCAGCCGAGTCCGAGGTCGTCGAGGCTGAAGACCGAGCGGTAGTCCAGCCCCGACTCGGCGATGCGCGGCCCGGCGCCGCGCTCCACGATGGTGGCCACGCCGACGACCTCGGCGCCCGCCTCACGCAGCGCCTCGACCGCGGTCAGCACCGAGTTGCCGGTCGTGGAGGTGTCCTCGACGGCGAGCACCCGCCGGCCCGCTACATCGGGCCCTTCGACGCGCCGCTGCAGCCCGTGCGCCTTGCCCGCCTTGCGTACGACGAACGCGTCCAGGTGGCGGCCGCGCGCGGCCGCCGCGTGCAGCATCGCGGTGGCGACCGGATCGGCGCCGAGCGTGAGCCCGCCGTCGGCCTCGTATCCTAGGTCCGCGGTGTGGTCGAGCATCGCCCGCCCGATGAGCGGCGCGGCGTGCCCGTCCAGGGTCACCCTGCGCAGGTCGACGTAGAAGTCGGCCTCCTGGCCGGACGACAGGACCACCCTGCCGTGGACCACGGCCTTGCTTTTGATCTCGGCCAGGAGATCGTCGCGATCCGTCATGCGTGAAACTCTACTCATGACACCCGGCACCCTCGTCCTGCTGCACAGCCCGCTGACGACCGCCTCCGCCTGGGAAGCCTGCCGGAGGCGCTCGGCGCGTACGACGTCGTGGTGCCGGAGATCGCCGATGACGACCGGCCCCCGTACGCGGGCCGTTATGTCGCCCGCGCGGCGCTGGAGGTCACCAGGGCGGGCGTGCGGCCGCCCGTCGTCCTGATCGGTCACGGCGGGGCCGGCCCGCTGCTTCCGCCGATCGGGGCGGCGCAGCGCGCGGCGCACCGCCTGGTCGGCGGGTACGTCTTCGTGGACGCGGAGCTGCCGCCGCCGGCGGGGTCGAGCCGCCTCGATCAGGTGGGGGCGTTCGGCCCGGAGTTCGCCGAGGCGCTGAAGGCCGGGGGGCGGTTCCCCGACGAGGAGCCGCCGACCGGGGTGACCGCCCGCCGACGCGACGATGAATTCTTCAGCGAGCCGCTGCCGATGCCGCAGGACTGGCCCGACGCGCCGTGCGGGTACCTGCGCACCTCGGCCGCGTACGACGGTCAGGCCGCACAGGCCCGGCTGCGCGGCTGGACGGTCGCCGCCACCGAGGGCGGCCACTTCGCCGCCGTCGCCGATCCGGCGGCGACGGCGCGCGCCCTGACCGAGCTGATCGCGGCCCTCTGAGCCCACGGAATCCGCGGTAGGACAGGACGTGCGACCGTCCCTGGCGGGCTGTCCCGGAGGGGTGATCACTGTGTCCGCCGGGGGAGTCTCGCGAGGTGTTCCCCCGTATGAAGCGGGTGGTACCGTCGCCCATCGGGCAGCCGAAACTCGATGGTCTTCCCAAGTCAGCCGTGCCGCGGCGCTCCCCGTCATACAGTGGCGAGCGACCGAGTCAACGCCGACACGCGGAGGGAGTGGCGTCGTCCGGGTGCGGAAAGTGGCATTTGGCACATAATCTCCGAGGACGGCCGATCACTGGATCGGCCCATGCCGACGACGGACTTCACTACGCTGGGGTTCCCGAGGTCGCTCGTCGGCTCGAAAGCTCACCCGTGGGTCACTGATAAGGGTCTCGTGCCGAGAAAGGGGCGGTGCCGCGTGGATCGCTGTGCGCTGTTCGTAGATGCCGGCTATCTGCTGGCGGACGGCGCGATGGCGGTGCACGGAACCCGCCGTCGCGAATCGGTGTCGTGGGACTTCGGCGGCCTGCTGCAGCTCCTCGGCAACCTCGCTCGCGAACGCACCGGACTGCCGCTGCTGCGCTGCTATTGGTACGAGGCGACGGTCGAGGGCCGCCGCACCCCGGAGCACGACGCGCTGGCCGACCTGCCGGGCATCAAGCTCCGGCTCTCCAGGCTCCGCCCGGGCCGCCGTGAGGGCGTCGACACCGAGATCCACCGCGACCTCATGACGCTCGCCCGCAACGGCGGGGTCGCCGACGCCGTCATCGTCAGCGGCGACGAGGACCTCGCCCAGGTGATCGCCGACGCGCAGGACCTCGGCGTCCGCGTCACCGTCGTGCACGTGGCCGTCGACGGCAACTGGACGATCTCCCGGGTGCTCCGGCAGGAGTGCGACGACCTCATCGAGATCGGCTCCGGGCACCTCCGGCCGTACGTCAACCTGCTGGCGGGCGTGGACACCTCGACGCCGCCGCTCGGCAACGGCCAGTCCAGCAACGGCTCGGGCGGCGCCCTGACCCCGCTGCGGCCGTCGACCCAGCACGGCGCCCCACCGCCGAGCACGCCGATCACCGCGTCGCCGTCGCTCGGCCATTCGACGAGCACCACCTCGCCCGGTCTCGGCCGCCACTCCAGCGCCGGTCAGCCGAGCACGCCCATGCCGCCGCTGCGCTCCGCCCCCACGCACGCGGCCCCGACGCCGTCGGCGCCGACCGGCCTGCCGCCCGGCGACACCACGGGCCCGCACTACCCGCAGCAGCCGGTCGGCCCCTACACCGGCCCGCAGCAGATCGCGCCCACCCCGGTCCCGCAGTCCACTCCGACCCTGGCCGACGCGGTCAAGGCGGCGCACAAGGAGGGGCAGGACTTCGGCGAGTCGGTGGCCCGCGACGCCCCCGCCCTGTGGCTGGAGGCGGTCCTGGCGCGCAAGCCGCGGATGCCCTCGGACCTGGAGGCTCGGCTACTGCAGGGTTCGTCCCTGCCCATCGACTTTCTCCTGCACGACGAAGTGCGCCACGCGCTACGACGCGGCTTCTGGGACGCGCTGGAACGCTCGCGACGTAGCTGATCGCGGTAACCTCAGTACCGGCCGGCCGTCCCGGTCGGGCGATCACCCCAATTGACCAGATTCGCAGCAGGTACGCCGGGTAGCGTCTAGAAGGTGACGCATGTGACCGAAGACGATCTCGATGACCTCGAGTTCGAGACTCTCCGCACCGGTGATCATGCCGCTGCGGCGACACGGTTCGTCGAACTGGCCGACACGGCTTCAAGCGGTGTCTCCCGCGCCAGCCTGTTGTTGCGCGCCGGGGAACAGTGGCAGCACGCGGGGGACCACGAGAAGGCCGCGGAGGTCTATCGCCGTGCGCTGGACGATGGTGGGGAGACCTACGGCGACCCGCGCATCTACCTCGCCGGAGCCCTCTTCGAGCTGGACCGTACCGACGAGGCGCAGGCACTGATCGACGAGGTACGCGCGGGCGCGCCGAAGGACCCCGAGATCTTTCGCGCCGTCGCCGAGCTGCTGTACGAGCAGGGCGACCTCGTCGGCGCGCACGACTGGTCCACCGAAGGCGCCGACATCGCCCGGTCGGCCGACCCGGACGCCCTCGAGGGCCTGCTCCGGATCCGCTACCGGTGCCGCCTCGACCTCGGCCGCCCCGAGGACGAGTACGACGCACTCCTCGACGACCTGCTGAAGAAGACCGACGAGGCCCCCGACGAGCAGTTCAACTGATCCCGGGTCGCCGACACGCGGCGACCCGTACGCCCTCCGGTCAGGACAGCGGCGCGCGGCCGAGTTCGCGGAACGTGTCCTCGGCGTCGGCGGCGTCCCAGCGCACCGAGGCCGTCCGCCCGTCGACCTCGACGGTCGCCAGTGCGTTGCCGAACCAGGGCCCGTCGGTGAGCCGCCACTTGAGCGGCGGCCTCCGTACCCCGGCGAGCCGGGCCAGCGCCCGTACGGGCAGGTCGCCGATGCGTCGGGAGGCCGTCCGGTTCACCATCCTGAACCGGCCGACGAGGGGATTGCGCAACGGTGAGCAGACCACCTGGGAGATCGGCGTCCGAGTACCGCGCACCCGGGCGAGGTAGGAGAAGTGGACGTCGCCGGAGACGAGCGTGATCCCGCCGGGCGGTCGCGCCCCGTTGGCGACGTCGATCAGCGTGTTCGCCACCGCCCGGAAGGACCCCTCGAACGCCGCCCAGTGCTCCAGGTCGGCGGCCTGCCGGATCCACTCCCCGTATCCCGCCGCCCGCCGGCCCCACGCTCCGCCCGCGACCGCCTCGTTCCACGCCTCGATGTCGTGGATCGCCTTCGGCAGCAGGAAGGGCAGGGACGTGGCGACGATGAGGTGGTCGACGTCGGCGTGGCACTGCTCGTCGAGCCAGGCGAGCTCCGCGTCGTCGAGCATGGCGCGCCGGCCGTTCTGCAGCACGCGCCCGCACCGGCTGTCCACGACGACGATCCGGGTCCGCCCGTGGTCGTGGACGTAGCTCCACCGGACCCCGGCGGGCTCCCGGTCGGCACGCTCGGCGAACTCGTCCACGATCTCCCCGGCGTCCCCGTCGGCCGCGAGCACCGCCTGGTAGACGGGGTCGGCGGCGCGCTCCGCCGGTGACAGGTTGCCCAGGTGCTGGTAGATCCAGTACGCGCCGAGCCCGGAGGTGATCCGCCGCCCCCACCACGGCTGGGCCTGCATCTCCCGACGCCAGGCCTCGGAGGTGTTCCAGTCGTCGCGGATGTCGTGGTCATCGAAGATCATCGCGCTGGGCACCGAGGCCAGCAGCCACCGCACCAGCGGATCCTCGCCCCAGGCGAGCCGGTACAGCTCCGCGTACTCCTCGAAGTCGGCGATCTCGGCGTACGGCGGCGCGTCGATGTCCCGGCGCCTCTCGATGAACCGCCGTATCTCCGGCGTCGTCTCGTCCGCGTACACCTGGTCGCCGATCATCAGCAGCTCGTCGGGCGGATCCTCACCCGCCAGGAGCCGCCGCGCGTACACCGACAGTGCGTCGTAGCCGTGTGTCGCCACCGAGGCCGGAGCGACCCGGCACGACCCGACGGCGAACCGCCGCGCGCCGTCCGTCCTGTGCGTACGGATACGGCCGGCGGGCGCGCCGGGCTCCGGCCACACCCGCTCCCCGTCGAGTAGCACCTCGTACGGCGTGTCCGAGCCGGGCTCGAGCCCCTCGACGTCCACGAGCGCGTAGTGGTGCCCGTGGACCGTGAAGGTGCGGCTCGTCGCGTCCAGGACACGGACCTCACACGGCTGATCGGTCTCGACCCACACCGTCGCCGTACGCGGGCCGACGTGCCGCAGCATGGGCCCCAGGACAATTCGTTTCATGACCTAACGGACTACCGCGACTCGGCCGGTCGCGTCCACCGAAGCCGCGTACGCGGCAACATGCTCACGCTCGGCAACGTCGCGAGATTCATCGACGCCGGATCAACTCCACCACCTGCCATATGCCCGTGGACGGATTGAGGAGATGCCTCTTCCCGGTCGGATCGAGCGCCTTCGCCCTTTCGCACGCATCCGGCACGAGACGCGCATATACCTGGAAGCCCAAGTCGGTCTTGTCGTACATCGGCAGGTGGCGGCGGAGCAGGGGCAGTGCGCAAGGTCCGGCCCTCGCGGCGACGACTACTCATCGGTCCCAGGTGCTCTGTGAACGGCTGCCACGAACTCCTCTTTATCGAGGAGCGGAACCGCGCCGACAGAGCCACCGAGGTAACGGTGTTCCCAGTTCAACTCCGCCCGTGGCTTGAAATCGGTCAGCGGGTAGAGCTGACTCTCGCCTGCGAATCCCCGAGGCGACCTGATCGACGAAAAGGCCCGTTCCTTTTCGGAACGGGCCTTTGAGCCGGGTGCGGCCGGAGAGATTCGAAGTCTGACCTTCTGCTCCGGGTCCGCCGGCGGTGCATATCTCGGTGCAGACCGATGGCCATCAGCGTGCGCATCGCCGATGGCCACCGGTCCGCGTCGATGTCAGCCGGTGACCGGCAGGTCGCTCTTGACCGGGGTCGGCACGGGGGCCTCGCCGCCCGAGGCCGGGGCGGCCGGCGTCGGCGCGGTCGTCGGGGCGCCCGGGGTGGTCGAGCCCGAGCCCGGGGCCGGGTTGCCCGTGGTCGACCCGCCGCCGCAGGTGGCGGAGGAGATGTCGACCGTCTGGGCCTTACCGGCGAGCACGATGTTCAGCTCGACGGCGGTGACCGTCAGCATGCCGTCGGAGCCGCGGACCTGTTTGTTCAGGGTCGCGGTGACGTGGCCGAGGTTCAGCACCGGCACGGTGATCTTCGTGTTGGGAGAGGTTCCGGTCTTGACGGTCTTGTCGGCGATCCGGAGTCCCTCGATGTGCGACACGCCCTTTCCGGCGTCACAGCGGGCCGCGGCCACCTTGGCGAGGACCAGCTGGCCCGGGAGCTTCGGCGTCCCTGCGGGCAGCGTCACCTTGGGGGTGAGGATCCCCACGTACATCAGGCTGGCCAAGGAGTGGTCGCCCAGAGCGGTCGTCTTCGCGATCGAGAAGGTCGTGATGACAGGGTTGGCCGGGAACTTGGTCAGGGTCGCCTCGTGCGGCTTGGCGGCCGAGTTCACCGCGGGCGTCGCCGGGAGGGTCACCACACCGGTGGCGGAGATGCCGTAGGCGGAGCTGACCGGTCCGGTGGTCGCCGAGGCGGACGTCGCGGCGAGCAGCGGCAGCGCGAGTGCACCGGTGATCGCGGCGAACTTCGTCACGTGTGTAGAACGCATGTTTTCTCCTAGGAGGAGCCGGATCGGCCCGTACTGGGGCACAGTCGGGCGGGGGGACAGGGATGCGAGCCGATTTGTGATCGTCGCCCGCCGGTTCCCTGTGCGCGCCGCTCATCGGTGGCGGCGCGCTCGTGGATGGAACTAGGCCGTGATGAGGACGGGCGTGCCCAGCGGCACCTTGGAGAGTTGCGTCAGCGCGTCGGCGGGCACGCGTACACAGCCGTTGCTGATGGCCTTGCCAAAGACCGATGACTGCGGCCAGCCGTGCAGGGCGACCGTGCCGGGGCCGCCGCCGAAGCTGTCGAGCGTGTCGGAATGCACGCCGAGCGGCAGGATCAGCGGGCTGTAGGTCTTCTTCGTCGGCGCCAGGGATGCCATGAGGAACGTGCGCCCGGTGGGCGTGGGCGTCTTGGCGGCGCCGACCGCGACCGTCCACGTTCCGATCGTGTGGCCCGACTTCACCAGGGTCACTTGCCGCTTCGTGGTGTTGACCTTGATGACGTAGGAGCTGTGAGCGGTCTGCACCTTGCCACCGTCCGTGGGGATCCACCCGGCGGCGTGGTTGGGCCGGCTGGGCAAGAGCACCCGGTCCCAGCCTGGCTTGGTCTCGATGACCGGTACCCACGTTGGGTTGCCGACCTGGGTGCTGGGCAGGATCGCCACGGGCGGACCGCCCTGGACGGCCGATACGTTGATCGCTGACAGCGGATGCACGACCGTCCCGTCGCCCGCCGTTACCGCACCGGTGTCGGTCGGGATGCCCTTCAGGGTCGTGAAGGTCGTCGACTGGGGCAGCTTGCCGAGGCCGGAGGGGGACGCCGCGGCACCCGACGCGTGACCGCCGCCGCTTCCGCAGCCCGCGCTGAGGGCCAGGACCGCGACCGCGACGGTGACGTTCACAGCAACCCGGCGTGAACCGCCGGAAGAGGCGTGCGGGAGGACCGTACGCCTGAAACACGAATGTATGGAGCGACCGTTCACCACGAACTCCCAGAAACGTAGGCGGAGGGACCTGGCTGGTGCCCAGGTAATGAGCCATCTCGCCCCGTGAGTAACTTTGGTATCACATAACGGACTCGACCGTTGGTCAGGAAATATTAAAGCGGCGTTGTCCGCTGGACACGCCGCTCGTCAGAGGGCGGCGCCTCCCGCCAAGGTGACAGACCTCACATGGCGCTCAGGCGCGGACACACGCTGTCGAAACTTCGGCGGATACCCCGAATGATGTGATAGATATCGGACTGGAACCGTGGTCCCCGGCCGCAAGCGAGCCTGTATATCAATGGCGGCATCGGCCGGACCTTGTCATTCTCCGGTGACGCCGTCGATGGCCTCGCGCAGGAGGTCGGCGTGACCGTTGTGGCGCGCGTACTCTTCGATCATGTGCAGATAGATCCAGCGCAATGTCAGCGTGCCGGTCTTCCCGGGGAACTCCTCGTCCAATGACCGGCCCTCCGCCGTCTGGCGGGCCAGTTCGACCTCCCGGACATAGGTGGCGAAGTCGGCTTCGGCGCCGGCCGCGTCGCCGAGGTCGAAATCACCATCGGGGTGGTCCTCGGAACAGTAGAGGTTGCCGAGCGCGTCATTCTTGTCGAACCTGCGCCGGAACCACCACCGCTCGTTCTCGGCGACGTGGCGTACAATGCCGAGGAGGGACAGGGTCGTACTCGGCAGCGGCCTCGACGCGAGTTGTTCACCGTTCAGCCCGCTGCATTTCAGCAGCAGGGTATTGCGATGGAAGTCCAGATAGGTCTCCAGGGATGCCCGCTCGTTGCCGCTCGGAGGGAAGCCGCCGCGATCCACGGCGGGTGCAGTCCAGGTCATGGGAGCGACGTTTGTCGCCGGGTGCGAACCTGTCAACCGAATTAGTCGGCCTCCTGAGTGTAATGGCTGTTTTAGGGGATCCTTGGCACGTACGGCGATAAGGGGCCTGGCTTGCGCGCAGGCCCCGTTCCTTCATCGCATCAGGTCACGGTGACGGACGGCTTGACGGTGAGGCTGTCGGAGCCGAGGTCGAGGTCGACGATGACCTCGTCGCCGTCGTGGATCTCGCCGCCCAGGAGTTCCTTGGCGAGCTGGTCGCCGATCGCGCTCTGTACGAGGCGGCGGAGCGGGCGGGCGCCGTACGCCGGGTCGTAGCCGGTGAGGGCCAGCCACTCGCGGGCGGCGTCGGTGACGGTGAGCGTCAGGCGCCGGTCGGCGAGGCGGCGGGCCAGGCGGTCGATCTGCAGGTCGACGATCTTCATGAGCTCCTCGGTCGACAGGGCGTCGAAGACGATGACGTCGTCGAGCCGGTTGAGGAACTCGGGCTTGAAGCTCGCCCGCACGGTGTTCATGACGGCGTCCCGCTTGGCTCCGTTGTCCAGGGCCGGGTCGACCAGGAACTGCGAGCCGAGGTTCGACGTCAGGATCAGGATCGTGTTGCGGAAGTCGACCGTGCGGCCCTGGCCGTCGGTGAGGCGGCCGTCGTCGAGCACCTGGAGCAGGATGTCGAAGACCTCGGGGTGGGCCTTCTCGACCTCGTCGAGCAACACGACGCAGTACGGGCGGCGGCGGACGGCCTCGGTGAGCTGGCCGCCCTCCTCGTACCCGATGTAGCCGGGAGGCGCACCGACGAGGCGGGCGACCGAGTGCTTCTCGGAGTACTCGCTCATGTCGATGCGGACCATCGCCCGTTCGTCGTCGAACAGGAAGTCGGCGAGCGCCTTGGCCAGCTCCGTCTTGCCGACGCCGGTCGGGCCG
>JBJMIW010000183.1:0-15157 GCA_045806665.1 Actinoallomurus sp.
GGCCTCCATGCGCTCCGGGTCGGTCACGAAGTAGTGCGACACGTAGCCCTTGTCGAAGCGCATGCCCTCGGTGAGCTCGAGCTCCAGACCGAAGGTCTGGCTCTCCTCGACCGTGATGACGCCTTCCTTGCCGACCTTGTCCATCGCCTCGGCGATCATCTCGCCGATCGAGGGGTCACCCGCGGAGATCGACGCCGTCGAGGCGATCTGCTCCTTGGTCTCCACATCCTTGGCGATGTGGGACAGCTCCTCGCTGACCCGCTCCACCGCCGACTCGATGCCCCGCTTCAGCGACATCGGGTTGGCGCCGGCCGCCACGTTGCGCAGGCCCTCACGGACCAGCGCCTGGGCCAGCACGGTCGCCGTGGTGGTGCCGTCACCGGCCACGTCGTCGGTCTTCTTGGCGACCTCTTTGACGAGCTCGGCCCCGATCTTCTCCCACGGGTCCTCGAGCTCGATCTCCTTGGCGATGGAGACACCGTCGTTGGTGATCGTGGGGGCGCCCCACTTCTTCTCCAGAACGACGTTACGGCCCTTGGGACCGAGGGTCACCTTCACGGCGTCGGCAAGCTGGTTCATGCCGCGCTCGAGGCCGCGCCGCGCGTCCTCGTTGAACGCGATCATCTTTGCAGCCATAGGCTCCAGATCCTCCCGGAACGGGGTGGCTATCACGGATCGAGTCGACGCCCGCGACGGACGACCTCACCCGACGACTCCATTCCGACGCCGGAGACGAGGCCTCATCGCCTCGATCGCTTCATTGGCACTCTCAATACTAGAGTGCCAACCGCTTGTTTAGCACTCTGCCTCTGAGAGTGCAAGCGCAGTCCACCCTCACCAGGGTGAAGGTTCTCCCCACGCCCGGCTGCCCGCTCGATCGAGGAGTCCCGCGCGTTCGCGCCGCGCGGCATGATCGGGTCGGAGCGGCGGCTCCCATCAGCGGAGAGGCGGACCGTACGGCCGGAGGCCCGGCGCCGCGGCGCCGGGCCTCCGTCAGGCTAGGGGACTCAGAGCATCCGGACGGCGTCCGCCTGCGGGCCGCGGTCGCTCTGCGTGATCTCGAACTCGACCCGCTGCCCCTGCTCGAGACTGCGGTAGCCATCCGCGACGATGGCCGAGTAGTGCACGAACACATCCCTGCCACCGTCGACCGCGATGAAGCCGTAGCCTTTGTCCGCGTTGAACCATTTGACGGTGCCTTGCGCCATTCCCAACAACTCCCACCAGGGCAATTCCCGTGGCCATTGACCACGGTCACTGATTCGAGCCCGCGGACCACTGCGGAACCCGTCGATCGCCCGCCGACTCGGCTGCGGCGGCCATCGCCGACCCTACACACGGCTACCGTCGTGGGACAGTCTTTACCTGAGAAGTGCGGGCGGCCGATCCTGGTCAAAAAGAGAATCTCGGAGGGAGGGACTAACCCACCACGGCCGACAAATCCGCACTTGGAAAACGGAATTCCCCGCCCGGAACGCGGATCCGGAGCGCTCGCCCTGACACATCGTCGGCCCAACGCAAGATCCCCGGCGATCGCCGAGTCGGCCGACTCGGTGACCACCGGGGATCACGGGCGTTTCGATCACGGGGCGTCACCCGCGCGGCCGCCAGGGCCGGAGGTTCACCCCGAGGCGGCCTCAGCCGCCGGCGACGGCCGGGATGATGGAGATCTGGGCGCCGTCTGGTGTCGGCGTGTCCAGGCCGTCGGCGAACCGCACGTCCTCCTCGCCGACGTACACGTTGACGAACCGGCGGATCTTGCCGTTGTCGTCGAGGATGCGGGCCGCGATACCGGAGTAGTTGGCGTCCAGGTCGGCGACGACCTCGCGCACGGTCGACCCTGTCGCCTTCACCTCGGCCTCGCCGCCGGTGTAGCTGCGGAGGATCGTCGGGATGCGGACACTGATCGAGCTCACGCCAGACCTGCCGTTCGGAATGCATCGAGGGTCGGGGCGATGTTCGCGGACGGCACGGCGACCGGGGCCACCGCGTCCAGGGTCTTCAGGCCGTCGCCGGAGTTGATGAAGACGGTCTCGACGTCGGGGTCGAGCACGCCGGCGGCCAGCAGCTTGCGCAGCGCGCCCAGCGTCACGCCGCCCGCCGTCTCACCGAAGATGCCCTCGGTGCGGGCGAGCAGGCCGATGCTGTCGACGACCTCCTCGTCCGAGACGTCCTCGACGGCCCCGCCTGTGCGGCGGACGGCGTCGAGGACGTACGGCCCGTCGGCGGGGTTGCCGATCGCGAGGGACTTGGCGATGGTGGCGGGCTTGACCGGCTGCACGACGTCATGACCGGCCTTGAACGCCGCTGAGACGGGCGAGCAGCCGGTCGCCTGAGCTCCGAAGATCTTGTACGGCCGGTCCTCGACCAGACCGAGCTTGATGAACTCCTGGAACGCCTTGTCGATCTTCGTGAGCTGCGAGCCGGACGCGATCGGGATCACGATCTGCTCGGGCAGCCGCCAGCCGAGCTGCTCGGCGATCTCGTACCCGATCGTCTTCGACCCCTCGGCGTAGTACGGCCGTACGTTGACGTTGACGAACGCCCAGTCGTCCTGCTCGCCGGCGATCTCGGAGGCGAGCCGGTTCACGTCGTCGTAGTTGCCGTCGACGGTGACGAACGTCCCGCCGTACACCGCCGTCGTGACGATCTTCTGGCGTTCGAGGTCGGACGGCACGAAGACGGCGCTGCGGATGCCCGCGCGCGCCGCCGCGGCCGCGACGGCGTTGGCGAGGTTGCCCGTGGACGGACAGGCCAGCACCTTGAAACCGAGCTCACGGGCGGCGGCGAGCGCCACCGCGACCACGCGGTCCTTGAACGAGTGCGTCGGGTTGCCGCTGTCGTCCTTGACCCACAGCGACCGCAGTCCGAGCGACTCGGCGAGGTTGTCGGCGCGTACCAGACGGGTGAAGCCGGGCTCGGTGTTGGGCGTGTCGGTGACGTTCGCCGGGACGGGCAGCAGGCCGCGGTAGCGCCAGATGTTGCGCGGGCCGGACTCGATCTGCTCCCGGGTCACCCCGGTGTGGTCATAGGAGACTTCCAGGGGGCCGAAACACAGCTCACAGGCGTACCGAGGACCGAGATCGTACGATTCACCGCATTCGCGGCACGTCAGAGCGGTCGCGGGGCCGAGTTTTCGGGCGGTCTGCGACATGGAGCGAGGCCTCTCTCCTCATCTTCCTCGTGCCACCTTGGTCACGAGCCGGAGTTGGCACCTGTCCCGGGCGGCCTCGCTGTGTGCGAGTTGCGGCGCGGCATGGCGCGCAGGGAACCGCATGTCCGGGAGGGTTGCCGGGGCTTCAACGGGCCGGTCCCTCCACCCCTCTGGATGAGCGTTATTAAGTTGTCTGTCGACTTGTATACGTGACTGACCGGTCCCCCGCCAAGCGTGTCTCAGCTCGCGAGACACCTCGCGACGCCTGGAGCGGCCGTGCAGGCGGGTTCACCGGGTCCGTCCGTGTCGCGGCGAGTGACGAGACACGCCCGGGTCGACGGGTCCGTCCGGGTGGCGGAGAGTGACGAGACACGGCCGGTTCCGGCCTGGCCGCGGCCGGCGGACCTCCCTTTGCCGTAGGGGCCACAGCCGCGCGACATGCCCGTTTCCACCCCGATGACGCCTCTGCGGGATGCCATCCCGAACCGCCCACCATTGGACCTTCTTCGACCCCTGTTCACGTCCGCCGGTTACGCTCTCTTCATGGGTGACTCGCAGGTCCTCGTCGCGTCCAACCGCGGTCCCGTCTCGTTCGCCCTCGCCGACGACGGGACGTTGTCGGTGCGGCGCGGCGGCGGCGGACTGGTCTCGGCCCTGGCGGGCCTGGACCGAGACATCCTGTGGATCTGCGCCGCGCTGTCGGACGCCGACCGCGCGGCGGCCCGCCGAGCCGAGGACGGCCGCCTGGACGCCTACGGCGCCGGTGCCGTCCGCATGCTGGACATCCCGGTCGGCACCTTCACCCGCGCCTACAACGCGGTCGCCAACTCCATGCTGTGGTTCGTCCACCACATGCTGTACGAGACCCCGACCAGCCCCCACTTCGACGCACGGTCCCGACGGGACTGGCAGTCGTACGAGGCGTACAACGCGGCGTTCGCCGACGCGCTCGCCCAGGACGCGCGGCCTGGCGCGAAGGTGGCGATCCAGGACTACCACCTGACGCTGGCGCCGGGGATGCTGCGCGAGCGCCGCCCCGACCTGAAGATCGTGCACTTCTCGCACACGCCGTGGGCGCCGCCGGAGTACTACCGCGTGCTGCCGGACGACATCGGGCGTCAGGTGCTGGAGGGCATCCTCGGCGCGGACCACGCCGGTTTCCTCACCGGGCGCTGGGCCGACGCGTTCATGGACTGCTGCGCGACCGTCCTGGAGGCGAAGGTCGACCCGGTCGCGCGGACGGTCACCCACGCGGGGCGCGTCACGAGGATCGGCGTGCACGGCCTCGGCATCGACGGCGCCGGCCTCCGGGCGCGGGCCGCCGAACCCGACGTGCAGGCCCGCAAGCAGGCCCTGCGCGAGCAGGTCGGCGACCGGAAACTGATCGTCCGGATCGACCGCACGGAGCTGTCGAAGAACATCGTCCGAGGGCTCGCGGCCTACCGTGAGCTGCTCACCAAGCATCCGGAGTGGCACGGCCGGGTCGTACACCTGGCCTTCGCCTATCCCTCCCGCCACGACCTGCCGGAGTACCGCGAGTACACCGCGTCCGTGCAGCGGATCGCGGCCGAGATCTCCGACGAGTTCGGCGGGAGCGGCTGGGAGCCGCTGATCCTGCAGGTCAACGACGACTACCCGCGCTCCCTCGCGGCGTACGGCCTGGCGGACGTCCTGCTCGTGAACCCCATCCGGGACGGCATGAACCTCGTCGCGAAGGAGGGGCCGGTGCTGTCCGACCAGGGGTGCGCCCTGGTGCTGTCCCGCGAGGCGGGCGCCGCCGCCGAGCTCGCCGAGGACGCCTTGATGATCAACCCGTTCGACGTGTCACAGACCGCGGAGGCGCTGAACCAGGCGCTGCTCATGCCGCGCGACGAGCGCGCCGAGCGCTGCGCCCGCCTGACCGCCGCCGCGACCGCCCTGCCTCCGCAGCGCTGGTTCGCCGCCCAGCTCGACGCCCTGGACGATCAGCTGTAGTCGGTGCCGAGTGCCTGGCGGAACTGCTTGCGCGCCTCGTGGATCCGGGACTTCACGGTGCCCAGGGGCAGGTTGAGCTGCTGGGCGATCTCGCTGTACTCCAGCTGCGACACGTCGCGCAGCACGAGGGCCTCGATCAGGTCGGGCTTGCGGCGCTCCAGATCCTCCATCGCGTCGAGGATGTCGACCCGTGAGCCGGCGATCACGCTCGTACGGTGCGGGTCGGGACGCTGCTGGGGCAGCTCGCCCACCTGCTCCACCGACCGGCGCTTGAGCGACCGGTAGGTCGAACGCGCGGAGTTGGCCACGACGACGTGCAGCCACGTGCTGAACCGCGACCGGCCCTCGAACCGCCCGATGTTGCGCGCGACCTGCATGAGCGCGTCCTGGCAGGCCTCCTCGGCGTCCTGCCGGCAGGGAAGGAACCGGGAGCAGTGGCGCAGGACATCCGGTTCGATCGCTCTGAGTAGTTGGTTGAGCGCCGCAGTGTCACCTTGGGCGGCCCGCCCTGCCAGTTCCTCGGTCCGCTCGTCGTACGCCATGACCCGCCCTCGCCCTCGCGATCGCCCCGTATTGGGCATGATACGGGGGTGTCCATACCTTCGACCGTCGGTCGTTACCGAATCGATCGTGTTCTCGGGTCCGGAGCATTCGCTTCCGTGTGGCTCGCCCGAGACGAGCTGCTCGAGGCCCCCGTGGCCGTCAAGGTGCTCGCCGGGGGACTCATCGACGATCTGGACGTGCGCAACCGTTTCCTGGAAGAGGCCAGGATCCTGCGCCGCGCCGACTCCGAACGCCTGGTGCGGGTGCACGACATCGGCGAGCTGGAGGATGACGGCCGGCCGTACTTCGTCATGTCGTACGCCGACCGCGGGACGCTCTCCGACCGGATACGGGATCGGGAACTCCCGGTCGCCGAGGCGCTGCGGCTGGCGATCGAGATCTCCCGTGGCGTGGAGGTGATCAACCGGCTCGGGGTGATCCACCGGGATCTCAAGCCGTCGAACATCCTGTTCCAGTCGACGACCGACGGCGGCGAACGCCTGCTCATCGCCGACCTGGGGCTCGCCAAGGCGCTGGCCCACGCGTCCGGGGCGTTCACGATGCCGGTCGGCACCCCGGGCTACATGTCGCCCGAGCAGGCGCGGTTCGGCGGTGGGCTCGACGTCCGCGCCGACGTGTACGGCCTGGGCGCGCTGACCTACCACCTGCTCACCGGGAACCCGCCGGCCCCGGCACCCGTGCAGTCGCCGCCGAGCGCGGCGCGGCGGAGCCTGCCGCCGGCGGTCGACGAGATCGTGATGCGCGCCCTCGAAGGCGATCGGGAGCGTCGCTGGCCGTCCGCCGAGGCGTTCGCCGCCGCCCTCAGCGTCCCGCTGATGTCCGTCGACGACGGCGAGTCGACCGTACGGGACGTCCCGGAGGCCGGCGAGACGATGCTGGACTCCGGGTCAGGCGGCGGGCGGCCCGGGGCCGGCTCGTACGGCGCGGGGCCCACGGACCGGCCCAGTGATCATGGGGCGCCGGGCCACACGCTCCGGATCTCCCCGATCCCGGACGACCCGGGTTCCGCGTCCCCGTACGAGAACGCCCGCGACCAGACGATCCAGACGCCGCCTCCGGACGAGGTCGGCAATGAGACCGTCGTCGACCTGCGGATCGAGCCGCCCCACGGCCCGCGCGACGCCGGCCGTCACCGCGCTCCGGACCCGGCCGGGTCGACACCGCACCGGCCCGGTGAGACGGGCGGCGGATCGCCACCGGGCACGCCGGCCCGTAACCGGCTCACCATCGTCGCCGGCCTGGCCGCGGTCCTGCTCCTGGGCGGCGGCGGCGCCTACGCCATCGGCAGGCTGACGGGCTCCTCGTCGTCGCATCAGAAGCCCGGGGACGGCCTCGTCACCGTGACCGACGTGACGGGCCGCCTGAGCATCCGTGTTCCACCGACCTGGAAGCTGCAGACCCAGCACACGACCTGGCCGGTCGCCGTGTCGGACCGCGCACAGGCGCCCGCGCTGCGCGCCACCCCCGACTACGCCCAGTTCGTCAAGGACGACGTCGCGACGCCCGGTGTCTTCGCCGGGCTGACTCGAGACCTGAACGTCACCCTGCCGCCGCCGACCCTGGGGCGGCACCGCGCCAAGTGCAAGCCGAGCCCGGGCCGGCCGTACCGTCACGGCACGCTGGTCGGCCAGATCACCCCGTGGCAGTGCGGCCCGATCGTCATCGACGAGGTCGGGCTGAAGGACACGGGCGGAAAGTTCGGGATGTGGGTCCGCGTGAAGCTGACCGGGCCGCCACTCGACCTGACCAAGAAGATCCTCGACAGCATCCGGACCAAGGGCTGATCCTCCTGCGATATATCGTTAAACCATGCGCAGAGGACCAACGCACCGTGAAGAGCGCGCGGCATTCGGCGACTGGGGGCCGGGATTCGGCCCGCGCGGCCGCGGCGGACGCGGCGGACGCCGCACGAAGCGCGGCAACGTCCGGGCCGCCATCCTCGCGCTGCTCGCCGAGCGTCCGATGCACGGCTACGAGATGATCCAGGAGCTGGAGAGCCGCACCGGCGGGCTCTGGCGGCCCAGCCCGGGTTCGGTGTACCCCACGCTGCAGCTGCTGGAGGACGAAGGCCTCATCTCGGGGCAGGAGTCGTCCGGCAAGAGGCTGTTCGGACTGACGGACGGGGGCCACGCCGAGGCGGAGGCCGCCGCCGGACGGACCCCGCCGTGGGCGGAGATCACCGAGGACGCGGGCGCGGCCGCCACGCACGTCCACTCCGCGATGGGCCAGCTGATGCTGGCGCTCCGGCAGGTCATGCACGCCGGCAACGAGGAGCAGCGCCAGCGCGCACTGGAGGTCATCAACGACGCCCGGCGCCGCCTGTACGGCATCCTCGCCGACGACGCCGACTGACCGCGACGCCCTACCGGGACGGCAGCTCGCTCGCGAGCCCCTCGATCAGGCCGACCACGCCCGGGGGGCCGTCGACGGTGAGGTCCGCGCGCTCGGCGAGCGCGGTGACCTCGTCGGAGGAACTGCACACCTTCACGCCGGGCGTGCCCTCCTTGCGCAGCGCGTCGATCGCGTCGTACGCCGCCAGGTCACCGAGGTCGTCCCCGGCGAACAGCACTGCCGACGCGCCCCGCTCGGCGGCCAGCGCGCGCAGCGCCGCGCCCTTGTCCATGCCGGGAGGCCGCAGCTCGAGGACGTACCGGCCCGGTTCGACGACGAGGCCGGTGCGCTCGGCCAGTGCCTCGATGATGCTCCGCAGGCGTTCGAGTGCGACCTGTGGCTCGGCGGCGCGCCGGGTGTGGACCGCGAGCGCGAGCCCCTTGTCCTCGACGGCGACGCCTTCGGGGGGGTTCGCCAGGATCTGGGAGAGCTTGGCGCGGGCCTCCGCGACTCCCGGCGGCGGCTCCGGGGTCTGCAGTTCGCCGTTCTCCCAGCGCTCCCGGCCGTACTGGCCGAGGACGAGCAGGCCCTCGATGTCGGCGAACCCGCCGAGCTCGACGGCGGTCGCGGCGGGACGGCCGGTGATGACCGCGACCGTGCCGACGAGCGGCGCGAGCCGGCGCAGGGCCGGAGCGACGCCCGGATGGGCCCGCGCGTCCGCGGGGTCGTCGACGATCGGCGAGAGCGTCCCGTCGAAGTCGAAACCGATCAGCGCCTCGCGCGGCCGGGCGCGGATGGCGGACAGCCCCTCGGCTCCGGGGGTCGTCTGGGCTTCCAGTACGGCGGCGCTCATCGGTCGTCCCTCTCGTTCGCTTCGCGGGCGCCCGTGGCGGACCGGGCGCCCAGGCGAGGCGACCGATCGCCGGGAGGGACCGCTCCGCTCGGGAAGGTCAGGTACGGATACCGAGCCTACGCGCCGCGCGCTGGCGTTGCCGTGCGGTCCGCTGACGACGCAGCCGTTTCACCAGCATCGGATCGTGTTCCAGGGCCTCGGGGCGGTCGATCAGCCGGTTGAGGATCTGGTAGTAGCGGGTCGACGACATGTCGAACAGCTCCCGGATCGCCTGCTCCTTGGCGCCCGGATGCTTCCACCACTGTCGTTCGAAGTCGAGGATCTTGCGGTCGCGCTCGTCCAGGCGGCCGTCGCTGTCCTTCTCAGGGCCATCGCCCCGGGCATTCGCCGGTTGCATCAGGTCCCCTCTTTACGGGTCGGGGGGCTGTCATGCTACGCGTGATCCGCGACCGGTTCGCGGTGTTCTCCCCGACGGGCCTCGACGTAGTCTTGGGCCGTGGCGCCCACCGACTGCGTAACGCTGCTGACCGATTACGGGCTGGAGGACGGATTCGTCGCCGCCTGCCACGGGGTGATCGCCCGGATCTCGCCGAGCGCCCGCATCATCGACGTCAGTCACCTCGTCCCTCCCGGTGACGTGCGGCGCGGGGCGGCCATCCTCGCCCAGACGGTGCCGTACCTTCCCGAGGGCGTGCACGTCGCGGTGGTCGATCCGGGGGTGGGCACGTCCCGGCGGGCCGTCGCGGTCGCCGCCGGCGGCCGGATCTTCGTCGGGCCGGACAACGGCGTGTTGTCCTGGTGCATCCCCGACAGCGGTGCGCGCGCCTTCGAACTGACCAATCCCAAGCTCTGGCTCGCGCCCCTGTCGGCGACGTTCCACGGCCGCGACATCTTCGCCCCGGTCGCCGCGCACCTGGCGGCGGGCCTGGACATCACGTCGGTCGGCACGGAGTTCGAGGCCGCCGACCTGGTGTCGCTCCCCCGGCCGACGCGGCGCGTCCAGGACGGCACGGTCGACGGCGAGGTGCTCACCATCGACCGGTTCGGCAACGCCCAGCTCTCCGTGACCGCCGACGACCTCCGCCGGATCGGCGCGGTGACCGGCGTGCCGCTCCGCGTCATTCTCGGACGCCGCGTCCTCACCGTGCCGTACGGCGAGACGTTCGGCGCGGTGCCTCCCGGCGAGCTGGTCGCTCTCGTCGACTCCGCCGGCCGCCTGGCCCTCGCGGTGAACTCCGGGAACGCCGCGCAACGCCTGGGCCTGCCGCCCGGTGCGCACGTCCGCGTCGCCGCCGCGTCGATGGACTGAAACGTCAAAGAGACGTCAAGTCCGCAGGTCCCGATGCGGCATGATCTTCACCATGGGATTGTCACGCTCCGACTGGCGCCTGGTCGTCATCACCGTGGTCGCGGCCGCGGCGGCCGGTGTCACGCACTTCGGCAAGCTCGGCGGTACCGTCGCCCCGTTCGTCGTCGCGGCCATCGCATTGGCGCTCCTAGCCAGCCTGGTGGGGCGCAGCGTCGAGAACCTGGGTGACCGGCTCGGGGCGGGCGCCACCGGCGTGGTCCAGAGCGCGCTGGGCAACCTCCCCGAGCTGTTCGTCGTGCTCTTCGCGCTGCAGAAGAAGCTGTACGACGTGGCGATGGCCACGATCGTCGGCAGCATCCTCGCCAACGTGCTGCTCGTCCTGGGTCTGGCGTTCCTGCTCGGGGGGATCAAGCACGGGCCGCAGAAGTTCGGCAGTGAGACCGCCCGTACCCTCTCCACGCTGCTGGTCCTATCGGTCGCGGCACTGCTGGTGCCCTCCCTCACCGCGGCGCTCGGCTCGCATGCGACGAAGGCGGCGCTGCACGAGCGCAACCTGTCGGTCGTCGCGTCGGTCCTGCTGCTGGGCCTGTTCGTCGCGTCGCTGCCCAGCGCGATCAAGCGGCAGAAGGCCGGTGAGGGACACGGCGCCGCGGAACCCCCCGCCGAGAGTGAGGGTGCGGCGAAGCCGGCCCCGTCCGCCGCGGAGAAGACCGAGGATTCCTCGCACGGACCCTCGTGGCCCTTGGCCGTCGCGCTGACCATGCTGGCGGTCACGGGAGTGGGCGCGGCCTTCGTGTCCGACTGGTTCGTCGCCGCCCTCGAACCCGCGATGGGCTCCCTCGGCATCTCCCAGGCGTTCGCCGGACTCGTCATCGTGGCGATCGCCGGAAACGCCGTGGAGAACGTCGTCGGCATCCAACTCGCCCTGAAGAACCAGTCCGATTACGCGCTGTCGGTCATCCTGCAGAGCCCGCTGCAGATCGCGCTGGTCGTCGCGCCCGCACTCGTCCTGCTCTCTCCGCTGGTCGGCGCGTCCTTCACGCTGGTGCTGCCCCCGCTGCTCATCGCGGTGTTGATCATGGCCGTGGTGATCACCGTGCTGGTGGTGCTCGACGGCGAGTCGAACTGGCTGGAGGGCGCGACGCTGATGGTGCTGTACGCGATCATCGCGACCGCGTTCTGGTGGGGGTGATCGGGCGGGATGCGGACGGGGACCACGGGCTCAATTACTGTGACGTTGTGGGCACCGACATCGACCCGAGCGTCGCGGAGATCGAGCGGGCGGCGTTCCAGCTCCGCCGGCTCTGGGCCAAGCCGCAACTGCTACGGCGGCTGCGCGAACACTGCGAGCAAGGACAGGGCATCCAGCTGTCCAACCTGATGGTCATCTACGCCGTCGCCCGGCAGGGCGAGGAGGGCGGTGACGTCACCGTCGGCGCGGTCGCCGAGCACCTCGACGTCGACCCGTCGACCGCCAGTCGGCTCGTCGGTCACGCCATCGAGGCGGGGTTCGTCTCCCGCCAGGCGTCGCCGGTCGACGCCCGGCGCGCCCACCTGCAGCTGACCGATGCCGGCCGCAGGATCAAGCGGATGGCCGACGAGTTCCGTCGGCACTTCATCGGCCGGCTCGTCGCCGACTGGACCCCGGACGAACGCGAACAGTTCGCCCGCCTGCTGCGGCGCTTCAGCGACGCGGCGGCCGGCGTCTCCATCGATGAGACCGAGGCCGGCCGACTCCTCGATGCGGCGGGTCCGGCGACCGACCGGCCCCGCGAGGCCTCCCCTCCCAGGGAGGCCACGCCGCGCTGAGGCCGAGCGGTGCTCAGGAGCGCAGGACCGCCAGCCGCTCCCGGTACTCCTCCTCGTCGATCTCGCCCCGCGCGTACCGCTCGGCGAGGACCGACTCCGCGCCCGGCGTGTTCTTCGTACGCCGCCAGAGCAGGTAGCCCCCGCCGCCGAGGACGAGGAGCCAGAAGAGGCCGAACGCGATGGGGAAGAGGACCCACCATCCGGATCCGGAGTGATTTCCGTCGTGCCAGGGACCGTGCCCGGCGAGGATCAGTGTTCTCATGCCTCGATGGTGCGCTCGGATCGCCCACCCGTCGTCGTACGGCGGGAGGCTTCCGGCGTACGCCGGATGGCGCAGACGGAGCCCGAACCACCACGACGCTCCGTGACGGATCGGGTCCCAAGCGCTCCGAAAACGGTCGATCATGGGAGCGTTCCGGACCCCTCCGTGGCAGAATGACGCCCGCCGCCGATACCGGGGAGGGAACCGGTGCCCGTGTCCGAACCCCGCCGCACCGTTCCTCGCCTCGTCTCCGCCCTGCTGGCCAGCGCCGCGGTCGCGGTGCTGTCCGTCCCGGCCGCCCAGTCCGCCGTCCCGAGCCGGCCGGCGCACCCGTCCGTCCCTACGGCGGCGGTCGACCTGTACCGCAGCCAGCAGTGGACACTCGGCGCGCTCCACCTTCCGCGTGCCTGGAAGTACTCCCGGGGAAACGGCGTGACGGTGGCCGTGCTCGACACCGGCGTCGACGGGCATCAGCCGGACCTCGCCGGACACGTCGTCGACGGCCCGGACTTCACCGGCCACGCGCGCAAGCCGGGCAACCGCTACTGGGGGCGCCACGGCACCGAGATGGCCAGCATCATCGCGGGCCACGGTCACGGCGCCGGCGGCAACGCGGGGATCATGGGCGTGGCACCGGAGGCGAAGGTCCTGTCCATCCGGGTCACCTGGGAGCTGAGCGACCCGATGCGCAACGACCACGCGCAGGTCGCCCACTCCCGCGACTCCATCGCCCAGGGGATCCGGTACGCCACCGACCAGGGCGCGCAGGTCATCAGCATGTCCCTCGGCGGCGGGAAGCTGTTCTACAACGGCAATCCGCTGGAAGAGGCGGCGATCAAGTACGCCTTGGGCAAGGGCGTCGTGCTGGTGGCGTCGTCCGGCAACGACGGGGCCACCGGCAACCGGCGCAACTACCCGGCCGCCTACCCCGGTGTGATCGCCGTCGGCGCGGTCGACCGGGCGTTCAAGCCGGCGAAGTTCACGAACCGCCACACGTACGTGTCGGTCGCGGCGCCCGGCGTCGAGATCGTCAGCGCGGACGTGTCGGGCCACGGCTACGTCCTGGGCACCGGGACGAGTTCGTCCGCCGCTCTCGTCGCGGGCATGAGCGCGCTGCTCAAGGCCCGCTATCCGCACCTCACGCCGGACGAGGTCGAACAGGCGCTCGAACAGGGCACGACCCACCGTCCGGCCGACGGCCGGAACACCGCGATCGGCACCGGCGTGGCCGACGCCCTCGGGTCGCTGCGCGCGGCCGCGCGCATCAACAAGGCCGAGCACGGCGGCGCGAACGTCAAGCAGCCGCAGTCGTCGACCGCACCGGATCCCACCGGATCCGCGCCGAGAGGCGGCGCCGACCTCATGCTCGTCGCCGTCCTCAGCGGCGGGGGCACGCTGCTCGTACTCAGCCTCATCCTGGGCTGGCGGCAGCGCCGCCGGCGTCTCGCCGCGGCCGACGCCGAGTACGAGGACCTCGCCGCGCCGGTCGCGACGTCCTCTCCGGCCGAGGACGACCCGTGGCGGTCACGTCCGCCCGCACGTGCCACCCGCCAGGGCGGGTCCTCGGGCCGCTCACCCTGGGAGCCTCGGCCGTCCGAGCCCGCGTCCCCCTGGGAACCGCGCCCCTCGTCGGCCTGGGAGCCTCCTCGACTTTCGGAGCCGTCGTCGTCCTGGGAGCCGCTGCCGCAGGACACCACGTCGGATGCTCCCGGCGCCTCCGCGAGGCCGGGCGAGGCCGAGGCGGGCGCCTCGGACGCGACCGCCCGGTGGCGGGCCCGGCAGTCCGAGTCCTCGTCATGGCGGTCTCCGTCCGCAGGCAGCTCGTTCTCCGAGACCGACCCGTCCCCCGGGTCCGATGCGGGACCTTTCTCCCGTACGGGCGACTCCTCCCCCGCGGAACCGCCCACCGGTCCGCTGCCCTCCGCGGGAGCGACCTCGGCGGAGCCGCCCCGTACCGAGCCCTTCGCCGTTCCGGGCATGCCGTCGACGGCGGAGAGCGGCCCCCTCTCCGGCGATCAGTCCTCCGCCTGGACACCGCCGGGCGAGCGCGGTGAGGAGACACGACGGAGCGGAGAGTTCCCCGCCGTTCCCCAGGACTTCCGCGCCGCGGGCGACACGGACCCCCTCAGCGACGGGCCGATCGACTCCTCCTCCGACATCGGCACGCCGCTCGCGGAGGAGAGTTGGGAGAGCATCCGCCGTGGCTTCGACCGGCTGAAGGAGGACACCCGCAACTGGGGGTCGTCGCCGCTGCTCGGCGGGGGCACCGGCACGGGCTGGTCGACGCCGTGGAGTTCGTCCGGTGAGGCCGCGGACCCGCCGCCCGCCAAACCCGAGGACGACTCCGCGACCTGACCACTATGGTGGGGCTGTCCCCACCCCTGCCACGCCTGCCGTCCCACGTCGATACGCGCATGCCCCCCGCCTGTGACCGTCCGTCACGGTCTCCGGTTGCTGTCGTCAAACGCCCAAAGGTGATCTAGTCTTCGGTGTTTGAGGAGCTATATCGCCAGTAGCGGAGAGGGTCCGGGCTTGTGAACTGGGCGGGATCCAGAGGACCGTTGCCCTGGCCGTCGCAGCGAACGACCTCACCAGACCTCGGGGCCACCTCCCATGGCTAGGGGCGCCGGCAAGGCCGGCGCGGGATTGTTCGAAGCCGCCATCAAGTTCCTGAAGAGAGCTGAGAGGCGCGCGCGTCCCGGCCGTATGACGCCTCATTTCCGAGAGCACGTCTTCAATGGCCATGTGAAGCCCGGCATGCCGAGCGGGTCCGGTTATCACTACCGCCCGGGCGGCCGGGACTGGCCCGGACGCCGTCTCGTTCCGGGATCGAAGGTGATCGACCCGAAGACGGGCGCCTATCGGGCCAAGCCCGAGTTCTTCGACCGGACGATGAATCCA
>JBJMIW010000184.1:0-14741 GCA_045806665.1 Actinoallomurus sp.
CTTCGCCGGCGTGCACGCCGCCGCGGACTCGGGTTACACCTGGCCCTGGTACGGCGGCCTCGTCGGCGCGTACTTCCGCAGCCACCCGGCCCAGCAGAACGCGACCGTGGACGTGAAGGGCCAGGGCCCGGCCTCCAACGCCGGACTGCCGAACCGCTGGACGCGGTGGGACGAGTGGTACAACTACCGCACGAACCCGCGGGACGCGGGCGTACGGGTGCTCGCGACCCTCGACGAGCACAGCTACGATCCCGGACCCGACGCCATGGGCGACCACCCGATCAGCTGGTGCCACCGCTACGACGGCGGGCGTGCCTGGTACACGGGCATGGGCCACACCAAGGAGAGCTTCACCGAGCCGCTCTTCCTGCGGCACCTGCTGGGCGGCATCGAGATGTCGGCCGGCGTGACCACGTTCCCGTGCGACCCCCACGGTGCCACGACAGGCGAATGACACGGCACCGACCACTTACGGAGGAACGGTCGGACGCGCGTTGCCCCGCGCGTCCGACCGGCATCGGCCACTCTCTGCCCGATATCGCAGAACGGAGACGAATCCATGGACCGACCATGGTCAAGACTACTCCGCACCGCATCCGCCTTCGCGCTCGGCGCCGGACTCACGCTGAGCGGCGGCGCCCTCGCTCAGGCGACGCCGAAGCCGCACGCGCCCGATCCACGGCCGCAGGCCGCGACCGCCGACTTCCAGCAGGTCACCCTCGCCAAGGGCCCCGACGCTATGGGCGAGCCGATGGCGATGGCGGTGCTGCCGGACGGGAGCGTGCTGCATGACTCGCGTGACGGCACCGTCTACTACACGCAGGACGGCGTGACGAGCGTCGTTGCGCGTCTCGACGTGTACACGCACGACGAGGACGGACTGCAGGGCATCGCCGTCGACCCGGACTTCGCCAAGAACCACTGGGTGTACATGTACTACGCCCCGAAGCTGGACACCCCGACGAGCGACGCGCCGGAGAACGGGACCGAAGCCGACTTCAAGCCGTACTACGGCTACAACCAACTCTCCCGGTTCCAGTTCACGGGCGGCAAGATCGACCTGAATAGCGAGCAGAAGATCCTGCAGGTCGGCCCGACCAACCGCGGCATTTGCTGCCACGTCGCGGGCAACATCGATTTCGACAAGAGCGGCAACCTCTACCTGTCCACGGGCGACGACTCGAACCCGTTCGCGTCCGACGGATACGCCCCGATCGACCGACGTTCCACCCGGAACAACGCGTTCGACGCCGAACGGTCCGCGGCCAACACCAACGACCTGCGCGGCAAGCTGCTGCGGATCAGGGTGAAGAACGACGGGTCGTACTCCACCCCGGACGGCAACCTGTTCCCGGAGGGCACGGCCAAGACCCGTCCCGAGATCTACGCGATGGGCTTCCGTAACCCGTTCCGGTTCACCGTGGACCGCGACACCGGAGTGGTGTATCTGGCCGATTACGGCCCGGACGCCCAGAAGGCGAACCCGGACCGCGGGCCGGAGAACACGGTCGAGTTCAACCGGATCACCAAGGCCGGCAACTTCGGCTGGCCGCTGTGCATCGGCGTCAACACGCCGTACCGGCAGTACGACTTCGCCACCGGCACCTCCGGGCCACCCTTCGACTGCGCGCACCCGAAGAACGACTCGCCCAACAACACCGGGCTGCAGGACCTGCCGCCGGCACAGCCCGCCTGGATCGCCAACCACTACGCGGGCAACCCGGACTTGCCGCAGCTGGGCGGCGAGGGCGCGCCGATGGGCGGTCCCGTCTACCACTACGACAAGCAGCTGAACTCCCCGGCGAAGTTCCCCGCCTCCTACGACGGCAAGTTCTTCCCCTATGAGTTCGGCGCGCACTGGGTCAAGCCGATCACGATGGACAAGCAGGGCGCGATCCAGTCCATCGACACGCTGACCAACGGCCGGGACTGGGCGCACCTGACGGAGCCGATCGACGCCGACTTCGGCCCGGACGGCTCCCTGTACGTCCTGGACTACGGCAGCAACTGGTTCGGCGGATCGCTCGACGCGGCTCTGTACAAGCTGGAGTACGCGCCCGGCGACAAGTCGCCCACGGCCGCGATCTCCACGGACGGGACCTCGGGGCACGCCCCGCTGACGGTCCGGTTCGACGGGACGGGCTCGACCGACCCGGAGAACGACACGCTGACCTACGCGTGGGACTTCGATGGGAACGGCACGACCGACTCGACCGATCCGAAGCCGTCGCACACCTACACGGCGAACGGCCAGTATCACGCGCGGCTCAAGGTCACCGATCCGAGCGGCCGCAGCGGCACCGCGGCGGCGACGATCACCGTCGGCAACACCGCGCCGACCGTCACCTTCACCGAGCCACCGAACGGGCTGACCTTCACCGACGGCCTCAAGCTGCCGTGGAAGGTGCAGGTCACCGACCCGGATGGGACGGTCGACTGCTCCAAGGTTCAGGTCGGCTACTCGCTCGGCCACGACCAGCACGCCCACAACCTGTCCCAGGCGACCGGATGCAGCGGCACGTTCACGATGACGACCGCCGGCCACACCGAGGCCGACAACTTCTACGGAATCTTCACGGCGAGCTACACCGACTCCTCGCCCACGTCCGGTGTGCCGGACCTGTCGGGGAGCACGCAGATCGTGCTGCAGCCGTCGGAGAAGCAGGCCGAGTTCTTCCAGTCGGCCTCCGGAGTCCAGGTGACCGCGGTGAGCGGTGCCCAGGGCAAAGCGGCCACCTCGATCAACAACGGTGACTGGACCGAATACGACCCGTACAACCTGCAGGGGGTGAAGACCATCGCGTTCCGGGTCGCCTCGAGCGGCCCCGGCGGCTCGATCGAGGTGCACGCAGACTCGCCCACGGGGTCGCTCGTCGCATCGGCGAACGTGACCGACACCTCCGGCGCCTTCACGACGGTGAGCGCGCCGGTGACCGATCCAGGCGGTACACACAAGCTCTACCTGGTGTTCAAGGGCGGCTCCGGTGACCTGTTCACCTTCGACGCCTTCACGGTGAGCGGCCGACCGCCAGAGCCGCGCGGTGGCGTCCGGGACACGTAGGACCGGTGTTCGAAAGGAGAGTCAGATGAGCACGGGAGTATGGCTGGTCGGAGCGCGAGGTTCCGTCGCGACCACCGTCGTGGCCGGCGCGGCGGCCGTCGTCGCCGGGTCCGCCCCGCCGACGGGCTGCGTCACCGAACTACCGGACTTCGCCACGGCGCTGCTGCCCGGCCTGGGCGACCTCGTCTTCGGCGGCCACGACGTCACCGACGTTCCGCTCACCAAGCGGGCCGAGCATCTCGTCCGGTCCGGAGTGCTGCCGGCGTGGCTGCTGGAACTCGTCGCCGACGACCTGGCGGCGGTCGACGCGGAGATCCGGCCCGGCGTACGCGCCGGCGCGGACGCGCGCGACCAGGCGACGGCGGCTGCCACCCTCGCCGCGGACATCACCGCGTTCCGCGAGCGTCGCGGACTGGACCGCGTCGTCGTCATCAACGTCGCGTCCACCGAACCGCCGATCGCCCCGCACCCCGCGCACGACTCGCTCGAAGCGCTGTCCGGCGCGCTGGCGTCCGGCGCCCGCGTGCTGCCCGCCAGCTCGCTGTACGCGTACGCGGCGCTGACCGCCGGCTGCGGTTACGTCGACTTCACACCGTCGACCGGGGCCCGGCTCCCGGCGATCGACGAACTGGCCCGCCGGCGCGGCCTGCCGTACGCGGGGCGTGACGGCAAGACGGGGGAGACGCTGGTCAAGTCGGCGCTGGCGCCGATGTTCGCGCAGCGGGCGCTGCGGGTGCTGGCCTGGTCGGGCACCAACCTGCTGGGCGGCGGCGACGGCGCCACTCTGGCCGATCCGGCCGCCGCTGCCGGCAAGAACGCGTCCAAGGGGCGTGTGCTGGAAGAGGCGCTCGGCCATCCGGTCGACGGCCGGATCCACATCGACTACGTCCCCGACCTCGGCGACTGGAAGACCGCATGGGACCACGTGCTCTTCGACGGGTTCCTCGGCGCCCGGATGAGCCTGCAGTTCACCTGGCAGGGCTGTGACTCGGCGCTGGCCGCGCCGCTGGTTCTCGACCTGGCTCGCCTGATGGCGCGCGCACACGAGACCGGGCGGGCCGGACCGGTCGCCGAACTGGCGTTCTTCTTCAAGGACCCGGTCGGCGCGGTCGACCACGCGCTGTCCGCGCAGTACGCGGCGCTGCGCGCATGGGCGGTCGGCCGATGAGCCCGCTGCCCGCTCCCCGCGCCGTCGCCGAGCTGGTCCGGGCGCCCGCCGCGCTGACCGTGCCCGGCGACAGCCTCGTCGGCGCCGCCGCGGCCGGCTGGCCGTTCGGGCCCGCCACGCCGGCGCTGGCGCTGTCCTCGGTGCTGCTGTACTGGGCCGGAATGGCGCTCAACGACTACGCGGACCGCGGCGTGGACGCGATGGAGCGCCCGGAACGGCCGATTCCCTCCGGTCGGGTGCAGCCGGGTTTCGCGCTGGGCCTGTCCGTGGGGCTCACCGCCGCCGCGGTCGGCATCGCCGGGTTCGCCGGAGGCCGGCGGGCGACGGCCGTCGCCGTGCCGCTCGCGGCCACCGTGTGGGCCTACGACCTGGCGCTCAAGCCGACCGCGGCCGGTCCGGCCGCGATGGCCGCCGCCCGTGCCCTCGACGTGCTGCTCGGCGCCGGCCGCGGTCGGCTGCGGGCGGCCGTCGCGCCTGCGACCATGGTCGCCGCGCACACCCTGGCCGTCACCGTGCTGAGCCGGCGCGAGGTCACCGGTGCCGATCCGCTGATCCCGACCGTGACGCTCGCCGCGACCGGCGCCGTCGGCGTCGCGGTGGCGGCCTGGCCTCGGGCCGCGGGACCGCGGACGCGCCGCGAACGATCCGCTGTGACCGGCGCGCTGCGGTGGATCGCCGGTTCCGGCCCCCTGGGGGCGTACCTGGTGACGGCCGGCAGGGCGCAGTACGCCGCGGCCGTGTATCCGAGTGCAGGACGCGTCCGGCGGGCGGTCGGCGCGGGCATCCTCGGCCTCATGCCGTTGCAGGCGGCCCTGGCGGTGCGGGCGACCGGCCGGCCCCGGCCCGGGGAGCCCGGTGGCCGTATCGGAGGGCCGCCGGTCCGCTCGCGGACGGCGGCCGCCGGATCCCTCGTGGTGGCCGGGGTGCTGTCGGCGGCCTTCCCCCTCGCCCGGCGTCTCTCCCGGAAGGTGTCGGCGACATGACCCTGCGGTTCGGATACGGCACCAACGGATTCGCCAATCACCGGCTCGAGGACGCGCTCGCGGTCATCGCCGACCTCGGTTACGAGGGCGTCGCGCTGACCCTCGACCACGCCCATCTCGACCCTTACGCGCCGGACCTGAGCGTGCGGACGCGTGCGCTCGCGCGCCGCCTCGACCGGCTCGGCCTCGCCGTCGTCATCGAGACCGGCGCGCGGTACCTGCTCGATCGGACGTGCAAGCACGCGCCGACCCTGCTCAGCGAGGACGGCCGGGAACGGCGGATCGAGCTGCTGACCCGCGCGGTGCGGATCGGTGCCGACCTGGGTGCCGAGGCGGTGTCCTTCTGGAGCGGGGTCAAGGATCCCGCCGTGCCCGACGCCACCGCGTGGGACCGCCTGCGCTCCGGCTGTGCCCGGGTGCTCACCGCAGCCGACGAGGCCGACGTGACCCTGGGCTTCGAACCCGAGCCGGGGATGTTCGTCGAGGATCTCGACGGCTACGACCGGCTGTGCGCGGAACTGGGCCACCCGGCCCGGTTTGGTCTCACCCTCGACATCGGGCACTGTCGCTGTCTGGAATCCCTGCCGGTGGCCGACTGCGTACGGCGGGCCGGATCCCGCGTGGTCAACGTGCAGATCGACGACATGCGGCGCGGGGTGCACGAACACCTGGAGTTCGGTACCGGAGAGATCGACTTCCCGCCGGTTCTGGCCGCGCTTGACGCGATCGGCTACCGCGGCCTGGTCGCGGTCGAACTGCCCCGGCATAGCCATGCCGCGCCCGACGTCTGCCGCCGGTCCCTGGACTTCCTGCGGGCCGCCGAGGAACGGACCGGCATGACGGGTTCCGCCGGACGGACGGGCGAGCACGAGGAGGGTGTGGCGTGAACAACGGACGGCCGATCATGGTGCGGCACGAGCTACGGCCAGCGCTGGACCCGTATCTGACCGCGGACGGCGCGCGCTGGCTGGACGCGGCGGCCGAACAGGTCGCCGCCGTGCCGGAGGCCATCCGGCCGTTGTTCCCCGCCGTCGGGCGGCACTGCGGCCGGGGCCCGTTCGAGCCGGGACCGCGCGGCTGGACCGTCGACGACGCGGCCCGCGTCTGGCTTCTGGTCCGGCTGCCGCTGACCGGGGCGGCCTTGGCCGAGGAGGTCAGCGCGCTGTACTGGTTCGGCGACGCCGCCGAGAAACGGGGCGTGCTGCGCGCGCTCGGCCTGCTCGACATCGGCCCCGACGCGCTGCCCGTGGTTCTCGACGCGCTCCGGACCAACGACACGCGCCTGGTGGCCGCCGCGCTGGGTCCGTACGGGGCGACGCACCTGGATGCCCCCGCCTACCGGCAGGGCGTGCTCAAGTGCGTTTTCACCGGGGTCCCGCTGGCTGAGATCGCCGGACTGCCCGAACGCCGGGACGCGGAGCTGGCCCGGATGTTCGCCGCCTACGCGCGCGAGCGGGTGGCGGCCGGGCGTCCCGTGCCGGCCGACGTGTGGCTGGTCACCGATCCGGATGAGACGTGAGGAGAACCGTCATGCGCATCTTCGATCCGCACATCCACATGACCTCCCGGACCACCGACGACTATGAGGCGATGCGCGCCGCAGGCGTGCGCGCGATCGTCGAGCCGGCGTTCTGGCTGGGCCAGCCGCGTACGTCGGTGGGGACCTTCATCGACTACTTCGATGGGCTGGTGGGCTGGGAGCCGTTCCGCGCGGCGCAGTTCGGGATCCGGCACCACTGCACGATCGCGCTCAATCCGAAGGAGGCGAACGACCCCCGCTGCCGTGACGTCCTGGACGTGCTGCCCCGGTATCTGACGAAGGACGGTGTCGTTGCGGTCGGTGAGGTCGGCTACGACTCGATGACCCCGGAGGAGGACGCGGTGTTCGCCCGGCAGCTACAGCTCGCGGTCGAGCACGATCTGCCGGTGCTGGTGCACACGCCACACCGCGACAAGGCGGCCGGCACCCGGCGTTCGCTGGACGTGATCCGCGAGTCCGGCATCCCGCCCGGCCGGGTGGTCATCGACCATCTCAACGAGGTGACGGTCGGGCTGGTGCGCGACTCCGGCTGCTGGATGGCGTTCTCGGTCTACCCCGACACGAAGATGGACGAAGAGCGCACCGTACGCGTCCTGCGCGAGTACGGCACCGAGCGGATGCTGGTGAACTCCGCGGCCGACTGGGGACGCAGCGACCCGTTGAAGACGGCCAGGACCGGCGCGGCGATGCTGGCTGCGGAATTCGACTCCGACGACGTCGACCAGGTGTTGTGGCGTAACCCGGTCGCCTTCTACGGGCAGAGCGGACGCCTGGACCTCGACGACCTCGACGAGGCCGCCCGCGTCGAACCGACCGCGACGTTCGCCGGCAACTCCGTGCTGCGCGGCACCCCGCGGGACGCCTGATGCGCTTCCGCCATCGCGACGGGACGACCGTGCACCTCGCGTACTGCACGAACGTGCATCCCGCCGAAGACCTGGACGGTGTCCTCGCTCAGCTGGCCCGGTACGCCGAGCCGGTACGCGAGAGGCTCGGCGCCGGCCGGCTCGGCGTCGGGCTGTGGCTCGCGGCCGACGTGGCGCGGACGCTCGCCGACGCGACCGCCCTCCGGCGGCTGCGCCGCGAGCTGGACGCGCGCGGGCTGGAGGTGGTCACCCTCAACGGGTTCCCCTACCAGGGGTTCCACGCGCCCGTGGTGAAACGGGACGTGTACGTGCCCGACTGGTCGCAGCGGTCCCGGCTGGACTACACCCTGGACCTGGCCCGGGTGCTGGCGCGGCTGCTGCCGGACGACGCGGCGCGCGGCAGCGTGTCGACGTTGCCGATGGGGTGGCGCACCCCCTGGCCGGGCGAGCGCGCGGACGCCGCGCACCGGAACCTGGAGGTGCTGGCCCGGGAGCTGGCCCGGCTGGACCGGCCGGTACGGGTCGCGATCGAGCCGGAGCCGGGATGTGTCATCGAGACGACCGGCCGGTTGGCGCGCGCGCTCGCCGGGCTGGACACCGAGTGGATCGGGAGCTGCCTGGACCTGTGTCACCTCGCGGTGGGCTTCGAGGATCCGGCGGCAGCGGTCGCGGCGGCGGCCCCGGTCGTCAAGGCGCAGGTGTCCTGCGCGGTGCAGGCCGACGACCCGGCGGCGCCCGGCACCCGCCGGGCGCTCGCGTCCGTCGCCGAGCCGCGCTTCCTGCACCAGACCCGTACGGCGCACGGAAGGCGCTGGGACGACCTGCCGGCCGCGCTCGCCGTCGCCGAGCCCGGCCCCTGGCGGGTGCACTTCCACGTCCCGTTGCACGCCGAGCCGGAACCGCCGCTCACCACCACGCGCGACGTCCTGCTGGGCGCGCTGCGGGCCCTGGTCGGCGGGCCTGTGGCGCTCGTCGACCACCTGGAGGTGGAGACCTACACGTGGGGCGTGCTGCCGGCGGAGCTGCGGCCCGGCGGCACTCGCGGCCTCGTCGATGGCATCGCCGCCGAACTCGCCTGGACCCGTGACCGGTTGCTCGACCTCGGACTGCGTGAGGAGTCCTGATGCCCACCGACACCGACACCGACACCGGCCGGCGGCCGCTCGTCGTCATCGACGTCGTCGGCCTGACCCCCCGCCTGTTGCCGCACATGCCGAGCGTCGCCGCCGTCGGCGACGCCGGTTTCACGGCCGGGCTGCGCACCGTGTTCCCCGCCGTCACCTGCTCGGTGCAGGCCACGCTGCTGACCGGCGGGCAGCCGCGCGACCACGGGATCGTCGGCAACGGCTGGTACTTCCGCGACCTCGGCGAGGTCTTCCTGTGGCGGCAGCACAACGCGCTCGTCGGCGGCGACAAGGTCTGGGACGACGCCCGCCGGCTGTC
Source organism: Actinoallomurus sp. (assembly GCA_045806665.1). Classification (GTDB taxonomy): domain Bacteria; phylum Actinomycetota; class Actinomycetes; order Streptosporangiales; family Streptosporangiaceae; genus Actinoallomurus. The sequence goes on from JBJMIW010000184.1 coordinate 9,062, forward strand.
ACCCGGCTACACGGTGGCGAACGTGTGCTGGTGGTATGCGATGGGCGCGGCCACCGACCTGACGGTCACGCCGCGCCCGATCTACCACGCCGACGGCCGCAAGTCACCGGACTGCTACACCTTCCCGCCCGGTCTGCACGATGAGCTGACCGCCGAGTTGGGGACCTTCCCGCTGTTCACCTACTGGGGACCGACCGCGTCGATCACCTCGTCGAACTGGATCATCGGGGCCGCGCGGCGGATCATCACCGCGCACGGCCCGGACCTGACTCTCGTCTACGTGCCGCACCTGGACTACGACCTGCAGCGATACGGCCCGGACGGGCCCGAGGCGGTCGCCGCGGCACGCGAGGTGGACGCCGCGCTCGCCCCGCTGCTGGAGACGGCTCGCGCCCGCGACGCGGCCATCGTCGTGCTGAGCGAGTACGGCATCACCGCCGCGGACCGGCCGGTCGACGTCAACCGGGCGCTGCGGCGCGAGGGGCTGCTCAACGTGCACACGCAGGCCGGCATGGAGTATCTCGATCCCTGGACGTCCCGTGCGTTCGCGGTCGCCGACCACCAGGTCGCGCACGTCTACGTCGCCGATCCCGCCGACGTGCCCCGCGTGCGCGACATCGTGGCGGCGTTGCCCGGTGTGGACGAGGTCCTGGACGAGGTGGGCAAGGCCGCGTACGGCATCGACCACTCACGGGCCGGCGAACTGGTCGCGGTCGCCGAGCCGGACGCGTGGTTCACCTATTACTACTGGCTCGACGACGTGCGGGCCCCTGACTTCGCGCGCACCGTCGAGATCCACCGCAAGCCCGGCTACGACCCGGCCGAGCTGTTCTTCGACCCGGGCGACCCGGCGGTGAAGCTGCGGGCGGTCGCCGCGCTGGCGCGCAAGAAGCTCGGCCTGCGCTCGACCCTGTCGGTCGTGTCGCTCGACCCCGGCTGCGTGCGGGGCAGCCACGGCCGGTTGCCCGACGGCGACGCCGACGCCCCCGTCCTGCTGTGCTCCGACGCCCGGCATGGACGGGACGTCTACGCGGCCACCGAGGTGAAGGGACTTCTCCTCCGGCTGAGCGGGCTGCGCCAGGACGTCACCACGCCACGAGCCTGACCGATCGCGATCATCTGTGGAGGAACCATGCCGCGCCCGATCACTCTGTTCACCGGCCAGTGGGCCGATCTGCCGTTCGAGGAGGTGTGCCGGCTCGCCTCCGGATGGGGGTACGACGGCCTGGAGATCGCCTGCTGGGGCGATCACTTCGAGGTCGACAAGGCGCTCACCGACGACGCGTACGTGCCGCGCAGGCTCGAACTGCTGGACAAGTACGGCCTCAAGGTCTGGGCGATTTCGAACCACCTCGTCGGTCAGGCGGTCTGCGACCATCCGATCGACGAACGGCACAAGGGCATCCTGCCGGCCCGTGTCTGGGGCGACGGCGAGCCAGAGGGCGTGCGGCGGCGGGCCGCCGAGGAGATGAAGGACACCGCGCGGGCCGCCGCCCGGCTCGGCGTCCGCACGGTCGTCGGGTTCACGGGCTCGTCGATCTGGCACACGGTCGCGATGTTCCCGCCGGTGCCCGAGTCGATGATCGAGGCGGGATACCAGGACTTCGCCGATCGCTGGAACCCGATCCTCGACGTCTTCGACGAGGTCGGCGTCTCCTTCGCGCACGAGGTGCACCCGAGTGAGATCGCCTACGACTACTGGACGACGGTACGGGCGCTGGAGGCGATCGGTCACCGGCCGGCGTTCGGGCTGAACTGGGACCCGTCGCACTTCGTCTGGCAGGAGCTGGACCCGGTCAACTTCCTGTTCGAGTTCGCCGACCGGATCCGCCACGTCGACTGCAAGGACGCGAAGGTGCGCACAGGGGACGGCCGGCGCGGTCGCCTGTCGTCCCATCTGCCGTGGGCGGACCTGCGCCGTGGCTGGGACTTCATCTCGACCGGCCGCGGCGACGTGCCGTGGGAGGACTGCTTCCGCGCCCTCAACGCGATCGGCTACGACGGGCCGATCTCCATCGAGTGGGAGGACGCCGGCATGGACCGGCTGATGGGCGCGCCCGACGCCCTCGCCTTCGTCCGCCGGCTGGCCGCCATCGAGCCACCGGCCGCGGCCTTCGACGCCGCCTTCGGCTCGGGCGAGTGATCCGCGTCTCCACCGCGGACGTCGGACTGCCGCTGCGCGGCTGAGTACCGGATCCGGGGGTCCCGTTCCCCGGATCCGGCCGCCGGCCGGAGCGCCGGGCAGGGCCCGGCGGGTTCCCGCTACGCTTCGGTCACTTTGAACACGCCGACCATGCCCATGTCCGCATGGCTCTGGACATGGCAGTGGTACATCCAGTCGCCGGGGCCGACGCGCTCGCCGGCGATCACCTGGAAGCCGAAGGAGTCGCCGGGGCCGGTGGTCCTGGTGTCGATGATGCGGCTCGTGTCCTGTGGGTCTTCCAGCATGCCGGTGCGGTTGTCGGCCCACCGGTGTCCGTGGACGTGGAAGGTGTGGAAGAAGTCCCCGTGGGTGATCACGATGAACTCCACCCGCTCGCCGAGCCTGGCGACGAACTCGGGCGCGTCATGGGCCTTGCGGTTGTTGATCGTCATGTCGTTGAAGACCACGGTGAACTGCTTGTCGGGCAGCAGGTCACCCTTCCGGCGGACCACGAGCGGGCCGTACAGCCCCGCGCGGATGCCCCCGGTGCCGTGGTCGGTCCCCACGACGTGGTCGTGGTAGTGCCAGTAGCCCGCGCTGCCGTGCTCGATGGAGCCGCCGCGACGGCGGCCCGGCGCGTGGGTGCGCCAGGTGTAGGTGCGCCGGCCGCCCGGTTCCACCACGCTGTCGTTCATCCTTGTGCCGTCACTGGCCGTGTCGTAGTCCACTCCGTGCACATGCAGGCTCGCGGTCACGTCCAGGTTGTTGACCATCTCGATCTCGAGGGTCTCGCCCTCGACCATCTCGATGAGCGGGCCGGGGATCGTGGCCTTGCCGGGCTCCAGGCCGTAGCCCAGCTGACCGTCCGGCAGCTTCTCCGCGTACAGGGTGATGCGGCGGGTGCCGCTCCCGCCGCCGGGCTTGTCGGCGGCCTTCTCGGTCGTCGCCTCCGCCTTGCCCGACGCGACGAGCGGAGCGAAGGCGGCGGTCGTCGCGGCCGTGGTGAAGGCGCGTCGGGAGAACAGGCGTCGCGGCGCGCCCCTGCCTACCTCGGTCATGGTTCCCCAATCGGTGACGGTGCCTCACCTGCGTGAGGCGGCTGCGTGAGGCCGACGGCGGGTCGACCTGGAGACGTGGGGTCAGGATCCGACTGACAAAAAGCGGCTAAACCGGTTAAAACGGGCTCACCGTAACAGTTGACTGGGACTTTATCTAGTCGCATGACAAAGTGCGACCGGTTCAGGCGATACTGCTTGACAGCAGGTTAAAAGTGTCGCAAGCTGCGTTCGGATGTTTCGGATGTACCGTCAAAAACGGTGCATGAAGGTACGTAGGTCCCCCGCCCCAGCGCGGTGAAAGGCCGGCGGCACTGCGGTGCCGTCGACATCATCGACGCCCCGTCCCTCGAATTCGCCGCCCGCCCGACCAGAGCCCCGGGCAGTCGGACGCGCAGTCCCGCGCACCCGTCCGCAGTTCGCGAAAGGCGTGCTGGTGCTGAAGAACCCCGCCGTCGGCCACATGGAGGTCGTAACGGCGGCACCCACGCCGCGCGGAGCGATCGGACGGCAAGAGGAGAGTCACCAGGCGTGCCGCAGCCGACATCGGCACGTGCGGTGACCATCACGACCGACCACATAGTTCGTCCCCAAGGTGCTGTTTCAGCCCTCCGATGAAGGAGCAACGATGGGTCGCAGAGGCATTTTCGTGCTGCCCCGACCACCCGCCTGGCGACGCGCACGGATCCTCGTGTCGAGCGTCGCGCTGATGATGGGGCTGGCGACGGCCTCCGCCGTGCCCGCGCAGGCCGCACCCCGCGACCCTGCGCCGGCCGGTGACGCCTCGGTCAGGGTGATGGTCTTCCACGGACCGGCCGCCAAGCAGGACGACCCCGTCAAGAGCGCCGCGGCGGCGATCAAGGAGCTGGGCAAGAAGAACGGCTTCTCCGTCGACGAGTTCGAAGATCCCGCTGTCTTCAACTACGACAGCCTGGCGCAGTATCGCGGTGTGGTCTTCCTCTCGGCCAACGGTGTGACGCTCGACGCCGACGAGGAGTCCGCGTTCCGCACGTACATCAAGGAGGGCGGCGGGTTCGTCGGCGTCCATGACGCCGCCCGCGCCCAGGCCGACTCCTCCTGGTTCACCGAGCTGATCGGCACCCGCCCCGCCGGCGCTCTCCCGCCCCCCGAGAAGGTCGTGGAGATCTCGGCGAACGACGACAACCCGCCGAACGAGACCAAGGACAAGGCGTTCGACGGGAAGAACGACACCAAGTGGCTGGCCCACTCGAAGATCGCCTGGATCCAGGCGAAGCTGGAGAAGCCGGTCGCGATCGCCCACTACGCCTTGACGTCGGCGAACGACTACCCCGGCCGTGACCCGAAGGACTGGACGCTGCAGGGCTCCCAGGACGGGAAGAGCTGGACCGACCTGGACAAGCGGAGCGGGGAGAGCTTCCCCCAGCGGTTCCAGACCAAGGAGTACACGTTCAAGAACAGCACGGCGTACCAGTACTACAAGCTGGACGTCACCGCGAACAGCGGTGAGCCCCTGACCCAACTGGCGGAGCTGCGGCTGTTCGGCCCCACCACCGGACCTCCCGCGGAGGACAAGGTGCAGGAGGCCACCGTTGACGTCACCGACCGCCAGCACCCGGCGAACCAGGGACTGCCGCTCAACTGGAAGCGGTCCGACCAGTGGATGAACTGGAGCCCCAACCCGCTGGGCAAGGTGCACACGATCGCGCAGGTCGAGGAGCGCACGTACAACCCGGGTCTGAGCGGCAATGGTCCGTTCCACCCGGTCTCGTGGTGCCGCGACTACGACGGCGGCCGGTCGTTCTACACCGGCATGGGCCGCACCGGCGCCAGCTACACCGATGACAAGCAGTTCCAGAGCCACCTGCTCGGCGCCATCGAGTGGACGACGGGGATGGTCCGGGGTGAGTGCAAGGCCACCATCGCGTCGAACTACACGATCGAGCGGCTGACCCAGAAGAACCAGCCGGGTCAGCTCGACCAGATCGGCGAGCCGCACGGCCTGACCATCGCCCCCGACGGCAAGGCCTTCTACATCGGAAAGGCCGCGTGCCCAACCGGTCCGATCCCCGACTGGAACGACCCCAACGTCGGGCTCGGCTGCGGCACCATCCACCAGTGGGACCCGAAGACGAAGCAGGTCAAGCTTCTGACCACCCTCAAGGTGATGGGCAACCGCGGAAGCGGCAGCGAGCTGATCAAGGACGAGGACGGCCTCGTCGGGATCACGACCGACCCCAACTTCGAGAAGAACGGATGGATCTACGTCTACTGGATGCCGCACGAGTCGATCGACCGGGACAAGCAGATCGGTCAGCGGACGATCTCGCGGTTCACGTACGACTTCGCGAACCAGACGATCGACCAGGGCACCCGTAAGGATCTGCTGCACTGGGACGCGCAGATCCACAGCTGCTGCCACGTGGGCGGCGGCATGGCCTTCGACAAGCAGGGCAACCTGTACGTCGGCTCCGGCGACGACAACTCCTCTCAGGGAGCCGGA
>JBJMIW010000185.1:0-4179 GCA_045806665.1 Actinoallomurus sp.
GAGCGGGCCCCGGGACGGTGGTCCCGGGCCCGCTCACATCTCCGGATCAGTGGAACTGGCGGGGCTGCTTGGGCAGTACGACGTGGGTCGGGCCGCGCCACTTCTGTTCGGTTGAGAAGGTGGACTCCGACGGCGTTCCGCCGACGATCACCGGGAGGGTGATCGCGCTGCCGGCCAGGTCGACCGTGACGGCCGCGCCCGTCGCGTCGTCGTCCTGGGTGTCGGCGTCGGTGCCGATGAGTACCAGGGCGAGCCGGTGGCCGGCCTTGAAGCGGTAGTCCTGCGGCAGGGTGTCCCAGCGGACCGCGTAGGTCTTGCCCGGTGTGAGGGGCGACGGGTGGCTGAGGGACGTGCGGTTCTGCGCGTCGAGGTAGCCGCGGGTCACCACGTTCACGTCGGACGTCACCGTGTCCGTGACCACCTTCTTGTAGCAGGCGTCGTCGGCGGCCGTGCTCTCACCGTGGCAGTCCTCGGTGGTCAGCGTCTTGACGCCCGACCCGGAGCCCAGGTAGTTGACCCGGGTGTCGGTGCCGTAGTCGACGAGCAACGCGCCCAGGTTCGCGGTCGGCTTGTCGAGCTTGATCTTCAGGCTCACCTGCGGCGTGCCCGACAGCCGTACGTCGCGCTTCAGCGGCGGGGTCGTGTAGGCCAGCCGGTACGGCTTCGCCGTCGTCGGGTCGGACACGGCGTCCGACTCGGCCTGCTTCGTGTCGGTGTACGCTCCGGTGCCGGACCCGGCCTTCAGGCCGAGGGCGCCGTCCGCCTCCGGGCGCAGGCTGAGCTGCCGGGTGTGCGGCGCGGGCCAGTCGGACTGGGCGGCCCACTGGTCGGGGGCCACCTCGACGTCGGCGCGCGGCTGCTTCATGACGTCGTTGGGCAGCTTCCACAGCCAGTGGTCGAACCACGCGTGGAGGGTGTCCACCCAGACGTCACGGCGGAAGTCGAACGGGTCCACGTGACCGTACTGCGACAGCCACACCTTGCGCGGCACTCCGCGCTTGGCGAGCGCCGCCCACCAGGTGGAGAACTGGCTGGGCTTGACGTTCAGGTCGTTGAGCCCGTGGACGGCGAACACGCTGGCGTGCACCTTGCTCGCGTCGGCGATCGGCCCGGTCCGGTAGTTCCGCTCGTTCCAGAACGCGTTGTAGTTCCCGGTGGCGTCGTCCTGGCCCTGCGCCATCTTCTGGCGGACGGCGGCGCACTTGGCCGCCGGGTCGGTGTCGACGACCTCGGCGAGACCGTCCTCCTCGCCCTTGAACCAGATCACGCCGTTCATGTGGCTGTAGTCATACCAGGAGCTGATCGCGGAGATCGGCACGATGGTGTCCAGGCCCTTGACGCCGGTGGCCGCCACACCGTTGGCGAGCGTGCCGTCGTACGACTTGCCGATCATGCCGGAGTGGCCGGTGGACCAGGTGGCCTTGACCGGCTTCCCCTGGGCGTCGAACGCCTTCGACCGGCCGCCCAGCCAGTCGATGACCGCCTTGCCGCCGAGCACGTCGGAGGCGCCACCCGAGGTCGGGCAGCCGTCGGACTTCGTGGTGCCGTCCATGTCGACGTTGAGGACGGCGTAGCCGCGCGGCACGAAGTAGTTGTCATAGAACAGCGGGAACTTCACGGGGTTCCCGTTGGCGTCGTACCTCTTGCGCTCGGACTCATTGCCGCGGCCGAGGTTGTCGTAGTACGGGCTCTCGTCGATGATGGCCGGCACCTTGAGTCCGGCGTCGGTCTCCCTGGGCCGGATGATGTCGACCCGGATCAGGTCCTTCTTGCCGTCACCGTCGGCGTCGACGCTCGACTGCACCCGGACGAACTCCCGGATGGCGTTCTGGTACGAGAAGACGGGCTGGGTGATCCCGCCCGCCACCTTGATCGTCGGCTTCTTCGCCGCGTGGGCGGCGGGGGTGCCGGCCGCCGCGAGGGCGGCCGCGACTGCGATTGAGGCGAGAACTCCTCGCCGTGCTGAGATCCGCACGCGCTACCTCCTGAGGTTGCGCGCGAAATCTCTCGCAGTGCGCGGCATCACCACAACATGATTGCCACATCTGGCCCGTCCTTTTCGCAGGACGGGCGCAGGAGGCTCATTCCGGGGCGAGCCAGACGGCGCCGAGCGGGGGCACCCGCAGGCAGGCCGAGGCCGGCAGGCCGTGGCTGGGCTCCTCGACTGCCTCGACCTGACCGAGGTTGCCGACCCCGCCGCCGCCGTAGTCGTACGCGTCGGTGTTGATCACCTCGCGCCAGCGGCCGGGGGACGGCAGGCCGAGCCGGTAGTTCTCGTGCGGCACACCGGAGAAGTTGACGATGCAGGCGAGCGGTGAGCCGTCCGGGCCGTACCGGAGGAAGGAGATGACGTTGCCCGCGACGTCGTCCGCGGCGATCCAGCGGAAGCCCGCCGGGTCGGTGTCCATCGTCCACAGCTGGGGCGACCCGGTGTAGGTCTGGTTCAGGTCGCGGACCAGCCGTCGCAGGCCGACGTGGAAGTTGTCCTCCGCCTCGTCCAGCAGCCACCAGTCGAGGGAGCGGGACTCGGCCCACTCCGCGCCCTGACCGAACTCCTGTCCCATGAAGAGCAGCTGCTTGCCCGGATGCGCCCACATGAAGGCCAGCAGCGCCCGGAGGTTGGCGAACCGCTGCCACTCGTCGCCGGGCATCTTGCCCAGCAGGGAGCCCTTGCCGTGCACGACCTCGTCGTGCGACAGCGGCAGCACGTAGTTCTCCGAGTAGGCGTACACCATCGAGAACGTGATCTCGTGGTGGTGGTAGCCGCGGTAGAGCGGGTCCCGCTCGAGGTACGCGAGCGTGTCGTGCATCCAGCCCATGTTCCACTTGAAGCCGAAGCCGAGCCCGCCGAGGTGGGTGGGGCGCGTCACGCCGGGCCAGGCCGTCGACTCTTCGGCGATCGTCATGATGCCGGGGGACCGCTTGTAGACGGTGGCGTTCATCTCCTTGAGGAAGTCGATCGCCTCGAGGTTCTCCCGCCCGCCGTAGATGTTCGGTGTCCACTCGCCTTCGGCGCGGGAGTAGTCCAGGTACAGCATCGAGGCCACGGCGTCCACGCGCAGCCCGTCGATGTGAAACTCCTCCAGCCAGTAGTTCGCGTTGGCGACGAGGAAGTTGCGCACCTCCGCGCGGCCGAAGTCGAAGATGAGGGTGCCCCAGTCCTTCTGCTCGCCCCGGCGCGGGTCGGCGTGCTCGTACAGGGGCGTGCCGTCGAAGCGGGCCAGGGCCCATTCGTCCTTGGGGAAGTGGCCGGGGACCCAGTCGATGATCACGCCGATGCCGGCCTGGTGCAGCCGGTCGACGAGGTGGCGGAACTCGTCGGGGTCGCCGAAGCGCGACGTCGGGGCGTAGTAGGACGTCACCTGGTAGCCCCACGAGCCCCCGAACGGATGCTCCGCCACCGGCAGCAGCTCCACGTGTGTGAAGCCCATGTCGGTGACGTAGTCGACCAGCTGGTCGGCGAGTTCCCGGTAGCCCAGGTGGACGCGCCAGGAGCCGAGGTGCACCTCGTACGTGCTCACCGGCGAGTGCAGCGGGTCGTACGACTTGCGGCGCGTCATCCATTCGTCGTCCTCCCATGCGTAGGAGGACGTGAAGACCGTCGACGCGGTGGCGGGCGGCCGCTCGGCGTACCGCGCCATCGGGTCGGCCTTGCGCCGCCACACACCGTCGGCGCCGAGGATCTCGAACTTGTAGTTCGTGCCGTCGCCGACCTCCGGGATGAACAGCTCCCACACGCCGGTGGCGCCGAGCGAGCGCATCGGATAGGCCTGGCCGTCCCAGTGGTTGAAGTCGCCGATGACCCGGACGCCTCGCGCGTTCGGGGCCCAGACGGCGAAGGACGTGCCGGAGACCGGGCCGAAGACCGAGGCGTACGTGCGGGTGTGCGTGCCCAGGACCTTCCACAGCTCCTCGTGCCGGCCCTCGCCGATCAGGTGCAGGTCCAGCTCGCCGAGGGTGGGCAGGTGCCGGTACGGGTCGTCCTGGATCACCTCGGGTCCGTCGTACGTGACCGCCAGCCGGTAGTCCGGCACCGCTTGGGGCTCCTCGCCGGCCAGGGGCGCGTCGGGCGGCAGCGTCACCGCGAAGACGCCTGCGTGAACGTGGCGCATCGGGTGCCGGGTTCCGCCCGGGAGGACGACCTCCACCCGGGAGGCAAGGGGCCGCAACGCGCGGATC
>JBJMIW010000186.1:0-6445 GCA_045806665.1 Actinoallomurus sp.
CGAAGGCGGACGGGATGACCAGGCCAGCGGCGCGCGCGTGGAGTCACGCCAGACTTGGTCCGTGATCGTTGCGAACGCCGAACAGACGTTGCTCGACCTCCTTAGGGATGAAGGTCAGGCACCGAGCAATCTCGAACCGTCTCGCGCCTGGCGAGCGTTCCGCAGGTTCATGAACCTGTCGGTTGCCGGCGTTGAGGAAGATGCGATGCTTTACGAGTACCTCACCGCTTCATTCAGCGGCCCGAGGCGCTTCACTCTTTCCCTCTGCCGCCAGTTCGACCTAGACGACGGAGATGGGCAAGCGCTCATCCAGCTTCGATGCGATATCGCGTACGAACCAACGCCCGCCCTCGAAGCTCTGGGTGCGTACAACCAGTGGTGGCCCGGCGAGGACACCGCAAGCCCGCTCGGCGAGGTTCTTGACGCCATCGAGCGCAGGCCCGAGTGGGCGGTCATCGCAGCACACAGCCCGGCTGAGAGCGCGGTGTACCAAGAACGCGTCTGCTAGTTCGCGACCGGATAGGCGTGCCCGCTACGTGCCCGTTAGAGCGGGCGGCCACGGTCGCGCACGGTCGCTCGCGGGCTGATCGCCGCGAACACGCAGGTCAGGAACACCGCAGGTCGCCAATGGGCAGCGGAAGCGACTTCCCAAGCTGGCGGTGCGGACTCGTCAAGCGGCGGGGGGCGAGCTCAGTCGTTGGGTGAGTTCGTCGAGGCGGGCGGCGAGATCTTGTGTGGTGAGGTTGTAGTGGACATGGTTGGTGGCGCCGGTGGTGAGGTCGCCGATGTCTAGCTCGGCTTCCCCGCTGGTCCAGATTGTGAGTTGAGCCAGTGCTTGGGTGGTCTCACAGATAACCCAGGCTGCGGACTTGTCTCGGGCGGGGCCGAGGGTGAACTGCCACTGGATGCCTGCCGCGTCCCAGCCTGCACCGCGTTCTTGGACAGCTGCGGCGAAGTCGGCCAGGTCGAAGTCGATCACGACGAGGATGCTACTGAGACGATCGAGTGTCGCGGGTCGCGTCCGGGCGGCGCGCACGGTGCTTTGCCTGGTAGCCGGCCTGCCCCAGTTGCAGTTTCAGTTGCAGTTCCCCGCCGTACAACGCCGTTCAGGGGAGATCGCCTGTACATGTTGACCCAGGTGGAACGGCCCTGAACGGCCGGTTCCCGAGCTGCTAATGCGGTTTGGGCTTACCGTCCATCCGGGGTTCAAATCCCCGAGCCTCCGCCTCATGATCAAGGGCCTTCCCCCGCGTTCGCGGGGGAAGGCCCTTGATCGTCTTTGCGCCCGAACGGCACCGGTCGCGGTTTCGGCCGCAGGGATCACCGTTGAGCAAGCCGGGGCCGCCCGGACGGGATGCCTAGCACTACGGGCTCAGGGCTTGAGGCGGTAGTGGTACGTGTGGGAGGCGCGGAATCCGACGCGGTCGTAGAGCCGACGGGCGGCGTCGTGTCCCTGGTCGGCCATGACTTGCAGGTACAGCTGGTCTGCTCCGCGTGCCGCGGCCCAACGGGCGCCGACGTGCAGGATGGCGGTGGCGATGCCCTGGCGCCGGTGTGCGGAGTGGGTCGCCATGCAGAAGACGCCGCCGTAGCCGGGGGCGGCCACGATGAGCCCCATGCCGGCCACACGGTCGCCGTGTTCGACGCTGAGATAGGCGGCGGGGCCTGGAATGCGAGAGAGGATCCGGTCTGCGGTCTGCCGGCTGTTCTCGTGATCATCCAGGGCGACGTAGGCGTCCAGCCATCGGCGAGTCGGATGCTCCGCGAGCGTCACATCGGGTCGCGCCGGCGGGCGGGAACGAGTGATCACGGTGCTCGTCGGTGCGGTGCACACCATGGTCGGCGCATTCCGCCGGTACCCCCGCTCGGCGAGCAACGTGTCGAGGGCGGTGTGCTCTTCCGCGGGGCCAGATCCTCCCTCCGCCTGGACCTCGGCTGCGGGCCACGCCTCCGCCGCGTACTGCTCGATCAATCGCGGGTCGACCAAAGTGCTCTCCCTTTCCAGGCTCCGCGGCTCACTCGGGTTTGAGCGTCTTGCGGAGAATGACCGCTTGTCGCTGGTAGCCCATCCGATTCTCGTAGAACGGCACCGATAGGGGGCTGCTCAGATTGGTGTCGGTCACCGCGACCGCCGCGCCTCGCCGCCGTCCCCATGTCTCGGCCGCCTCCATGAGCGCCGTGCCGACGCCCCTCCGGCGGTACTCCTCGACGACGGCGAGCGCGTTGATCACCAGGCGCACCCGAGACAGATCACGCTGAAGCTGCCGGTGGGCGTCCGGCGCGGGCCGGGCCACCGCGGCTTCGATGACCCCTACGACCTGGCCGTTCACCTCGGCGACCAGCCATACGGTGTCATCGTCCCGTGCCTCGCTGATGGCCTCCTCGAACCACTCCACGAGGCCCTCGGGGTCGGGCTCCTGGACGACCCCCGGCACGATCGCTGCGTAGTGGCGGCCGGCGTCCCGCCACGCCCGCGCGCAGCCCTCGCCGTCTCCTGGCCGGATCTCTCGCAGTTCGCTCACGCGGTCAATCTTCACCATCGCGCGAGCGTTCACCAGACCTGGTGAGCGGAGCCCCCGGCGCCACCCGCGCGACCGCGGAGCCCCGGAGGGCGGTCGCCACTGAGGACATCCTCGGCGGCCGTACGGCAGGGCGAAGAGACAGGGGTCTGCCGGCGTATCTCCGGGCCTCCCCGTCACGGACCGTACCGTCTGGCGAGACGCGTGCCCGCGACACGCCGTACGGTGACGGGCGGCCCGGCGGTGCGCCGTCTGTGGACACCGGTCGTCGGGGTGCGTATGACGCACGGTGCGGCGGTGGGCGGTCTGTGGATATGGTTCCCGGAGCGTACGGTCCGGTGGCCGGCGTCCCCGGAGCGACGTCCACGGGTCGGACCAGGGGCGGCCGACGGTCTCCCGGCCACCCCGCCCCGACGGTTCGGCCCCTGCTCGCTCGACCCTTGGCCGTACCGTTGTCGCGCCTACGGCGCGGGGCCGTCGAGTCATGGCGTCCTGCCTTCCGGGTCCGATGTCGGCAGGAAGTACGTGCGCTCGCGCGCCAGGGTTCAACCGATCGGGGATCAGTCTGGATGACAGGGGATCGGCGGCCCCTCAGCCGGTGATCTCGGCCAGCTCCTCCAGGTCCTCGGGGGCCGGAGTCCACTGCGCGGCCTCGACGTTCGCCCGGATCTGCTCGGCAGAGGTGGCACCGGCGATCACCGACGCGACGGTCGGCTGGGCGGCGAGCCCGCCGATGGCCACGTGCAGCATCGACACGCCGCGCTGGTCGGCGAACTCGCGGATCGCCTCGACGGTGTCCCAGTCGGCGTCGGCGTGGAGGGACCGCTTGCTGTCGCCGATCCGGGTGCCGGCCGCCGGGGCCTCCTCCCGCCGGTGCTTGCCGGTGAGCAGGCCATTCTCGAGTGGGAAGAACGGCAGCAGACCGACGCCGTACGCCTGGCAGGCGGGGACGAGCTCGGCCTCAGGGTCGCGGTGAAGCAGGTTGTAGTAATTCTGCGCGCTGATGAACCGGGTACCGCCCGCCGCCCGGGCGACGTAGTCGGCCTCCACCACCTGCCAGCCGGCGAAGTTCGACGAGCCGATGTAGCGGACCTTGCCCTCGCGGACGAGTTCGTCCAGCGCCGCGAGCGTCTCCTCGATCGGGGTGACCCCGTCCGGGAAGTGGTACTGGTAGAGGTCGATGTAGTCGATGCGCAGCCGTCGCAGGGACGCTTCGACGGCCCGGCGGATGTAGCGTCGCGACCCGCGCGCGCCGAAGTCGGGGCCGTTGGCGCCGCGCATGTCCATACCGAACTTCGTCGCGACCACGACGTCGTCGCGGCGGCCGGCGAGGCACTGCCCAAGGATGTCCTCGGACAGTCCCGGCTCCGCGCCGTAGATATCGGCCACGTCGAACATGGTGATGCCGGCGTCCAGCGCGGCGTCGACGACCTTTCTGCTGCCTTCGAGTGTCTCCGTGCGGGTGCCGGTACGGCCCAGGTTGTTGCACCCGAGGCCGAGGACGGAGACGACGAGACCGGAGTCGCCTAGCGGGCGATACGCCATATCGGACATGCCTCCGACCCTAATCAGAGCGACCGGAGATCGCCCGGCGGGTCCGGCAGGGAACACGAGACCGCGGCGGCCGTACGGGAACGGCGGCCACTCCTCGAATTATGGTGATCCGCCGGGCGGATCCCCCAGAGGCTGCGGTCCCTATTCCGCGCGCCCGGTATGGGCTCCAGGTCCCGGCGACCGCCCACCGGGCCCTTCGTGCGGCCCGGCCATCGCCCACCGCTCTTTGTCCGGCCCGGTCGACGCGGCCGGCGCGCCGGTCAGGCGACGGGCACGGCCAGCCACGTCTCGATCTCCCGGCGCAGCCGGGCCTTGGTCGGCTCCGGGGCGAAGGAGGCCTCGACACCCGCCCGCGACAACGCGGCGACCGTGGCGTCGTCGTACCCGAACGCCGTACGGATCCGGCGGTACTCGTCGGTCAGCGTGGTGCCCACGACGGCCGGGATGTCGGTGTTCACCGTCACGACGAGCCCGGCGTCCCGCAGCCGGGGCAGCGGATGCGCGGCGAAGGAGGGGGCCAGCCCGAGCGCGACGTTCGACGACGGGCAGACCTCGAGGGGCAGACCGCGGTCCCGCACCTCGGCGACCAGGTCGGCGTCGTCCAGGACGCGGATGCCGTGGCCGAGCCGCTCGGCGTGGCCGACGGTCATCGCCTCGCGGATGCTCGCCGGACCGCAGGTCTCACCGGCGTGGTGGACGAGGTGGAGGCCGGCCTCGCGCGCCGACTCGATCACTCCGGCGAAGGGCGTGAGGGGATGGGACTCGTCGCCGGCCAGGCCCAGACCGACGACACCGCTCCCGGCGTACCGCGCGGCCAGGTCCACCGTACGCCGGGCGCGGTCCACCGAACGCCGGCGCGAGTGGTCGAGGAGGACCCGGCACTCGATGTCGTACGTCGCCTGCCCCTCGGCCAGCCCCTCGAGCACGGCCTCGAGCGGCATCTCCAGATGGCCGAGACGCTCGCCGTGCGCGGCCGCGGTGAAGGTGACCTCGGCGTACCGCGTCCCCTGCGCGGCCTCGTCCGCGCAGAACTCCACCGCGATCCGCCGGAAGTCCTCCGGCCGGCGCAGGCAGCCGCGGACGAGCGTGCCGAGATCGGCGAACCGGCGGAAGCCGTCGAAGACGACCGGGCCGTCGCCGGGCCCGTCCGGGACCGGAACGCCGTTGGCCGTCCCGATCTCCCGAAGTGTCACCCATCGGATCGTGCTCTCGAGGTGGACGTGCAGGTGAGCCTTTGGCAGGCGGGTCAGGTCGCGCACCCGGGCAGCGTAGGGACCGGGCGCCGACATGTCATTCGAATATCGGGCATTCGCGCCGTCGGCCACGGGGCCGATCTGGGAACGCGGGTCATGGCAACACCAAGGATCGACGTGGAATGGCGCGCTCCCTATTGCCAGCCCTTTGTCCTTGCGGCTCCGACCTGAGCTCTCCCCAGCCTCGTCATGGGAAAACCCGTCGCCGGGCGGGTGTGGCTTTTACGTACCGATTCGGCGCCTGCCGGTGGACGAGAAAGGCGGTGTTAGCCTTTCGAACGGTCAGCAAGAAACTTCGACTTTCCGAGATCACCGGGTACCTGGAGGGTGCGTGAAGCGGTACGCCCCGCACACGCGGATGACATTCTGCGTAGCGAGCCCGAATCGCCGCTCAAGCATCCTGGGTTCCGTTTTCCGGCGCATGATCGGTGGATCTCGGCCAAATCCCGATCCGACGTGATCGTGCGATCCCGCCGCGGAGCGGAAAACCATCCGCATCATCACCGAAGAAACAAACACCCTTGGGGGACCAATGCGTAAATGGACTGTTCGCGCCGCCCGTGCCGTCCTCGTCGGAGCCGCCTTCGCGGCGGTCGGCACCGGTATCGCCAACGCCGACACCAACTACAACAGCACGAGGGGCGACCACAGCGTTCTCGGCGGACTGCTGGCGAACGCCAATGTCCCGATCAGCGCTCCGAACCTGCTGGCGGGCAGCGCCAACAACCTGCTGGCGGGCAACACCGTCGACGCGTCGGGCAACAACGTGCAGGTGCTGAGCCCGAGTTCGGTCGCGTCCAACGGCAGCAGCACGCACCGCTTCCGGTACGTCTACCGCCACGGCCGGAATATCGAGGCGACCTCGTTCGGCAGCGGCGACCAGGGCAACGCGCCGGTGAGCGCTCCGATCCTGATCTGTGGCAACTCGATCGCCCACAACGGTCTCGGGACCGCCGCCTGCCGCGGCAACTCGAGCATCAGCAGCGGCGCCGCGTCGACGCAGGCCAACCCGGCCTGCTCCGCCGCGTGCGCTCCGGCGGCCCAGATGCCGGCCGAGCCCGCCCAGCCGGCGGCCCCGGTCTGCCCTGCGGCCTGCGCCCAGGCCCAGGAGCCGGCGGC
>JBJMIW010000187.1:0-6926 GCA_045806665.1 Actinoallomurus sp.
AGATCGGCGGCCCGCAGGATGGTCCCGTCACCGCCGAGGACGATCACCATCTCGGCGCCCTCGGCGGCGGCCGTGGAGACCGGCATGACGTCGGCGCCGGCGCACTCCAGCTCCTCGGCCTCGCTGTCCAGCACCCGCACGCATATGCCGGCCTCGCTCAGCCGGCTGATCACCAGTTGCGCACTGCGCACCGCCGCGCCGCGGCCGGTGTGCGTCACGACCAGAACGGATCTCTTGTCTGTCATGCGGGCCCTTCTGCCACGGCCTTGTCGAGTCGGGCGTCGTCGAGAGGCGGGGCGCCCGCCCGTAGCCACAAAAAGTATTCGACGTTTCCGGATGGACCGGGCAGCGGGCTCGCCGTCACGCCGCGTACCCCCAGTCCGAGCGTCTCGGCGTGCCTGGCGACATCGCGCACCGCCTCGGCACGCAGCGCGGGATCCCGTACGACGCCGCCCGCGCCGACGCGCTCCTTGCCCACCTCGAACTGCGGCTTGACCATCATCAGGTAGTCGGCCTCAGGGGCGACGCAGCGCTGGATCGGGGCGAGGACGAGACGCAGCGAGATGAAGGACAGGTCGGCCACCACCAGGTCGGGCGGCTCCCCTTCGTCGGAGACGACCTGCTCCGGCCGGAGGTCGCGAATGTTGACGCGCTCCAGGACGGTGACGCGCTCGTCCGTACGCAGGGACCAGGCGATCTGCCCGTATCCGACGTCGACCGCGACCACGTGGCCCGCGTCCGCCCGCAGCAGTACGTCGGTGAAGCCGCCGGTCGACGCACCGGCGTCGAGACAGCGCCGGCCCTTGACCGGCAGATCGGCGAACGCCTTCAGCGCCCCGGCGAGCTTGTGCCCGCCGCGCGAGACGTAGTCCGGCCCGGAAGCCGCCTCCCGTACGACGATGGCGGCGGAGGTCTCGACCTGGGTGGCGGGCTTGGAAGCGGTATGACCGGCGACGGTGACCCGCCCCTCGGCGACCAGGTCCACGGCGTGCTCCCGCGACCGGGCCAGGCCTCGCCGGACGAGCTCGCTGTCCAGCCGCCGACGGACGCTCACGGCGCGACCACCGGGAACCGGCCCGGCGTCACCGCGGAAAGACCCGTCATGATGCGCCCTCGTCGAGACCCGTCAGGGCCTCCTGCAGCCGCCGGTGGACGTCCGCGAAGACCGCCGGGTGCTCGGTCAAGGGCGCCTGGTGGAGTTCGGTGAGGCGGGCCAGTGCCGCATCGACCCGCTCGTCGCCCGTGGTGTCCCCTTCGGTGCCGCTCACCTGTACCCTTCCCTTCGCCGCCGGTCGCGTCCGGCTCAAGAAGAACGCTACCGTCCGTTGACGACAGCGGTGTCGAGGACGACGACGGGGGAACGGACCTGACGATGGCCACCGCCCAGGAAGCGCGCTCGGCGCTCGAGCGCATCGCCGCCCGGCTGACCGAGGTGGACGCCGACGAACTCGCCAGGCACGTCGTCGAGCGGACCATCAGCTGCCGCGTGCCCGACCTCGGCCTGATCTTCCTCACCCGCATCCACCGGGCCGGCCTCGACGAGTTCCAGATCGTCGGCGACGCCGACTCCGCCCAGGTCCGGCTCACCGTCAGCAGCGACGACCTGGTGGCCCTGGCCGCGGATGAACTCCACGTCGCCAAGGCGTGGGCGACTGGCCGGCTCAAGATCGAGGCCAGCCTGGGAGACCTGTTGCGGCTCCGTAAGATCCTCTGACCCGCGGCTCCCGCCGCCTCATGGCAGGCGGTCGAAGGCCTCCTGCGCCGTCGCCGTGTCACCCGACTTCCAGGCGGCGACGCACAGCGCGCGCAGGGCGTCGATACGATCCCCCGATCCCCGTACCGAGAGGTCGGGTCCGACCGTCCAGCCTCCGCAGCCGTACGAGCCGTCGGCGTGCCGTACCTCGGGATGCGGCACCAGCAGGCCCGTCAGATCGGCGGCGATGTACGTCGGCCGCTGCGGCGGAGGCGCGCTCAGGAGCGCGCGGGCGTCGGTGACGCCGGTCAGCACGAGCAGGCTGTCGGCACCCCCGTTGTTGGCACCCTCGATGTCCGTGTCGAGACGATCCCCGACGATCAGCGGCCGCTTCGCGCCCGTGCGCAGGATCGTCTCGCGGTGCAGCGGCAGCTCGGGCTTGCCGGTGACGATCGGGTCCACCCCGGTCGCGGTGCGGATCACCTGGACCAGGGCTCCGTTGCCCGGCCGCGGAGGCCCGCCGGGGCTGGGGATGGTGCTGTCGGCGTTGGACGCGACGAACAGGGCTCCGGCGGCGACCGCGCGGCCGCCCTCGGCCATCAGTTCGTACGACAGCCCCGGCGAGAAGCCTTGGACGACGGCCGCGGGACGCTCGGCCGCGGTCGAGACCGGCCGCAGACCCGAGGCGCGCAGCGCGTGCCGGAGGCCGGTGCCGCCGACCACGAGGACCTTGGATCCGGTCGGCAGCCGCTCCGCGAGGAGCCTGGCGGCGGCCTGTGCGGACGTCACGACGTCCTCGGCCACCGCGGGCACGCCGACCTCGGTGATCAGCGCGGCCGTCGCGCTGGGTGTCCGTGAGGCGTTGTTCGTGGCGAACGCCAGGCGCATCCCTTCGGCCCGCGCCTTGGCCAGCGCGTCGGCCGCGCCCGGCACCGGGTGGTGGCCGATGTAGATCACGCCGTCCAGGTCGAGAACGGCGACGTCGTAGGTCTCGACGAGCGGCCGGTCGCTGCCTCGCATCTCATCCCTTCCGGGCTCGCGCGTGCCGCAGCGCGGTCGCGTAATGCTTGTTGTCCGGGCGCATCGCGCAGGCGAGCGCCAGGTGCTCCACCGCCTCCGCCACGTCACCGGTGCGGGTCAGGGCCATGCCCAGGCCGTACAGCGCGTAGTCCTCGGCCGGATCGGCCTCGACGATCATACGGAAGTTCGCGGCGGCCTCGGCGTACCGCTTCGCCCCGAACTGGGCGCGCGCCAGCGCCTCCCGCACGCTCCGGGAGGACGGCTCGGCCGCCGCCGCGTGTTCAAGGATCTGGATCGCCGCGGCCGGGCTGCCACCGTTGAGCAGTTCGAGACCGCGCTGGTACCACTCGTAGACGCCGCCGGCGGGGACACCCGGGGAATCAGGACCGTGATCCGCACCTTGAACCATGTGTGACTCCGTTCGTCGACTCCACTTGTCTCCCAACAACGCTGCGGTATCTAACATGCCCGATGTGACCATTGATCCCGGACTTACGCTGCGGCCGTTCCGAGCCGTGCGGTACGACACCGCGCAGGTGAGCTCGCTCGCCGCGGTGACGTCTCCTCCGTACGACCTCATCGACGAGGATTCGCTGGCGCGGTTCATGGCGGAAGAACCGCACAACGTGGTCCGGCTGATCCTCCCGCAGGACGACTACCGCGAAGCCGCCGAGACGCTGCGCTCCTGGCTCGCCTCCGGGATCCTCACCGTGGACGACGAACCCGCGCTCTACGTCTACGAGGAGGTCTCGGGCTCGATCGTCCAGCGCGGCCTGATCGGAGCGGTCGGCGTGCAGAACGAGGGATCCCCGGTGATCCTCCCGCACGAGCATGTCTTCCCCGGCCCGGTCCGGGACCGGCTGGCCCTCATGACGGCGACCGAGGCGAACCTCGAGCCGATCTTCCTGCTGTACGAGGGAGGCGCCGGCTCCGCCGCCGGCCGCGTCGTCGACGAGGTCGCCTCGTTCGTCCCCCCGCTGCTGGAGACGAGCACGGGCGATGACGTACGCCACCGGCTATGGGCGATCCGTGACCCGGCCGAGCAGGCGAAGATCTCCGAGGACCTGCGTGCGCGTCAGGCGCTCATCGCCGACGGCCACCATCGCTACGCCACCTATCAGGCGCTGCGCCGGCAGTACGGCGGGTCTGGTCCCTGGGATCACGGCCTGGCGCTGCTGGTCGACTCCGTCGCCTATCCGCCGCGGCTGAGCGCCATCCACCGGGTGCTGCCCGGTCTTCCCGTCTCCGAGGCCGTACGGCAGGCGAAGGCGGCCTTCCATGTGGAGCCGGTCGGCCCGGACCTTCCGGCCGGGCTGCGACGACTCGTCGCCCACACCGACACGGCGTTCCTGCTCGGCGGCGAGGACGAGTTCTTCCTGCTCACCGACCCGGATCCGGTCCAGGTGGAACGCTCCATGCCAGCGGAGTCCTCCGACCGGTGGCGGCGGCTGGACACCGCAGTGCTGCACCGCCTCCTCATCTCCCGGCTGTGGGGCATCGAGGAGGACGAGAGCACCGTGCGCATCGTCCACCACGACGCCGCGCGCGCGGTCGCCAAGGCCCGGCGCGCGAACGGGACCGCCGTCATCCTGAACCCCCTTAAGGTCCCGGACGTGCTCGCGGTCGCTGCGAACGGCGAGAAGGTGCCCCGCAAGTCCACCTCGTTCGGCCCTAAGCCCCGTACGGGCCTGGTCATGCGCACCTTCGCGACGGACTGAGAGGGACCGCCCTCACGCAAAGCCGGGATGGCCTGGCCCGCCACAGACACCAGGCCAGGCGCTGCCTACGACAGGCGCTCCGGCAAAGCTCGGCGCCCGACAGGCACCAGGCCAGACGCCGCCTCCCAGAGGCCCCCCGGCGAGCCTCGGCCCGCCGAGCCCCGGCGCCCGACAGGCACCAGGCCAGACGCCGCCTCCCAGAGGCCCCCCGGCGAGCTTCGGCCCGCCGGGGACGCCAAGCGAGGCGCTGCCCACCGCAGGGGCCCCGGCGAGCCCCGGCGCCCGACAGGCACCAGGCCAGGCGCCGCCTCCCAGAGGCGCTCCGGCGAGCTTCGGCCCGCCGGGGACGCCAAGCGAGGCGGCCAGCGGCCGGAGGTACGGGGACGGCTGGTCGCACACGCGTCGAGCAAGCCGATCGGATGCCGCACACCCGGTACGGCGCCGCTTGCCGCGCCGTACCGGACGAGGGCCGTGCCACCGGTTACACCAGGCGAGGCCGTGGCATGGCCCGAGGCGGGCTCGAGGTCACATCCGGTCCCGGCCTCCCGCCTCCACGCGGTGACGACGGAACGCGACCGCGACCTCCACCTCGTACAGTCCCCGGGGACCGTCCGGCCCCCGCCAGAATCGGTGGCGCAGCGAGCCGTGGACCTCGATGACGTCGCCGTGCCGCCAGTCACGGACCCCCTCCTGGACGGAGGGGTCGTACGTGACGCATCGGATCGTGTCGATCGCGTCCTGCGGCGACCGGGCGTCCTGATGCTCCACGATGATCCGCCAGACCGCCACCTGCCCACCCCCGGGTAACGGCTTCCACTCCGGCGCGCCGGAGAGCCGCCCGATCAGGACGATCTCGTTGACGTGGGCCACCGAGCCGACGCCCTGCGTGCCCGAGGCGGACGCGCCGGCGTCGGGCGTGCCGCCCTGGCGCCGGGTCTCCTCGATCTGAGCCACGACCTGCTCCCCTCATGACCGCCACTCTTCCCACCGATGGCGTTGTCTTTACGATGGGGCGGTCGAGGGGAACCGCGTAACCCCACCTGCCACATCTGTGGAAAACCGGAGGCGCCGGATGGACTCGATCACCGACCTGGGCAACGACGTCCTCGAGATCGATACCCGGATGGCCGGGTACACGGGGATCACCGCCGGCTATCTCATCCGCTCCGACCGCCCCTGCCTGGTGGAGACCGGCGCGGGGAACTCCGCCCCGGTCGTACGCGACGCACTGGCTGCCGCGGGCGTCGGCCCGGAGGACCTGGCGACCGTCGTCGTCACGCACATTCACCTCGACCACGCGGGCGGCGTGGGGGACGTCGCCAAGATGTTCCCCAATGCGGAGATCGTCGTTCACGAGAAGGGGGCCCGGCATCTGGCCGACCCGAGCCGGCTCATGCGCAGCGCCCGCATGGTGTGGGGCGACGCGCTCGACACGCTGTTCGGCGATCTCAAGCCCACGGACGCCGTACGCATCCGGGCGGTCGAAGACGTCGGCAAGGTCGACCTCGGTGGCGGGAGGCGGCTGGAGAGCCACTATTCGCCCGGGCACGCCAAGCATCACGTCGGGCTGCTCGACTCGCTGACCGGCGATCTGTACGTCGGGGACGCGGCCGGCGTCTACATCCCGGAGACGGCCGACCTGCGCCCTGCCACGCCGCCTCCGGACTTCGATCTGGACACCGCACTCGCCTCGCTGGACCGCTTCCGCGCGCTTCGGCCATCGCGCCTGCTGTTCAGCCACTTCGGACCGGTCGAGCTGGTGGACGAGACGCTCGACAGGTCGGTCGAAGAGCTTCGGCTCTGGGTGGAACTCGTCACCGAGGCCCATGACCAGCGCCTCGACCTGGATCACGCGGTAGCCATGGTCCGCGAGCACACGGACGGCCGGTACCGCGCGCTCGCGCCGGACGCCGATCCGGAGATCGCGGAGAAGGTCGACCTCATCAGCGCGGCGCGCAACAACGTCGCCGGCATCATGCACGCGCTCGACGCGCGCTGAGGCCCGCCGGCCTATGTCATCTCGGCATGGCGGCGGGCCCGCGCCTTACTCGCGCTCGGCGTCCCCCTGGGCGCCACCGGCGTCGGTGTGCGTGTCCACCTCGGGCTTCGTTCCGGTGTCCGTCAGCGGCGGCTCCGCGTCGGCGTCCGCATCGGGCTCCGTGCCGAGTTCCGCGTCGGGGTCCGCCGTCGGCTGGGTTCCGGCGTCCGCACCGGGCGCGGCGTCAGGCCGTATTCCGGCGTCCGTCGGAAGTTCCGTTTCGGCGTCCATGTCGAGCTCCATGTCCAGCTCGGTGTCGGACTCCTCGTCGGTCAACTCGGTGTCGACGATCTCCAGACCTTCGAGCTGGGCGTAACGCTCGGCGGCGTCGGTCTCCCCCTCCCGGTCGGCCGCCGACGCCCGTGCGAACCAGTCGGCGGCTTCAGCCTCCCGGCCCGCTTCCGCCAACGCGTCGGCGTACGCGTAGAACAGGCGTGCCGACCACGGCCGCCACCGA
>JBJMIW010000188.1:0-35992 GCA_045806665.1 Actinoallomurus sp.
CCAGCGGCTCGCCGCAGTAGGCGCGTACGGTGCCGCCCCGGTGCCCGGGGTCCGGGGCCGGCCGAGCCTACAGGGGCGGCCAGGGGATGGCGGGCCAGTCCTCCGGCGGGTACGGGTGTATCCGGTGCTTGAGCATGAGCTCGATCCGGCCGTGCACCGCCTCGACCTCCGCGGCGGTCAGCAGCCCGGACAGCCGCCGCGCGAAGCCGTCCCGGGTGAAGGCGCGGCGCAGCCGCTGCAGGGCGTCGACGGCCTCGGACGTGAGCGACTTGCCCCGCCACTGCCACAGCACGGTGCGGAGCTTGTACTCGGAGGAGAAGCAGACCCCGTGGTCGCAGCCGTACACGTGGCCGCTTCGGGTGGGCAGGAGGTGGCCTATCTTCCGGTCTGCGTTGTTCACCACGGCGTCGAAGACGGCCATGCGGCGCACGGCCGGATCATCCCCGCGGGACAGCGCCAGCAGGTCGACGTCGGTGTCGTGCTCGATCCACAGCTGCACCATCCCGGGCCCGAACGGGCCGTCGCGGTGCACCGTCGGGGGCACGACGTGCCAGCCCATCTGCTCGGAGACGAGGTAGGCGGCGACCTCCCGGCCCGCCAGCGTCCCGTCGGGGAAGTCCCACAGCGGACGCTCGCCGGACACCGGCTTGTAGACGCAGTTCGCGCGCAGGTCGTCGTACGCGATCGAGCAGTACAGCGTCGCGTTGCTGGCAGCGACGAGTCGCCCTTCGACGGTGATATTCCCGTGCTGGAGGAGACGGAGGAGGGCCTCGGTGTCGCCGGGGGTCAGGGCGCCGTCCCCGCCGATGCCGTACCTGGAGGGCTGACTCATGGCTTTAGTGTCCAGGGGATCGAGGTCTCAGCCAAGATGGCCGTTCTGGCGGGGGCACACGTGACCCTGGGCGTCGAGCGGAAGGCCGCAGAGCGGGCAGGGCGGACGGCCCGCGGCGACGATCTTCAGGGCCCGCTGCGCGAAGG
Organism: Actinoallomurus sp.; assembly: GCA_045806665.1. Taxonomy (GTDB): domain Bacteria; phylum Actinomycetota; class Actinomycetes; order Streptosporangiales; family Streptosporangiaceae; genus Actinoallomurus. Next base: position 979 of record JBJMIW010000188.1, read on the forward strand.
CCCGCGCCTGCGGCGCGGTGATCCGTACCCGGAGCACGGCGACCGCGGGGTTCTCGCTGCCGATGTCGGCCTCGTCGTCCTCGCTCTCGGTCATCTCCTGGGCCTCGATGACGACGCGCTGATCCTCCGGATCCCAGGCGAGGGCCATGGTCCCGACCCGGAACTCCTCCTCGATGGGCTGCTCGAGGGGCTCGTCGTCCTGCAACTCGACGGGCGCGACCGCGGGCACCACCGTGGCGGCGCCCTGGCGCAGCACCTCGTCCAGGAGTTCTTCGAGGCGTTCGGCCAGGAGCGTCACCTGGAACTTCTCCAGGCCGACGCTGGTGACGCGGCGCCCGGCCCGCGCCTGGAGGTAGAAGGTGCGGTCGCCCGGCTGGCCGACGGTGCCCGCGACGAACCTGTCGGGCATGTCGTATGCGATGACCGGCATGAGTTGACCCTACGCTCCGCCACCGACCGGTGCGTCACTGTCCCGCCCGGACTTCGCAAGAAGATCGTCGACCCGGCCGCCGGCGTCGTTGAGCCGGACGAGGAAGGGGCGAAGCTCGGTGTAGCGGATGACGGTGAGCGCGGCCGGATCGGCCTGGATGCGCTGGAACTGGTCCAGGTGCAGACCGAGGGCGTCGGCCACGATCGCCTTGATGATGTCGCCGTGGCTGCAGACGAGGTACCTCGCCTCCGGCCCGAGCCGGTCGTTCCACTCCCGGATGGCGGACAGGGCCCGGTGCTGCGCCTCGGCCAGCGACTCACCGCCGGGGAACCGGGCGGCGCTCGGATGCGCCTGGACGACCTTCCAGAGGTCCTCCTTGGTCAGCTCCTCGAGCGGGCGGCCGGTCCACTCGCCGTACTTGACCTCGCCGAGCCGTTCGTCGGTCTGGACGCTCAGGCCGTCACGGGCGGCCAGGATCGCCCGCGCGGTCTCCTGGCAGCGTTCCAAGGGGCTCGAGACGATCGCGTCCAGCGGCACCGGCGCCAGCCGCTCGGCTATCTCGGCGACCTGCCGCCGGCCCCGCTCGTCCAGGTGCACCCCCGGGGTCCAGCCCGCGAGCACCGGTCCGGTCATCTCGGTCAGCCCATGGCGTACCAGCAGAAGTGTGGCCACCCGGTGAACTCTAGTGGCACCAGCGACCGCGCTTGCCTGCCGTATCCGCGGGTAAGCACCGTTGGACGATTTGTTAACCGGCCGTACGGGACAATGTCCTGCCATGATCATGGATTGCGCGATCTACCGCAAAGGTATACGGGAGAGTGTCGACGGCGACCTCAGCGACGCCCTCGACGTCGCCCGGGAGGACGGCGACGCCTTCATGTGGATCGGGTTGCACGAGCCGACCCGGGAGGAGTTCGACCTCGTCGCCGACGAGCTGGGGCTGCATCCGCTCGCCATCGAGGACGCGGTCAAGGCCCACCAGCGTCCGAAGCTCGAACGCTACGACGGCACGCTGTTCGTCGTCGTCAAGACGCTGCGCTACCTCGATGAGACCTCCGACATCGAGGTCGGCGAGATCATGCTGTTCGTCGGCGCGGATTTCGTCATCACGGTCCGGCACGGCCAGGGCAGCCCGCTCAAGGAGGTACGCCGGCGCCTGGAGAGCGACGAGGACCTGATGAGCCACGGGCCCAGCGCCGTCCTCTACACGGTGCTCGACGAGGTCGTCGACCGGTACGAGGCGATCGCCCACGAGGTCGAGACCGACATCATCGAGCTGGAGCGCGAAGTGTTCTCCCCCGGGCGCAGCATGGTCACCGAGGACATCTACGAGCTCAAGCGCGAGGTGCTGGAGTTCCGCGGCGCGGAGGACCCGCTCGTCCCGGTCCTGCAGGACATCGTCAAGGGCCGGGTCCAGGTCGCGCCCGGCACGCTGGAGTACTTCCGCGACGTGCTCGACCACCTCCTGCGTGTGGACGAGCGCGTCGACTCCCACAGCGAGCTGCTGACGAACGTGCTCAACGCGCACCTGGCCCAGGTCGGCATGCAGCAGAACGAGGACATGCGCAAGATCTCCGCCTGGGCGGCCATCCTCGCGGTGCCGACGATGGTCACCGGGATCTACGGCATGAACTTCGACCACATGCCGGAGAAGCACTGGATGTACGCGTATCCCGTTGTCATGGGCCTGGTGTTCGCGGTGTGCCTCGGGCTCTACCGGTGGTTCCGCAAGAGCGGCTGGTTGTGACGCGCCTCAGGTCGCGCTGATCGCGCTGGCGGCGAGCAGACCGATCAGGACGCCGCCGAGCGCGACGCGGTAGTAGGTGAACAGCAGCGTCGAGTGGCGGACCAGGAACTTCAGCAGCCACGCGATCGAGGCGTACCCGACGACGAAGGACACGACGGTGGCGACCGCGGTCCCGGCGATCGGCAGGCCGCCCTCCCCCACCTTGCGCAGCTCGAACAGGCCGGACAGGACCACGGCCGGGATGGACAGCAGGAAGGAGTAGCGTGCCGCGGCCTCGCGGGTGTAGCCGAGGAAGAGGCCGCCGGTGATGGTCGAGCCCGACCGCGAGGATCCGGGGATCAGCGCCAGGCACTGGAAGCCGCCGATGATCAGGCCGTCCCGCATGTTGAGGTCGCCGACCTCGAGCTTCTGCCGGCCCGCCCATTCGGCGACCATCATGACCAGGCCCATGACGATGAGCGAGCCCGCGTTGATCCAGAGGTTACGGGCGGGGCCCTCGATCATCTTGTTGAACGCCAGCCCGACGACCGAGACCGGGATCGTGCCGAGCCCGACGTACCATCCCATCCGCGCGTCGAGGTGACCGCGGAGCTCCTTGTCGGTGAGGCTGCGGAACCACGTGCCGACGATGCGGACGATGTCCCGCCAGAAGAACAGCAGGACCGCGAGCATCGTGCCGAGCTGGATGACCGCCGTGAACGCCGCGCCCGGATCCTTCCAGCCGAGCAGCCGCGGCACGATCAGAAGGTGCGCGGAGCTGGAGACCGGCAGGAACTCGGTGAGGCCCTGCACGATGCCCAGCACGGTCGCTTGCACGAAGTTCACGGGTCCGGAGTCTCCTTACGCACCGCCCACGGCGGGAGATCGCTGAATGACGATGGCAGCCTAGTGCCGCGCGGGCCCCCGCCCGACCCACGGGTGGGGCGTGTCCCGGCCCACACCCGACGTTCGTCCCCGGGCCGCAACCGGGGTTGTCACGCCCAGGATCCGCGTGCGCCCACGACCGACGTACGTCCCCGGCGCGGCCGGTGTGTCGCCGAGGCGCCTGCGCCTACGACCGACGGGCGTCCCAGGCCGCGGCCGGTGTGTCATGCCCACGGCCGAGTTACGTCCCGGACCGCGGCCGGTATGCGTCATGCCGCCAGCCGGGCGTATGCCGGTCCCCCCTGCTGCCGATACGCTCCGCAGGCATGGAACAGCGTCACCTCGGCCGGAGCGGCCTGGCCGTTTCTCGCCTCGGCCTCGGAACGATGACCTGGGGCGGGGACACCGAGGTCGAGGACGCCGCCGCCCAGCTCACCGCCTTCGTCGAGGCGGGCGGCACCCTGGTCGACACCGCGGACGTGTACTGCGGCGGCGACAGCGAGCGGGTGCTGGGCACCCTGATCGGCCAGGTCGTCGCCCGTGAGGACCTGGTCATCGCCACGAAGGCCGTGCTGACCGCCGACGGCACGCGCGACGCCTCCCGGCGTCACCTGCTGCGTGCCCTCGACGCCTCACTCGAGCGGCTGGGCGCCGACCACGTGGACCTGTGGCAGCTGCACGCCTACGACGCTCAGACCCCGATCGAGGAGACGCTGTCCGCCCTCGACGACGCGGTCGCCTCCGGCCGGGCGCGCTACGCCGGTGTGTCGCATTTCGCCGCGTGGGAGCTCGCGCGCGCCGCGACCTGGCAGAAGGCCTGGCCGGGACGCACCCCGATCGTCTCGACGCAGGTCGAGTACTCCCTGCTGCGGCGGGACATCGAGGACGACGTGCTGCCTGCGGCCGCCGAGCTGGGCATCGGCGTGCTGCCCTGCTCACCGCTCGGCCGCGGGGTGCTCACCGGCAAGTACCGCACCGGGATCCCCGCCGACTCACGGGCGGCGACCCCGCACTACGCCGAGTTCGTGCAGCCCTATCTGAGCGAGCGCGGCGCCCAGATCGTCGAGTCGGTGTCCACCGCCGCCGATGGGCTCGGTGTGTCCCCAGTGGCCGTCGCGCTCAGCTGGGTGCGCGACCGGCCCGGCGTCACCGCCCCCGTCGTCGGGGCCCGTACGGCGGTGCAGCTCGCCGCGATCCTCAAGGCGGAAGAGGTCACGCTGCCGGCCGAGATCCGCGACGCGCTCGACGACGTCTCATCCGAGTAGGACCGCATCGCCGACCGAGGTAGGAGGAGGGAGCGCGCAGCAGGCGCGGCACCGTCTCCGCCGACGCGGCGAACGACACGGCACTAGAGTGAGCGAGCGATGACTGAGACCTTCTCCGGCCCACTCTCCGACCTGGCCGAGCTGTTCGCGGCCAACGACGTCCCGGCCCGGCTGGCGCCCGAGGCGCTCGCCCGCCTGGGCGAGGCCGCCGCCAAGATCCTGTGCGACGACCCATGGCGGCTGCTGGAGATCCCCGGCGTACGGCCCGAGCAGGCCGACTTCTTCGCCCGCAAACTGCTCGGCGCGCAGGCCGAGCCGCACGATCCGCGCCGCGCGGCGGCGCTGGCCGCACATCTGCTGCTGCGGGCCGCAGGCGACGGCCACACGGTGACGCCCGCCAAGGCGGTGCTGTCAGCGCTCGAGGCGCTGGACCCGGGAGACGCGGTGGAAGCGCTGCGCGCGTCCATCGCCGCCGGCGACATCGCCGCGGTAATGGATGAGGCCTCCGAGAGCGAACTGCTCGGCCTGGCCCGCCTCACCGTCGCGGAGGAGACGGTCGCCGAGGGTCTGGCCCGGCTGACCGCCACCGCCGACCCGCTGCCCGCCGTCGACGGCGTTCCCGCGGCCGTGTGCGAGAGCGGCGTCAGCGTGCTCGCGGGTGCCCCGGAGGCGGTGGAGGAGGTCCTGCAGCGGCTGCGCGGGGCGCCCGGCGTCATCGTCACCGCGCCGACCGACCGGGCCGCGCAGGCCCTCGGCGGTGCGCGTTCGCTGCACCTGCTGCTGGAGCCGGGGCCGGGCGGCTACTCCCGCGGGGAGGACCGTCCCCTGGAGGCCGACCTCGTCGTGGTGGCCGGGGCCGACGCCCTCGACGTCGAGCGCGCGGCCGCGCTGGTCGAGGGGTGCATGGACGGCACCCACCTCGTCCTCGCCGGCGACCCGGCGGCTCCGTCCCCGTCCGGCCCGGGCCGCGTCCTCGCCGACGTCATCATGTCCGGGACCGTCCCGGTCACCGAGCTGCCCGCAGCGCCCTCGAATGTCATCGGCCGGCTCACCGCGGCGGCCCGGGAAGGGACCCTCGCCCCGGTGGAGGCCGCCGACCGCGAGGTCGTCATCGTGCCGGCGGCCGAGGCCCGCGAGGCCGCGCATCGCACGGTGCAGCTGGTCACGGACTCGATCCCCCGCGCCCTCGGCATCCCGGTCGAGGAGGTCCTCGTGGTGACGCCCGTCCGGCGTGGGGAGGCCGGCGCGATCGCGCTCAACCGCGCGCTGAAGGACAGGTTGAACCCGGGCCCGGGTCCGTACGACGCGGGGGACCGGGTCGTCACCGTGACCGACCTGCCGGATGTCGCCGCGGGCGAGTTCGGCACGGTCACCGCCACCCATCCGGATGCGGGCACCCTGGTGGTCGCCTTCCCGTCCGGTGAGGCGACCGTGCCGGGCTCCGCGGTGCGGCACGGCTGGGCGGTGACCGTCCGCAGGGCCCAGGGCACGCGCTGGCCGGCGGTGGTCGCCGTGCTGCCCGGAGAGGCGGGCGGCGCGCTGTCCCGGCCGCTGGTGGTCGGCGCCTTCAGCCGGGCGCTGCGGCACCTGTCGGTCGTGCACGCCGCCGGGCCGGAGCTGGCCCGCGCGGTGCGCGACCGCGCCGAGCCACCCCGCCGTACGCGCCTCGCCGCGCTGCTGCGCGAGAACATGGCGGACCTGTAAGCCTGTCGTTTTCGGCGTTTCCGTGTAACGCTCGTCTCCTTGGACCAGTTGTCAGTAACAACGGGAGCGACGCAGGGAGAGACATGGGCTCAAGGCGAGACTGGCGGCGCGTCGGAGCGGCGTCGGCGACGGTGTCCGCCGGCGCGGTCGTGTTCTTCGCGGTCGGCGCCGGTCCGGCGTCGGCGGACTCGCGCGCCACGGTCCGTACGGCGGGCGAGTGCAAGCTCGGCACCCTGCTCTGCAGTGTCCTGGGCGGCGGCACCGGAACTCCGACCAACCCGCCCAAGTCGGGCGGAAGCGGTTCCAAGCCCAAGCCGCAGCCGAAGCCCAAGGTCAAAACCAGACCCACCTCCGGCCACTCCCCCCGCTCCGGCTCCGGGTCGGGTTCCGGGTCCGGCGGCTCGGGCTCGGGGTCCGGTTCGGGTTCGGTGAGCGGGCCGATCGCCCCGCCGGCCGGAGGCTCGGCCGGGAACGCGCCCCAGGTCGCGGCGCCGCAGCAGCAGGGCCCCGCGCTGCCCGACATCGTGTCGCAGGATCCGCTCGTGTACCCGCAGGATTCGCCGGTCGGGCAGGAGCAGACGACGCCCGCCCGGCTGGTGGCCGCGAGCGACCCCGAGGGCGGTTCCGTCCCGCCGCTGCTGGTGGCGACCGCTTCCGGGCTCGTCGGCGCGGTGACGGCGCTCAACCTCAGCGTGCTCGGGCGCCGTCTGCGCCGGCCGCGCTGACGGGCGGGTGCGGCCCGGCCCTACAACGACCCAGGTGCTCATCCCCTCCCCCGCCCTGATCAGCGGGCCCAGGGGGCCGTTGACCGACTGGCCGCCGTCCGGCCCGGGCCGGACGACGGACTGGTGATGGCACCCGCCGCCGGGCGTTTCGTCCCCCTAACGGGATCCCCGCCTCCGATGCGTCGAGCATTCCGCACGCCATTGAGCGGGCATGCCGCCGTCCCGGGGGGCGGTTCGTCCCGGTGTCAGCGCCCGCGCCCTCCTCTTGCGCTCGCGCGGATGGACTTCGCGGTCGAACTCAGGCAAGCGCGCGATCGACTTCCTCCGGGTCGAGTCGGGCCAGATCGAGCTGGTACTCGATCGTCCGGCGGGTCGGCAGATACCCGAGCTCGTCGTTGATGACCCGCATGTAGCGGTTGGCATCTGCGGTGTCCGTGAGCAGCCCGGACAACGCGGGATGACGCTCGCGTGTCAGCTGGATCGACGCGGCCTTCATCCAGCGGCCGAGGCCATGTCCGCGGTGCTCGGGAAGGACGCCGGTGCCGTAGTGCTGCCCGTCGCCGCAGCCGTCACCAGGGACGACCACCTCGGTGAATCCGACGATCGATCCGTCCGATTCGTCGACGGCGGCCACGGTGTGCAGGATGTCGCCGCGTTCGACGACGGCGTCCGCCACGCCCCGGACGCGGGCGACGTCCCAATGGACAGTGCCGTAGTCCATGTCGCCGATCGGCATGTCGTCCATCGCGCGCCGAGAGGCGGTGAACGTCATGGCGAGGTCGTCGGGGACGACCCCGTCCCAGGACAGCAGCCGGTAGCCCGGGTGCGGTCGCCCGACGATCCGGGTGAGGGCCGCCGGGTCCGCGTCGGCCAGCGGCAACCGTGCGTATGTCAGGGCCAGGACCTTGCGGAACCCGCGTGTGCCCAGGAACCGGCCGCCGGGAGACCCGGCGTCGGCGCAGGCGAGAACGGACCGCCGACCGGCCCCTCGGGCGGCGGTAACGGCCGAGGCGAGCAACCGCGAGCCGACGCCCCGTCGGCGCTCGGACGGATGGACCCGGACCTCCAGCTCGGCGAGGTGCTCCTGGCCGGGTCTGGTGAGGACGCGAAGGAAGGCGGACCCGAGAGGGATGCCCTCGGTGTCGCTGGCCAGCCACGCGATGCGATGACCGGACGGACCGGCGGCCGGGTCGGTCAGATGGGTGATGCCGATCGACATGATGACTCCATCGTGAGGAGGTGATGCATGACAGGACCCGAGTACTGCCGTCCGGCGCTCATGCGCATCTGCAGCACACCTCCTCATCGACGTGCCTGCCGGCACGGCGGACGGTGCGTGAACCTACGACCTCACGTCTTGGGCCGCAACACGTTTTCCCGGAGCGCGGCCGATGGTGTCCGCGCGGGGGCCTGACCGGCCGCGGCGCGGGCGGCCGGGACCGGCATCCGCGGCAGGGATCCACGCGGCGACGTCACCCGTCGGCCCGGGACCTTCCCCTATCCGCCGCGCCGGGGCGGCCGTCAGCCGCCGACGGCGTGGACGCCGCCGTCGACGTGGACGATCTCGCCGGTCGTCGCGGGGAACCAGTCGGACAGCATCGCGACGCAGGCCTTCGCGGTCGGCTCCGGGTCGGCGACGTCCCAGCCCAGCGGGGCCTTGTCCGGCCAGACGTTCGTGAACTCCTCGAAGCCCGGGATGCTCTTGGCCGCCATCGTCTTGAGCGGCCCGGCGGCCACGAGGTTGACGCGCACGCCGTCGGGGCCGAGGTACTTGGCGAGGTAGCGGGCGGTGGACTCCAGGCCGGCCTTCGCCACGCCCATCCAGTCGTACACCGGCCAGGCGAGGGTGGCGTCGAAGTCCAGGCCCACCACCGCACCGCCGTTCTTCATCAGCGGCAGGCAGGCGGCCGTCAGGGACTTCAGCGAGTAGGCCGAGATCTGCACGGCGGTGGCGACGTCGTCCCAGGGCGTGTTCATGAAGTTGCCGCCGAGCGCGGTCTGCGGCGCGAACCCGATGGAGTGCACGACCCCGTCGAGCCCGTCGACGTGCTCGGCGACCTTCGTGGCGAGCCCGTCGAGGTGCTCGGCGCTGGTGACGTCCAGCTCGATCACCGGTGCGGCCTCGGGGAGGCGCTTGGCGATGCGCTCGACGAGCGACATGCGGCCGAATCCGGTCAGCACGAGGCTCGCGCCCTCCTGCTGGGCGAGCCGTGCCACGTGGAAGCCGATGGAGGCGTCGGTGAGGACGCCGGTGACGAGGATCCGCTTGCCGTCGAGAATGCCCATTGAGTGTCCCTTTTTCAGGTATCGGCCGCCGTTCGATGCGGCCCGGTGCTCGTTGTCGGGATACGCCGGGTCAGTGGCCCATGCCGAGGCCGCCGTCGACGGGGATCACCGCGCCGGTGATGTAGGCGGCGTCCTCACCGGCGAGGAAGCGGACGGCCTTGGCGATCTCGGCCGGCTCGGCGATGCGGCCCAGCGGGATCTGCTTCTTGATCTCGGCCTGGCGGTCCTCCCCCAGTGCCGCCGTCATGTCGGTGGCCACGAAGCCGGGCGCCACGACGTTCACGGTGATGTTGCGCGAGCCCAGCTCGCGGGCGAGCGACCGCGCGAAGCCGACCAGCCCGGCCTTGGAGGCGGCGTAGTTGGCCTGGCCGCCGGAGCCCAGCAGCCCGACGACGGAGGACACCAGGACGATCCGGCCGTTCCGCTTGCGCATCATGCCGCGGACGGCGCGCTTGGCGACGCGGTAGGCGCCGGTCAGGTTGGTGTCAAGGACGGAGCTGAACTCCTCCTCGCTCATCAGCGCGAGCAGGTTGTCCCTGGTGATGCCCGCGTTGGCGACCAGGACCTCCACCGGGCCCTGTTCGGCCTCGACCTTCCCGAACGCCGCGTCGACGTCCTCGGCGCTCGTGATGTCACAGCGCACGCCGAACAGGCCCTCCGGGGGCTCGCCGGAGCGATAGGTCACGGCGACGGCGTCCCCGGCGTTCTTCAGCTCGTGGGCGATGGCCAGCCCGATTCCCCGGTTGCCTCCGGTGACCAGGACGGAGCGACTCATTCGACAAACCTCCAGTTCGATCGTGGCGAGCCTATTGCCCTACTGATAGGTAACACGAGCACGACGCCGCCAAGGAGGACCGGCCGGTCTTTGTAGGAGACGGTAGGTTGCAGAGGTGCGAGAGATCGATCCAGAGTTCACCGCCCTGCCGCTGCGGGCGCTGGCCGACGCGGCGCTGTCCAGAGCGCGGGACCTCGGCGCGGAGCACGTCGACTTCCGCCTCGAGCGCACCCGCAACCAGACCCTGCGCCTGTCCGACGGCAACCTCGAGACCTCCCTCGACGCCGACGACATCGGCTTCGCCGTCCGGGTGATCCTGAACGGCACGTGGGGGTTCGCGTCCGGCATCGACCTGACGACCGAAGCGGCGGCGCGGGTGGCCGAGCAGGCGGTCGAGGTGGCCCAGGTCGCCGCGGCCATCAACCGCGAGCGCATCGAGCTCGCGACCGAGCCCGCGCACGGGGAGCGGGTCTGGATCTCCTCCTACGACGTCGACCCGTTCGACGTGGCGGTCCGGGACAAGATCGCATTGCTGGCCGACTGGAGCGTCCGGCTGCTGCGTGACGACCGCGTCGCGCACGCCGACGCGTCCCTCCTGCAGGTCAAGGAGAACAAGTTCTACGCCGACACGGCGGGGACCGTCACCACGCAGCAGCGGGTGCGGCTGCATCCGGTGCTGAACGCCGTCGGCATCCGTGACGGGGCGTTCGACACCATGCGCACGCTCGCCCCGCCGGTCGGCCGCGGCTACGAGTTCCTCACCGGCAGCACGTGGGACTGGGACGACGAGCTGGCCCGCATCCCCGAGCTGCTGGCCGAGAAGCTCGCGGCGCCCTCGGTCGAGGCCGGGACCTACGACCTCGTCATCGACCCGTCGAACCTGTGGCTGACCATCCACGAGTCGATCGGGCACGCGACCGAACTCGACCGGGCGCTCGGGTACGAGGCCGCGTATGCCGGGACGTCCTTCGCGACGCCCGACAAGCTCGGCACCCTGCAGTACGGCTCCAAGGTCATGAACATCACCGGCGACCGCGTCGCCGAGCACGGCCTCTCGACGATCGGCTACGACGACGAGGGCGTCGAGACGCAGCAGTGGGACATCGTCCGCGACGGCCTGTTCGTCGGCTACCAGCTGGACCGGCGGATCGCGCGGCTGACCGGGGCGGATCGGTCGAACGGCTGCGCGTTCGCCGACTCTCCGGCGAGCATGCCGCTGCAGCGGATGGCCAACGTCTCGCTGCAGCCGGACCCGGACGGCCCGTCCACCGAGGAGCTCATCGCCGGGGTCGACCGCGGGATCTACGTGGTGGGCGACAAGAGCTGGTCGATCGACATGCAGCGCTACAACTTCCAGTTCACCGCCCAGCGGTTCTACAAGATCGAGAACGGCCGGCTCGCGGGCCAGCTGCGCGACGCCGCCTACCAGGCGACGACCACGGACTTCTGGAACTCGATGGAGGCGGTCGGCGGGCCGCAGACCTACGTCCTCGGCGGCGCGATGAACTGCGGGAAGGGCCAGCCCGGCCAGGTCGCGCCGGTCAGCCACGGCACGCCCTCCGCGCTCTTCCGCGGCGTCAACATCCTCAACGCGGTCAAGGAGGCGGGCAAGTGACCACCCCGCAGGAGACGGTCGAGCGGGCGCTGTCGCTGTCGCGCACCGACGGCTGCGTCGTCATCGCCGATGAGTCCAGCGGTACGAACCTGCGCTGGGCGGGCAATACGCTGACGACCAACGGCGTCGCCCGGTCCCGGCGGCTCACCGTCATCGCGATCAAGAACAAGGCCGACGGCGTCTCGACCGGGGTGATATCCCGTACCGGCGTGACCGAGGACCAGGTGGAGGACCTCGTCCGCGCGGCCGAGCGGGCGGCGGCCGACAACGCCCCGGCCGAGGACGCCACGTCTGTGGTCGACGCGGCCGAGGCCGGGCCGAGCGGCCCCTGGGAGGACCCGCCGGCCGAGACGTCGATCGGCGTCTTCGAGGGGTTCGCGCCGGCGCTCGGCGAGGCGTTCGCCGCCGCGGAGGGGAACGCCCGCAGGCTGTACGGCTTCGCCGAGCACTCGATGAACACCACCTTCCTCGGCACCTCGGCGGGGCTGCGGCTCCGGTCGGACGAGCCGACCGGCAAGGTCGAGCTGAACGCCAAGTCCGACGACCTGTCCCGGTCGGCCTGGAACGGCGTCGGCACCCGCGACTTCCGCGACGTCGACGTCACGGCACTCGCCGACGACCTCGCCCGGCGGCTCGAGTGGGGACGGCGGCGGATCGACCTGCCCGCCGGCCGGTACGAGACGCTCCTGCCCCCAAGTGCGGTGGCTGACCTGATGACCTACATGTACTGGTCGGCCGGGGCTCACGACGCCCACGACGGCCGTACGGTCTTCAGCAGGCCGGGCGGGGGCACCAGGGTCGGTGAGAGCCTGTCCGACACGCCGGTGCGGCTGTACAGCGACCCGGCCGCGTCCGGCCTCGAGTGCACCCCGTTCGTGGTCGCGCACGCGTCCAGCCGTGAGTCGTCGGTGTTCGACAACGGCATCGCGCTGCGCCCGGTGGACTGGATCTCCGAGGGTCGGCTGTCCGCGCTCCTGCAGACCCGCCACTCGGCGCGGCTGACGGGCCTGCCGTTCACCCCCGGCGTCGACAATCTGCTGATGGAGGTTCCGGGCAGCACGGCGACGCTGGACGAGATGATCGCCGGGACCCGCCGCGGGCTGCTGCTGACCTGCCTGTGGTACATCCGCGAGGTCGACCCGCAGTCGCTCCTGCTGACCGGGCTGACCCGCGACGGGGTGTACCTCGTCGAGGACGGGGAGGTCGTCGGCGAGGTCAACAACTTCCGGTTCAACGAGAGCCCGGTCGGCATGCTGTCGCGCGTCGCCGAGGCCGGTGCGACCCGGCGGACGCTCGGGCGCGAGTGGTCGGACTACTTCACCCGTACGGCGATGCCGCCGCTGCGGATCGCCGACTTCAACATGTCGACGGTCAGCAAGGCCAGCTGAAACCCCGCCGGACGACCGTGTCCGTAAAGCCGACCGACCGCGTCCGTAAAGTGGTCGGCCGGTTCGGGGCGGTCGGCCGGGCACGGCTGGGTCGGCGACGCCAGGCGTACGGTGCCTCCCGCACGGGACCGTACGGATCCGGCCCTCCCGCCCAGGACAGTACGGGGCCGGACCTCGGGCGCAGGACCGTGCGGATCCGGCCCTCCCGCCCAGGACAGGCCGCTCGTCGCACGCAGGACCGTACGGTTCGGCTCCCGCTAGGACGGGTCGCCCTCGGCGCGCAGGACCGTACGGGGGTCGCGCGTCGCCGCTCAGGTGTCCTCGAGGCGGAAGCCCACCTTGAGGCCCACCTGGTAGTGCGCGACGTCGCCGTCGACGATCTGCCCGCGCACCTCGGTGACCTCGAACCAGTCCAGGTGCCGGAGCGTCTCCCCGGCCCGCCTGATCGCGTTGCGGATCGCGGCGTCCACGCTCTCGGGTGAGGTGCCCACGATTTCCGTTACCCGATATGTCCGGTCTGTCATGACATTTCCTCCCGCGCGGCGATGAACGGCTTTGGTCCTTCCCGCCCGCCGTACCCGCCATGCGGCGCGGAGAATGCCGGGCGCTTGTCCGGTTCCCCGTGGGGACTACCGTGGAGGGATGAGGGTCAAACCGCGGATCCGCCGACGTGAGCAGCCCGTGATCTACACGGTCACGGACGCACGCCGGCCGCTGTCGGAGGACATCGGGTACCGCGAGCGGCGTTATCTGATCACGATGGGCGTCCGGGCTCTGTGCTTCCTGCTGAGCATCGTCTTCGCCTTCGGGCTGCCCGGCGGCTGGCGGTGGCTGGCGATCGCCGCGCTGATCGGATCGGTCGTGCTCCCCTATGTCGCCGTCATCTTCGCCAATGGCGGCCGCGAGCCTGACGCGGCGTCCCGTTTCCACCCGTACGAGCCCGACTCCGTTGACCGAAAAGAGATTTCCGGCCCGCGCGACGAAATCGGCTCGTGACGATCTCTTGACTAACAGAGGGGGGGTTCGGTGTACGATTTGTACCGGCGCTCTGGTCCCCCGTCGGAGCGCCTGTGCCGGTGTTCCGGGCCCCCGTCGGAACACCGATGATAGCGACGCCGGGAGGATTGCCCCCGTATCCTCCCGGCGTCGCCATTTTTCCGCCTCCTTTTAGACGGCCGCTGACCTGCGGGTCCGCGATCTCCGGCCGTCCGGGCGCGTCCCGCTAGCCGTCCGTCAGGCGTCGCGGCGCTTCAGGAGGATCGCGGCGATCACCAGCAGCACCGCCGTCCAGAGGCAGAAGACCCCGAACCCCTCCCACGGCGTCAGGAGGTCGTTCTTTCCCTGATGCGCCTGGGCGATCAGGTGACCGGCCTCGGACGGGAGGTACGCGTGCACGTGCTTGCCGAAGCTGCCCGGGAGGATCTGGGCCAGCGGGGCCAGGACGAGGACGAATCCGATCACCCCCGTGATGCCCGCCGCGGTGTGCCGGACGATCGCGCCGATGGCCATGGCGAACAGGCCCAGCAGTGCGAGGTACAGACCGCCGCCGACGACGGCGCGCAGGACGCCCGGATCGCCGAGGGACACCGGCGCCTTGGAATGGAGGATGGGCTCGCCGATGAAGAAGGAGGCGAACGACACCACCGTCCCGAGGACGAGGATCAGCAGACCGAACACCGTGGCCTTCGCGGCGAGCATGGGAAGCCGCCGGGGCACCGCCAGGAGGCTGGCCCGGATCATCCCGGTGGAGTACTCCGAGGCGATCACCATGACGCCCAGAACGCAGACGGTCAGCTGGCTGAGGAAGAACCCGCTGCCGAGGATCGTGCTCGTCGGATCCGCCGCCACGGACGCGCGTCCCTGCGCGTCCGTCTTGTCCCACTGCGCGGCGGTGATCGCCATGAACAGGGCGGTGAAGCCGAGGTCGAGGACGACGAGCAGGATGAGCGACCACACCGTGGAGCGCACTGAGCGGATCTTGGTCCACTCGCTCAGCATCAGTCGGTGAAAGCCCGGCCGGTGGTCGGCCGGGACGACCTCCGGGTGGGCGGTCACGCTCGGGACGGTCATCGCGAGTCTCCTTCGACGTGCGGGGCCGCGGCCGCGCCGTACTCGACGCTGTCGCGGGTCAGCTCCATGAATGCCTCTTCGAGCGAGCCGCGCCGGGGGGTGAGCTCGTGCAGCACGAAGCCGCCGCCCGCGGCGAGCTCGCCGATGCGCGGAGCCTCCAGGTTGGACACGGTCAACGTGCCGTCACCGTCGCGGACGGCCTTGCCTCCCTCTTCGGCGATGACCGCGGCGAGCCGGTCGGCGTCCGGGCTGCGCACCACGACCAGCTGCTCGGTGCTGCGCTCGATGAACTCCTCCGTCGAGCAGTCGGCGATCAGCCGCCCCCGGCCGATGACGATGAGATGCTCCGCGGTGACCGCCATCTCGTTCATCAGGTGGCTCGAGACGAACACGGTGCGCCCCTCGGAGGCGAGGCGCTGCATGAGCGTGCGGATCCACACGATCCCTTCGGGATCGAGGCCGTTCACCGGCTCGTCGAGGACCAGCACGGACGGGTCGCCGAGCAGCGCGGCCGCGATGCCGAGCCGCTGGCCCATGCCCAGGGAGAAGCCGCCCGCGCGCTTGCGGGCGACGTCACCGAGCCCGACCAGCTCGATGACCTCCTGGACCCGTCCGGGGCTGATGCCCTGGGTCTGGGCCAGGCACAGCAGGTGGTGGTAGGCGCTGCGCCCGGTGTGCAACGCCCGTGCCTCCAGCAGCGCGCCGACCACCGAGAGCGGCCGGGGCAGCTCCCGGTAGTGCCGGCCGTGGATGGTCGCGTCGCCGCCGTCGGGACGGTCGAGACCGAGCAGCAGGCGCATCGTCGTCGACTTGCCGGCGCCATTCGGGCCGAGGAATCCGGTCACCCTGCCGGGCTCGACCGTGAAGGACAGGTCGTTCACGGCGATCTTGTCGCCGTAGCGTTTCGTGAGGTTCTTCGCCTCGATCATCGGCAATCCTGCACTCGGGGGAAAGGGGACGTGAGCTCGATCACATTAGACGGTCCGGTCACGGCTGCGGATCCACCCTTGGACGGATATCGCATCGCCGTACGGCCATTTCCGGTGGCCGGTCGGCCGAACGCGGGCCGTATCCGGCCGCCCCGGGACGCAGGGGACGGGATGAAGGCGTATCGACTGGCCATGGGCGGGTAACGAGACTCCCATGAATCGGTCAACCCGTCGTACGGTCCTCATCGCCGGCGTCGCCAACCTGGTGGTCGCCGTGACGAAGCTGGCCGCCGGCCTGGTCTCGGGATCGAGCGCGATGCTCGCCGAGGCGGCCCACTCCCTCGCCGACACCCTGAACCAGGTGTTCCTGCTCACGTCGCTGCGGCAGGGCAGCCGGCCGCCGGACCGGGACCACCCGTTCGGCTACGGCCAGGAGCGGTACTTCTGGTCGCTGCTGGCGGCGTTCGGCATATTCGTGGCGGGTGCCGGATTCTCGGTGTTCGAGGGCGTGCTCGCGATGACGCGCCCGCACGGGCACGAGGACCCGTTGGTGGCCTACATCGTGCTCGCGATCTCGTTCGTGGCCGAGGGGATCTCCTTCGCCCGGGCCGTCCGGCAGATGCGCCAGGAGGCCGGCGACCAGGGCCGGGACGTCCTGGACCACGTGCGCCGCAGTCCCGACATGACCGTCAAGGCGGCGCTGTTCGAGGACACCGCCGCCGTCGTGGGCCTCGCGTTCGCGGCGGTCGGCCTGATCCTCACCCAGGTCACCGGATCCGGGATGTGGGACGGCGCCGCGTCCGTCGCCGTCGGCGTGCTGCTCATCGTCGTCGCGTACCGCCTCGGCCGCGACAGCCGGGAGATGCTCATCGGCCACGCCGCGGACCCCGCCGAGCAGCGGCTGATCGCCGAGGAGATCAACGCGACCGACGGGGTGGACGACGTCGCCGAACTGCTGACGATGCGGCTGGGGCCCGAGCACCTGCTCATCGCGGCGCGGGCCAGCTTCGTCGACGACATCACCGCCGAGCAGGTCGAGGAGATGGCCGAGGACATCGACCGGCGGGTGGGGGAACGGCTGTCCGTGACGCCTCACGTGTTCATCGACCCGACGCGACGGCGGGCCGCGGCCGAGCATCCGGATTCCAAGTCGGGCGAACGGGTATACGGCCCTCCATGTTCCGACGAAGACGGCTGGACCGCGCCGGCGGACGGTCCGGGAACCACCACCGGGCGGCGGGCGTAAGGCGGGCCGTCGTCCAGCCGGTGGCGTGGTGGGCGACGCTGTTCGGGATCTACCTGGCGGTCATCTCGAAAATCTCCGCGACCGAGCTCGTGGTCGGGGCCGCCGCGGCGGCGCTCGGGGCCGCGGCGGCCGTCGCCACGCGGCGGGTCCTGCTCAGCGATCTGGCGATCGCCCGCCCACCGCTCCGCCCCCTGCTCCTGCTGCCCCCGCAGATCCTCCGCGACTGTCTGCTGCTGCTGCGGCCGACCCCCCGGGGCCGGTTCGCCGAGGTCTCCCTCCCGTCCGGCAAGGGTGACGGCGTCATGACGCTGATCCTGTCCACGTCGCCCGGCGCGTACGTCGCCCGGGTGGCCCCGGACCGCGAGGTCGTCGTCGTCCACCGCGCGGGGGACCGTCCTTCCCTCCTCGAACGGGAGGTGACCTCGTGCTCACCGCCGCGCTGATCCTGCTGCTCGCCGGCGTCGGACCCTGCGTGCTCGCCACCCTGTGGGGCGAGCCGGCCGACCGGCTGACCGGGCTGATCCTCGCCGGACCCGCCGCGACGCTCGTCCTCCTGCTGCTGGCCGCCGGGTACCACCGGCCCGCCTACCTCGACGTCGCCTTCGTGCTCGGCCTGCTGTCGTTCGCGGGCTCCCTCGTGTACGCCCGGTTCATCGGACGGACCCTGTGAGCACCGTCCTCGTCTGGGCCGGGATCGGCGTCGCCGTGCTCAGCGCGATCCGGCTGGTGCTGACGCGGGACCCGTTCGCGCGCCTGCACTTCATCGGGCCGACGACGGTGCTGGCCGCTCCCCTGGTCGTCGCGGGGCTCGCCCTGCGTCCGTGGTCCTCGTGGCACGACGTGGTCAAGCTCATCCTCATCGGCGTGCTCCTTGTCGGTACCGGGCCGGCGGCGGTGGTCGCCACCGCGCGAGCGAGGAAGGGTCCCGATGGCTGAAGTCCTCATCGCCGTGGCCCTGGCGCAGGTGGTCGTCATGGCCACCGCCGTAGTGCTGACCCGTGACCCGGCCCGCCAGGCCATCGTGCTGTCCGCGTACGGGGTGACGCTCGGCATCCTGTTCCTGGTCCTCCAGGCTCCCGACGTCGCGCTCTCCCAGATCGCCGTGGGCACCGTCGTGGTCCCGCTCGTGGTGATCCTGGCCATCCACGCGATCCGCAGGCAGCAAGGGGACCGCCGGTGAGTCGCCGGGCCCGCTTCACCGTCTTCGCCGTGGGTATCGCCGGCCTCGGCGTCCTGTTGCTCCTGGCGGCCTTCCGCCTTCCCGGCTTCGGCGGGCGGTTCCACCCGTACGGCGAGCGCGCGGTGACCTCGGCGGTCGCCGAGAAGACGATGAACGTCATCTCGTCGGTCAACTTCGACCAGCGCGCCTTCGACACCGTTGGCGAGGAACTGATCCTGTTCGCCTCCGCGCTGGGCGCCGTCGTCCTGCTGCGCATGGTACGGCAGGAGCGGGAGGAGGAGGCCGGCGAGCACGGCTACGGGCCCGCCGACGTGTTCGACGCGCTCCGTCTCACGGGGTACGTCCTGCTGCCCGTGACACTCGTGGCCGGCGTCTACATCGTGGCGCACGGCCACCTGTCCCCCGGCGGCGGCTTCCAGGGCGGCGTCGTGCTCGGCACCGCACTCCACCTGATCTATCTGACCGGCGACTATCCGGCGCTGGCGCGACTGCGTCCCGTACCGGCCTTCGAGGCGGGCGAGGCGCTCGCCGCCGGAGCCTTCGTGGTGCTCGGCCTGGCCGCCGCTGGGCTCGTGATCCCCATGAACGCGATGGTCGGGCTGGAGGTCGGCTGCGCGATCGTGCTGGTGCTCGCCAAGTTCTTCGAGCAGGCCCTGCTCGTACGCACGGACGAGATACGAGAGGAGGACGGCACATGAGCCACCTGCCGTACCTGGCCGCCGGGTGGATCCTGCTCGCCGGCATCTTCGGCATCGTGACGAGCCGGAACCTCGTCCACGTCGTCGTGTGCCTGTCGGTGACGCAGTCGTCGACGTACGTCCTGCTGCTGGCCATCGGGTACCGCAAGGGCGGCACCGCTCCGGTGTTCTCCGACATCAAGCCCACCGGGAACGTCGTCGACCCGGTGGTGCAGGCGATGGCGCTCACCGACATCGTCGTGAACGCGACCGCGACGGCCCTGCTCCTCGCACTGGCCGTCCAGGTCGGGAAGCGGCGGGGCACGATCGACCCCGACGAACTGCGGCCGCTCGAGTGATCCTCCAGGCCGCGATCGCGGCACCCGTCCTGGTCGCGGTCCTGCTCGCCGCGTTCGGCCGGTGGCTGCCACGGCCTCTCATCGACACGGTGGCCGCCGTGACCGTCCTCGGCGTTACCGTGATGCTCGCCGCGGCGCTGGCGGCCGCGCTCCGGCACCCGGTCGTGACCTGGCTGGGGGGATGGCGGCCGCACGCCGGCGTGAGCGTCGGCATTCCCCTCGTCGGCGACCCGATGTCGGTCGGCGCGGCCCTGCTCGTGGCCGTCCTCACGCTCGCGGCACTGGTGTTCTCCTGGCGTTACCTGGTCGAGGTACAGGCGATCTACCACGCGCTGATGCTCCTGTTCACCGCCGCGATGTCCGCGTTCGCGCTGACCGGCGACCTGTTCGACGCCTTCGTGTTCTTCGAGCTGATGAGCGTGATCGCCTACGTCCTGACCGGCTACAAGGCCGAGGAGCCCCGGACGGTGCACGGTGCCCTGAACTTCGGGGTGATCAACTCGCTCGGGGCGTACATCACGCTCATGGGGATCGGCCTGCTGTACGCACGGACCGGGCAGCTGGGGTTCGCGGCCATCGGGAACCGGCTCCCCGGCCAGGACCATCGCCTGGTGACCGTCGCGTTCGTCCTGGTCTGCACCGGCTTTCTGGTGAAGTCGGCGGCGGTGCCGTTCCACTTCTGGCTGGCGGACGCCCACGCGGTCGCGCCGACGCCGGTGTGCGTGCTGTTCTCGGGGATCATGGTCGAGCTCGGCGTCTACGCGATCGCGCGGACATACTGGGCGATGTTCGCGGGGGCTCTGCCCGGGGCCGGGCCGGCCCTGGCCGTGCTCGGGGTCGCCACGGCCCTGCTGGGCGCGGTGATGTGCGTCATGCAGCGGCACGTCAAGCGGCTGCTGGCGTACTCGACCGTCAGCCACGTGGGCCTCGTGCTGCTCGGCGTCGCGGCCCTCGACCGCGACTCCCTGGCCGGCGCGGCGTACTACGTGCTCGGCCATGCGGGCGTGAAGTCCGCGCTGTTCCTCGCCGCGGGAACGCTGCTCAACAAGTTCGAGACCCTCGACGAGCGGGAACTGCACGGGCGCGGGCGCACGATGCGGGTGTCCGGCGCGGTCTTCCTCCTCGGCGGGCTCGGCCTGGCGGGAGTGCCGCCCTCGGGTCTGTGGACGGGCAAGGCGCTCATGGACGAGGCGGCCGGGCACGCCGGCTGGTGGTGGGCCGCGCCGGTCGGGGTGCTGGCCTCGGCGCTCACGGCCGGTGCGGTGCTGCGGGTCTGGCTCCGTGTCTTCCGGGGGGTCGGCCCGGGTGGCGACGGCGCGTCCGAGCATGAGGACACCGAGACGGGGCCGCGCCTGCTGCGCCTGCCCTGGACCATGCTCGCACCGGGCGTCGTCCTCGTCTTGGGCGCCGTCCTTCTGGGGCTGTTCACCGGACTCGGCCGCGGGCTGTCGCACGCGGCGGCGCTCTTCGTCGATCACCGCGGTTACATGTCGGCGGTGCTCTCCGGCGGGGTCTGGCGGGCGGCGTCCACCACCCCCCACCCGTGGACCACGGCGGGCGTCGTGAGCGGAGTGTCCGGTGTCGTACTGGCGGCGCTGGTCGCGGTGCTCAGCCTGCGGGACCGCGTACCCCACCCCTTGCGGCCCGTGACCGCCCGGCTGCGAGCGGCGCACTCCGGGCACGTCGGGGACTACGCCGCCTGGCTCACCGCGGGGGTGGCGTTCTTCGGGCTGCTCCTGTTCACCTTGTGAACGGTCCGGGGCCCGGCCATCCGTCCAGTCCCGGGCCCGCGTGGTCGTACGCGCCGGGACCGCCCCAGCCGTCCAGCGGAGGCTCCTCGGCCATGCCGGTGCACGGCCACACGGGTGTCCCCCGCTTGGCGCGTTCGACCTTGACGCCGAGGTCGTGAAGCGTGGCGGGATCGCAGGCGCCGGCCAGGCGCGGGAAGAGGCTCGTCTCCTCATCCTCCAGGTGGTCGCGGGTCGCCCCGGCGAGGCGGCGGAAGATCGCGTCGAATCGCGCGTCGGCCGGATCCAGTCCGTCCAGCTCCCTGATCGTCTTCCGCGTGCGAGCGTGGTCGGCGATCTTCTCCGCGGCCAGCCGGTCCCCGTCCGGCACGTGGGCGCGGACGGCCGGATAGAGGTATTCCTCTTCGGCCGCGGTGTGGCGCATGAGCTCTGTGATCACTCCGGCGACGACGTAGCGGCGCCGTCTGTCGCCGGGCGGAAGCGCGATGACGCGAACGAACATGTCCTCGACGCGACGGTGATCCCGCGTCAGCACGTCGATGACGTCACGGGACCCACGATGGGGCGGCACGATGCCTCCTTGTCCGCCGGCCCCGGGCGAGCGGCAGCCTTACCCGCGCGGGGTCGGCTGCCTGCTCAACCGTTGCGCCCCGTCTACCCCGCCGCCCGCAACGCAAACAAAACTGTCTAAACACGGAGAGGTACGGCATTTCGGGTGACCAGCGCGGAAGGGCATCGGCGGTTTCACCGGTGACCGTGGTCATCGGACGCTTTTCGGATCCGCCAGACTGGGGAGGTGACCGCTCCTGAACCCCTCCAGTGCTCCGCCAAGGGCTGCCGGGCCGACGCCCGCTGGGCTCTGCGCTGGAACAACCCGAAGATCCACGATCCCGACCGGCGCAAGGTCTGGCTGGCCTGCGACGAGCACAAGGAGCATCTCAGCGCGTTCCTCGCCCGCCGGGGTTTCCTGCGCGACGCCGTTCCGGTGGACGAGATTCGCTAGACGCCGCACCGGACCGTACGGAGGGCCGGCGATGGAACGGTCGCGGGGCGGGAACACGACCTGCGTGAGCCCAGGGAGACGATTCGCGTGGTCCACGCGCGCCCGGTGGCCGGCCTGGTCGTTGCGGCCCGGGTGGTTCGCGCGGCCGGCGTCCGCGCCCCGGCCGAGGACCGTGACGACGGCGATCTTCCTGCTCGCGCTGGGTTCCGGGGCGGCCGACGCGCCACCTCGCTGATGACCGAGGTCGCCACGACCGGATCCCGGCCCACCATGCGCCGGCGCTTCGCCGTGCTGGCGGCCGCCCTGGGCGGTGCCGCGCTGGAGGCGGCGCTGCTGACCTGGGCACGTCCGGCGGCGCCGGCGCTGCCCCTGGCCGTCGCCCTCACGGTGGTGGCGGCCATGGCCGTCCGCCGCCGGCGTCCGCAATGACCGGCGCCGTTCGACGACGCCGGCTCGCCCTCAGCGGCGCGCCGGCCACTCGGTGGCGAGAGCGGTGACGCGGGCCGCCGCATCCCGTGCGGGCTCGCCGCGTCCAACGGCCAGCCCGAGCAGGTAAGTCGTGAGGGGAGCGGCGGGCCGGGCCACTCCGTGCGCGACGTCGCGCGCGAGGTCGAGGATCAGATCGCGATCCACGTCGGCGCGGTCGATGCCCAGCTCCGCGCATGCCGTGTCGAGCCACTCGTCAAGCACCGTACTCCTCGATCAATCGGGACGCCTGCGCGACGTCGTCATCAGTGTCACAGTCGTACCACGCGGGCCGGCGGCGCTCGGCCGCCCGTACGCGGGCCGGGTCGAGCGGGCTCATCAGCCCGCGCAAGGACGCGCCGGGATATCCCGCCAGCGCGGCGCGCAGCGTCACCGTCCGCCAGACCCCGGTCAGCCACTGGGGTCTGTCACCGTCGTCGACGAACACCGCTCCCGACCGGTCGTACGCCTGGTCACGCAGGGCGTCGACGTCATCGGCGGTGAGGAACGGAAGGTCGGCGGCGAGTACCGCCACCCAGGGCGCGTGGACCGACTCCAGCCCGGTACGCAGGGCCGGCACCGGTCCGGCTCCCGGCGGGTCCTCCCGGACGGTGATGGCCTCGGGCAGCTCCGCACGGGCCGGCCCGACGAGCACGATCCGCTGCGCGCCGGCCACCGCCACGGCGACACGTGAGACCAGCGCCCGGCCGCCGACGAGCAGACCGGGCTTGTCGGCGCCGCGCAGCCGCGCGGCCGCCCCGCCGGCGAGGATCACGGCGTCGTACGGCTCAGCCGTCGTCATGCGCGCTCTTGCCGCTCTCCCGCTCGTAGGCGCTGAGGTTCTGCTCGAGGGCCTTCATCAGCTCCCACACCTGGCTCGGCGGGATCCGCACGCGGGACACCACCTGGGCGGGGACGTGGACGTACGAGGTGCCGCTGTCGGCGTCCTCCATGACCTCCGGCGGGCGCACGGCGGTGGAGAAGTCGATGACGAACGAGTCCTGGGTGCGCCACACGGACGCGAACCCGGCGTACACGCCGACCTCGTGGTCGGGCGGCACGGTGATCTCGACCCGGTGTTCCTGCGGCTGCTCGGTCACGCCGTCCTTTCTACCCCCCGATCGCGGACATCGGACGGGCGGGCTGCAGGAAGCCGACGTCGTCGATGCCGTGGCCGGCGCGCTTGGCCGCCACGGCGGCCGTCCAGCGCTCGGCGAGTTCGCGGTCGGAGGCGCCGGAGCGCAGGGCGGCGCGCAGGTCGGACTCCTCGCGGGCGAACAGGCAGTTGCGGATCTGGCCGTCCGCGGTGAGCCGGACCCGGTCGCACGCTCCGCAGAACGGCCGGGTGACCGAGCCGATGACGCCGACCCGGGCCGGGCCGCCGTCGACGATGAACGTCTCGGCCGGGGCGCTGCCGCGCACGGCCGCGTCGTCCGGCACCAGCGTGAACTCCGCCGCCAGCCGATCGAGGATCTCGTCCGCGGTGACCATGCCGTCGCGCCGCCAGCCGTGCTGGGCGTCGAGGGGCATCTGCTCGATGAACCGCAGCTCGTACCCCTGCTCCAGGCAGAAGCGAAGCAGGGGCACCGCCTGGTGGTCGTTGATGTCCCGCATCAGCACGGTGTTCACCTTGACCGGCCGCAGTCCGGCACGCTCGGCGGCGGCGAGGCCGGCGAGCACGTCCGGCAGCCGGTCCCGGTGCGAGAGTCGCTTGAACGTGTCACGGTCCAGGGTGTCGAGGGAGACGTTGACGCGGTCCAGCCCCGCCTCGCGCAGGGGCTCGGCGAGCCGGGCCAGGCCGATGCCGTTCGTCGTCAGCGACACCTGTGGGCGCGGGCGCAGCGCGGTGGTGCGCGCCACGAGGTCGACCAGGCCCCTGCGGAGCAGCGGCTCGCCTCCGGTGTAGCGCACCTCGGTGATGCCGAGGCGTTGGACGCCGACCGTGACCAGCCGGACCACCTCGTCGTCGGTGAGGAGCTCCGGTTTGGGCAGCCACTCGAGGCCTTCCGGGGGCATGCAGTAGGTGCACCGCAGGTTGCAGCGGTCGGTGAGGGACACGCGAAGATCGGTCGCCACCCGGCCGAACCCGTCTACCAGCAAGGACAAACCCCCTCTGTCGATACGGACACTCAGCCTATGTCGTCACACCGACAGTCTGCGCGCGCGGCCCCCCGTCACGGAATGCGGATTTTGTAGCAATTCCCGGTAAAACGCGCTTCATCCCTCACGCTTAGATGATCATGGTCCTGGACGGGGCCCCTGTCCCTGCGGCCCCCTCTCGATCAGCAGCAAGGGCAAGAAGACCTGCCTCCTCAGCGGTCGGCCGCTCGTCCAGCTGCTCGACAAGAAGCACCGGGTCATCGGCTTTTACGCGGGAGCGCCCGGCAAGGCCCTCGTCGGGCCCAAGCACCAGGCGGTGTTCCACCTGACCTTCACGACCGGCGGTGCGCATCCCGTCCGCCCGGCGTACGTCCGTGTCAGGGTGCTGTCCCAAGGCGGGACCTTCGCGCCCGTACGGTCGAAGTCCAAGTACCCGAGCTCCAGATCAAGGTCGGCGCTTTCAAGCCCTGGATGGACTGATCGGGCACAGTGGCGAGCCGCCACCGGAGAAGGCATGACGCGGCGGTGAGCACGCCGGAGCCGTCCCCCCTCTCAGCTGGGGACGGCTCGACCGCTCCCGGTGAACCTTCGGATCCGCCCGCCCGGCGTGCCGTCCAGTTCTGACTGGGCCCGGACCGGGCGGGGTGACGGTCACGTTCTGGGCCGATACCGAGATGATCCACCTGACCGCGGCGGAATCCGGATCAAGAGCCTGCGCTCGCACCTGTCCACCGCTGATCTGGCCGCACTCGCCGCCCGCGGCGTCCGCCCAGCCGACCCGCCCCCGCTGCCGAAGGTGACCGATGGAGCGGCGGTCGAGGTCGAGTGCACCGTGTGGCCGTGGCCTTCACCGCGTCAGGGAGTCCGCTGGAGCCTCGGCGTCCAATCGCATCCGTCAGGCATCGCGCCATAGCACCGTGGTCGTTCCCGTCTGATTTCAGGTGGGTGCGGCCTGACGGCTCCGTCCCCGCCGAATGAGCCGGGCCGGCTCCGAGCGAAGTCACGTACCGAATGCTCGGTAATCGCGAGCGCAAACACTTGCTCGTTTAATCCGGGGCACGGCGGGCGCAGAGAGCGGAATCTCTCCTGGCACCATACCGTGGCCGGCAAATTAGTACTGCGGCATCCGTGAGCGCCCCGCCTATAAGCGTGGGGCGCTCACCTGCGAGTACGTATTCCGACCTGTGGATCCGCTCGTTTCGCCAGACGGTGGCCAGGGGCCGTCGGACGCTCACTTGCGTCCCGCGCTATGGCCTCATCGGCGGGCCTGGTGCTAGTAGCTGGCGCCTGGACCGTAGGGCTAGTAGCCCCAGCGCGGGCCTCGGCGCCCCCAGCCGTGGTCCCGGTTGCGTCCCCAACCGTGGTCCCGGTCGCGTCCCTAACCGTGGTCCCGGTCGCGCCCCCAACCCGGACCCCTGTCGTTGTCGCTCGGAGCATAGGAGGCAGGTTTCGCGGGCGTGGCGGCGTGTGCTGCCTGCGAGGCGCCCGCCAGCACTCCGATAGCGATGGCCGGGCCGACAAGAAGACCGGTCACGGATCGAGCATGTTTCACGGATCCCCCTGATCGTGTATTTCTTATTGACGACCGGCTATCTACCCGTGCGAGGCGAGGGCAAGCCCAACCGATCTTCAACCCGAAGGCGTGAATTACAGTTCGCCATATCCGCAAGATGCCGCACAGTCACGCATTTGTCCGGCCATCTAGCCCGCTTTAAACTTTGCCGGTTTATCTCCCATGAGATCCCGCTAACGAACGGCGTCTTTTCCAAGTAAGGGCGCCCTTCCGCTTGGTCTTCGGTCAGTGGCATGCGGGATCTGGCACGAGGGTGCGCGTCCGTGCGCGTCTTCGGCTGGCGCGCCTGATCATTGAGCAGGGCTACGGGTGTGTGACGTGACGCCGGAGCCGTCCCCCCTTCCCGGCGGAGACGGCTCAACGGCTCCCGGTGAGCCTCCAGGACGTCCCCCGGGCCGGACCCCGGCGGGCGTGCCGTCAGCCCTTCACGCAGATGAGCTGGCGCAGGTGGGCGACGACCTCGACGAGGTCGGACTGCGCCTCCATCACCGACTCGATGTCCTTGTAGGCCCCCGGGATCTCATCGATCACGCCGGAGTCCTTCCGGCACTCGACGCCCTTGGTCTGCTCGATCAGGTCGTCGACGGTGAACGACCGCTTCGCCTGGTTGCGGCTCATCCTCCGGCCCGCGCCGTGCGACGCGGAGTTGAAGGCCTTCTCGTTGCCGAGCCCGCGCACGATGTACGTGCCGGTCGCCATCGAGCCCGGGATGATCCCGAGGTCACCGTCGCCCGCTCGTATCGCTCCCTTCCGGGTGACGAGCAGTTCGACTCCGTCGTAGACCTCCTCGGCCACGTAGTTGTGGTGGCAGGAGATCACGTCGTCCCAGCGGACCCGCTTGCCGGCGAAGAACCGCGTGACGACGTTCTGGGTGAGGGCCATCATGACCGCGCGGTTGCGCCGCGCGTAGTCCTGCGCCCAGAACAGGTCCCGGCGGTACTCCTCCATCTTGCGGGTGCCGTTGATGAACACCGCGAGGTCGCGGTCGGGCAGGTCCTGGTTGTGCGGCAGGCGCATCGCGGCCTCGATGTGGTGCTCCGCCAGCTCCTTGCCGATGTTGCGGGAGCCGGAGTGCAGCACGATCCAGACCGAGCCCTCGTCGTCGGCGCAGACCTCCAGGAAGTGGTTGCCCGAGCCGAGCGTGCCCAGCTGCGAGGTCGCCTTCCCCCGGCGGGAGCGCGCGACCGGCGCGAGCTCGTCGTACCGCTTCCAGAACTCGTACCAGCCGCGTTCCTTCAGCCCGGGAACCGCCGACGGCTCGACGGGCTCCTTGTGCGCCCCGCGCCCGACCGGGACGGCCTTCTCGATCTTCGCTCGCAGGCGGCTGAGGTCGTCCGGCAGGTCCGCGACGGTGAGGCTGGACTTGACCGCGGTCATCCCGCAGCCGATGTCCACGCCGACCGCGGCCGGCGCCACGGCGTCCCGCATCGCGATCACCGAGCCGACCGTCGCGCCCTTCCCGTAGTGCACGTCCGGCATGACGGCGAGGCCGTGCACCCACGGCAGGCGGGACACGTTGCGCAGTTGGTCGAGCGCGACCGACTCGACGTCCTCCGGGTCGGTCCACATCCGGATCGGAACGTGGCCGCCCTTCATCGTGCGGTACGGCATCACCATCTCCTCTCCAGATCATCGGTGAGCCGGATCTATGACGCCAGAGATGGCGTGTCCGGTTCAACCTAATTAATGCCCCGCGGCGGTCAGCGGACGCGGCGGCGGTCACCGGTGCGTTCGGTCAGGCCGCGCCGGTCGAGGTGTTCCAGCAGCGGGACGGCCACACGCCGGCTCGTCCCCAGGGCCCGACGTGCCTCGCTCACGGTGAACGGCTGCGGCAGCCCGGCCAGGACGCGCCCCGCGTCGACGTCCGCGCCGGGCAGCAGGACGATGCCGTCGGCGATCTTCAGCAGCGCGCCCGCGCGCACGGCCGCGCCGAGGGCACGGCCGGTGAGACCCAGCTCCGCGAGCCGGTCGGCCTCCGGGGCGTGGAACGGATCCTGCTCCAGTTCCTCGCGCAGCCGCCGCACCGCGTCGGCGACCGCCGCCGGAAGGCTCACCGCGGCCGGCCTCCGGACCCGGCCGCCCTCCAGGCGGAGCGGCGGGCGGGCCAGCGCGTCAACGAGCCGCCGGTCGGGCAGGCCCAGCAGGGCCCGCGCCGCTTCGACAGGAAGTCCCGGGTCCAGCGGGTCGGCGGCGTCGTGGCGCTCGACCTCCTCAGCCAACCGGCGGCGTAGCACGGTCCAGTGCTCCGGGTCGGCCAGCCAGTCCCCGGCGACCGGCTCGGCGTCGGCGGCGACGCCCATGGCCCGCAGGTCGGGAATCCGGATGAGCCCATGCCGGCGCAGCAGCGCCCCGGCATCCGGAGTGCCGTCCGCGAGCTCGCGCGCACGGTCGGCGGCGGCGCCCCGCCGGCGCAGCGCCGGAGGCCGTACGTCGAGCACGGTGACCCCGGCGACGCGCCGCGCACCGGGGTCGCGGAGCAGCGCCCGGTCGGCGATGTGCAGGGGCAGCGGCCGGGTGAGCGTCAGCCGCGCCGTGTCCTCCCCGAGGGGACGCAGGCGTACGGGAACGGCCGCGGAGCCGACATGCAGCACCGGCTGGCGCGGCAGCGTCCGGGCCTCGGTGCCGTGGACGCGCACGTCGATGAGGTCGGTGACCGTCCACTCGTCGCTCGTCAGCGCCATTCCGCGCGCGACCTCGTCGCGGTCGACGCCGCGCAGGTTGATGGCGACGCGGGCGACGGCGGAGACGGTGTCGGCGGTCTCCTTCAGCGTCTGCAGTGCCCGCACCCGTACCGGCCTGCCGTTGAGACGGAGTTCCGCGCCGACACGGACCGTCCCGGCGGGCAGGGTGCCGGTGACCACCGTGCCGCTGCCCTTGATGGTG
Source organism: Actinoallomurus sp. (assembly GCA_045806665.1). Classification (GTDB taxonomy): domain Bacteria; phylum Actinomycetota; class Actinomycetes; order Streptosporangiales; family Streptosporangiaceae; genus Actinoallomurus. Next base: position 30,011 of record JBJMIW010000188.1, read on the forward strand.
AACACCCGGTCGACCCAGACCCGCACGGGCGCGGTCGTGTCCGGCGGGGGGATCCGCGCGACGAGCCGGTCGATGGCGTCCCGCAGGTCGGGCAGGCCCGCCCCGGTGGCACCGCTCACGGCGACCGCCTCGACCCGTCCCAGGCGGGTGCGGCCGATCTCCTCGGCCGCCTGGTCACGGGCGGGGCCGGGGTCCGCCAGGTCGGCACGGGTGACGACGAGCAGGCCGTGGCGGACACCCAGGGCGTCGATCGCCGCGAGATGCTCGGCAGACTGGGGCATCCAGCCCTCGTCGGCGGCGACCACGAAGATCACGGCGGGCACCGGCCCGACCCCGGCGAGCATCGTGGTGACGAACCGCTCGTGGCCTGGGACGTCGACGAACGCGATTCGCTCCCCCGACGGCAGCGTCGTCCAGGCGTACCCGAGACCGATCGTCATGCCGCGGCGGCGCTCCTCGGCCCAGCGGTCCGGCTCCATCCCGGTCAGCGCCCGTACGAGCGTGGACTTGCCGTGGTCGACGTGACCGGCCGTGGCGATCACATGCACGGGCGCCCCTCCCCCGCTGCGCCCGCCCGTTCGATCCGCAGGGCGAGCTCGGCGTCCCCGATGTCGTCGGGGACGCTGCGCAGGTCGAGGAGGAGGCGGCCGGACTCCAGCCGGCCGACGATGCCGGCCCGGCGGAGCGGGACGGTGTACGACGATGGGAGGCTGACGGCCGCGCTGGGCAACTCGACGCCGGGCGCTCCCCCGCCGCCGACCCGGGCCGTGGATTCGACGGCCCGGGCATCGTGCTCGGGGAGGCGCTCGGACAGCCGCTCGGCGAGCTGCTCGGCCCGATGCCGGAGGACACGGGCGTCGGCGTGCAGGGCGTGGGCGGTGGGCGTCCGGGGACCGCGGACGGTCGCTTCCAGCGCAGCGAGGGTGAGCTTGTCGACGCGCAGGGCGCGGGCGAGGGGATGACGCCGCAGGCGTTCGATGAGGTCGGCACGGCCCAGCAGCAGCCCGGCCTGGGGGCCGCCCAGCAGCTTGTCGCCACTGGCGGTGACGAGGTCGGCGCCCTCTCGCAGGACGGTGGCGACGTCCGGCTCCTCGGGCAGGACGGGGTCGGCGGCGAGCAGCCCGGAGCCGATGTCGACGACGACTGGGACGCCGAGGCCCGCCAGCTCCCGCACCGGGGGCTGCGCGGTGAAGCCCTCGATCCGGAAGTTGGAGGGATGGACCTTCAGCACGAACCCGATCTCGGGGCCGAGCACGGCCGCGTAGTCGGCGGCCGTCGTGCGGTTGGTCGTGCCGACCTCGCGGAGCCGCGCACCGGTCGAGACGAGCAGGTCGGGCAGGCGGAAACCGTCCCCGATCTCCACCATCTCGCCGCGGCTGATGACGATCTCCCGGTCGCGCGCGAGGGCGGTGGCGGCCAGCACGAGGGCGGCGGCGTTGTTGTTCACGGCGTGGACCGCCTCGGCCGCCGGGCACGCCTCCGCGAGCGCGGTGAGGGCGCCGGCGCCCCGCCGGCTCCGTTGCCCGGTCGTCAGGTCGTACTCGACGTCGGTGCAGCCCGCCGCGGCGAGCACCGCGTCCCGGGCGGCCGCGGACAGCGGGGCACGTCCCAGGTTGGTGTGCAGGAGGACGCCCGTCGCGTTGATCACGGGTCGCAGGGTCGTGGCATGCGACGGCAGCGCCGCCACGGCCGCGTCCGCGACGCGCTCGGCGGCGATCTCGCCGCGCCGCGCGCGCTCCTGCGCCGCCGCGACGGCCGACTTCACGATGCCGCGCCCCAGCCGGAGGGTCGCCTCGGTGAGGCGCGGGTCGGCGAGGACGGCGTCCGTACGCGGCACCCGGCGTCGAGAGTCCATGGCAGAAACCTATGACCGGCTCCTCCCCGGACGCCACGGCGGCCCGCCCACGGGGTGTCCGGCCACGCGCCGACGATCCCCGGGGCGGCGATCCCGGCGGCCGACCGCGCTCGGTGAGCCGAACCCCACGGCGGCGGTCTCGTGAGCCGTTCCCAGCGGTGCGCTGCCCCCGGTGGCCGAACCCGCGGCGGCGGCCCTCGGTGAGCCGTTTCCGGGACCGCGCGGCCCCCGGTGAGCCGAACCCGCGGTTGCCGGCCGTCCCCGCGCGGTGCCCTCCACGTAGGTGCACGAAGATCGTCGAGTGACCGTACTGCTGAGCCGCAGCGACCTGGAGACCGTTCTGGCCCCCCAGGCGTGCCTCGACGCGCTCCGCGCCGGCTTCCTCGCGGCCCCGGCCCCGTCCGGCCCCAGCGCGTCCGTACGGACCTGTCCGGGCCCGGCACCGCGACCGCGCTGATTCCGGGGCTGATCGAGGGTGTGCCCGCCTACACGGTGAAGGTCAACGCCAAGTTCCCGGGGGCGATGCCCGCCTTGCGGGGCGTCATCTGCCTGCACGACTTGCGGACCGGTGAGCTGCTGGCGCTGCTCGACTCGACGGCCGTGACCGCCTGGCGCACCGGTCTCGCCGCGGCGCTCGGCACGGACGTTCTCGCCCGGCCGGACGCGGACACGGTGGCGGTGATCGGGGCCGGCGCCCAGGCCGACCTGGTGGTCACCGGCCTTCGCCGCCTCCGGCCGATCCGCGACCTGGCCGTCGTCGACATCGACCCGGCGCGGGCCGCGGCGTTCGCCGCCCGGCACGGCGGGCAGGCCGTTCCGGCCGGCGACGCGGCCGGACGGGTGGCGACAGCCGGCCCGGCATCGGAGAGGCCGCGATCATCGTGACCGCGACCTGGGCGAGAACGCCGCTGCTGCGCGCCGGCGACGTCGCGCCGGGGACGCACATCACCTCCTTCGGCGCGGACGAGCCAGGCAAGGCGGAGCTGTCGGCCGACCTGCTGCGGACGAGCCGTTCGTTCGTCGACGACCTGGACCTGGCCGTGGCGATGGGCGCGCTCGGCAACGCGGGCCTGACCCGGGAGGACGCCGCCGGGGTGATCTCGGACGTCATGCGCGGTGCGGTCGAGGGCCGTACGGGAGCGTCGGAGGTCACCGTCTACGCACCGGTCGGCCTGCCGTGGCAGGACCTGGCGCTGAGCTGGGCGGCCTACCGGGCCGCGCGGTCCGTCACCCGCTTCGACTTCCTCGGCTGAGCGCCCATGTCGCGGTCGTGCACGGCATCCGGCATCGGCCGGCGCCTCACTCGCTCGAGGCCCTGCAGACCTCATAACTCCAGCGAGATCGTCCAGGAGAGTCCACTTCCTTCGCGCTGGCGCGAAGGAAGTGGACCCCTATTTCACAACATAATCGCTCACAATAATGATGATTGCGAGCGATCAGAATTATTCGTCTTTGTTAAGTTGTGGCGCTACTCCATCGCACCGGCCGAACCGTCTTCCGGCGCGGTCAGCGGCACGGACGCGACCTCGACACATGTCCCATTGGCCATGCTTCGGGATCCTTTGCGCCAGATGACGCCGGGATGCTCAGTCACTTCCTCCATCAGTATCACCTCCCCTCGTTTGAACTCCACGCATCCCGGGCGATCCTGGAGATCAGCTCCAGGGACTCCGACTGCCCGAGCGCCTCTGCACTGAGTCGTTCGAAGCTGAGCCTATGCCGGTAGGTTTCGGTCTCTTCTTCGAGATATGAGCATCCGTTTTGTTGCTCGATATATGTGACATCGTGGAACTTAATCCCGCCCACCTGCGGGAATTGCAGAAGCGTGAAGGACCCCGTAGCGATGGGATGGGGTCCATCAAGTGGAAGCACTTGGAGGGTGAGGTTCGGCAGCACGGCGAGCTCGACGAGGTGTTCGAGCTGTTCTCGCATGACGTTCGCGTCCCCGTAACGGCGCAGAAGGGTGGATTCGTCCAGGACGAGAGACATCCGCAGCGGCGCCTCTCGGGTGAGCACGGACTGACGTTGCAGCCGGGTCTCGACGCGCGCGTCCACGCGGCTCGGCGGGATCACCTCGATCGAGTGCGACCACTCCTCGACGGCCGAGGCGTACGCCTCCGTCTGCAGCAGGCCGGGGATGACCTGGGTCTCCCACTGGCGGATCTCCTCCGCCTCCATCTCCAGCCCGATGTAGGAGGCGTACGACTCGGGAAGGGCGTCGGAGTACGCCTCCCACCACCCTTTGCGCACGGCGTCCCGGGCCAGCTGGAGAAGCTGGTCGCGATAAGAATCCTCGACACGGTAGAGGTCCAACAAGCTCCTCACGTCTCCTAGACGGGGGGCTTGGCGGGCATTCTCGATACGGCTGACCTTGGACGCCGACCATCCGAGACGGTCGGCGACGTCATCGCCGGTCAGTTCAGCTCTCTCGCGGAGGCGGCGCAGCTCCGTGGCCAGTCTGCGGTTACGAACCGTGCCACTTCCGGGCCCGGGCACCTTGTTCCTCCCCAGCCGGGCCGGTGAGACTTCCCCGGCCCCGCGTTACTACCTTGGCATAACCGTTATAGAGGTCGGCCGTAATGGTGTCAAGAAATCGTCGTCACACCGTTTAGTGAAACTTGCGACGCAATATACCCTAGCGGACGGCCCGACGGGACGCAGAGCTCCCGGCTCCCCGCCTCTCACGGTTCCGCGCACGCCGAGCCTTCCGCATAGATAGCAGCTGACAATCGGATCGATGGGGTACTCCCGCTGTCTTGTGACACTGACCACATTCTCCGATAAGCGCTCCCCACGGAAGGGCATTTGCGCTGGTGATCCTGGCCCGGCGCCGCGCGGTCGCCCCGGGCCCGGTCAGACGACGACCGGCTCGTCGGCGAGGTAGGGCGGAGCGGGCTCGTACTGGATCTCCCTGCGGACCGACCGGGCATGTTCCCTGCCGTGCAGGCGGCCGATCAGCCACAGCGCCATGTCGATCCCGGCCGAGACGCCCTGCGTGGTCACGAGGACGTACGCCGCCGGTGGCACGCCGAGCTCCGCGGTGAAGTGGCGTTGCAGGTGGCGAGGGCTCAGGCCGGCCCTCGCGGCCAGATCCTCGATGCCGTGGCGCGCCCCGGGCGCCGAGTGCACCGCGTCGACGACGGTCCGGATCGGATCGCTCGACGGCTGCGCCGACCACAGCGGGACACTGAACTGCGACTGGCTTCCAGGCCTCCGCAGGAACACGACCAGCTCCTCGTCCGGGAGCTGATCGACGGCGCGGTCGGCGATTGATCAGGGCGCCGCGATCCGGCCCGCGGTGAGCTCCGGCTGGTCGAGAACCTTTCCCTCGCGGCGCCACAGCCGCCGGACCTCGTCGCGCAGCCCCGGGTCGGAGCGGGTGCGGGTGACGAACTCCGCCGCGGTCCGGGCGCCGGTGAGCCGGGCCAGCGCGGGCGAGGCGGCGAGCAGCCCGGCCAGCAGGTCCGGCTGACCGGCCAGGCGGATCGGGGCGCCGCTGGCGTCGACGAGGCAGCCGTGCCGCCCGGCGTAGAGATGACAGCGCAGCGGCCCCAGGCCGGGCAGCGAGACGGTCACCGACGCGGGCAGCCACGCCCGGTGGTAGTTCGGCTCCGTACGATCGACGGCGGCCAGCTGCTCGACGTCCAGCCACAGGACGAACAGCTCGGTGGTCGAACCCGGCGCGAGCACCGGGACCGCCGGAACGTACCCCGGTCGGCTCACGTGCGCTGAGACGCCCGCGGTCAGCCCGGACACGCGGGCGCACGTCATCGGCACCACCACGCGCACCCGCCCCGCCAGCTTCCTGACGATCTGGGCCGGTGACGCGTTCGAGCCTACGGCGAGCACCGGGCGGCGATCGGCCATGACCGGACGGACGCAGGCGCGGAGGGCCTCATCGAGCGGGATCTCCGGCCTGCCGAACACCTGGGGCGGCACCGCGGAGGCGTCCAGGATCCAGTGTCCGGGCGGGACGGCTTCGGAGGGTGACGCCGGCGTACGAGGGACGACGTCGACGGTGCCCGCGGCGTGAAGACAGGGCGGAGCAGGGAGCGCGCGGACGTCGAGGAAGCATCCGTCGAGGAGGAGACCCGATCCCGGCGGCCGGCGTCCGGGGTAGGTGAGCG
>JBJMIW010000189.1:0-17162 GCA_045806665.1 Actinoallomurus sp.
CCGGACTCCAGCCGGGACAGGGTGCTCACCGAGATGCCGGTCGCCGCGGAGAGTTCGGCGAGCGTGGTCTCGCGCTGCCGGCGGAGCGCGCGCAGCCGGGGTCCGACCGCCACGAGTGCCTGGTCGAGGTCGTCGTCCATGCCGCCAGTTTGCCATAGCGGCAACGAGAGTTGCGGCAATGGCCAATCGGCTCGCATGCTCACCCTGGAGGTGGTCAGAGTGACCGATCGGCTGAGGGACGGCTATGACGTGGTGGTGGTCGGCGGTGGCGCCGCGGGCCTGAGCGGGGGGCTGACGCTCGCTCGGTCGCGGCGGTCGGTCGTGGTGATCGACGCGGGAAGCCCGCGCAACGCCCCGGCCGCGGGAGTGCACGGGTTCCTGTCGCGCGACGGGATCCCGCCGGCCGAGCTGCTGGAGCGCGGCCGGGCGGAGGTCCGCGGCTACGGCGGCCAGGTGGTGCCCGGCGAGGTGGACGCCGTGGCTCGTGACGACGATGGGTTCGTGGTGACGCTGGCCGACGGCCGGGCGGTCCATGCGCGCCGGCTGCTGGTGGCCACCGGTCTGGTCGACGAACTCCCGGACGTCCCGGGACTGCGCGCTCGCTGGGGCCGGGAGGTCGTGCACTGCCCGTACTGCCACGGCTGGGAGGTGCGTGACCAGGCCATAGGCGTGCTGGCCACCGGCCCGCTGTCGGTCCACCAGGCGTTGCTGTTCCGGCAGTTGAGCGCCGACGTCGTGTTCTTCTCCCACACGATGCCGCCGACCGGGGAGGACGCGGAGCGGTTGGCCGCCCGCGGTATCGGCATTGTGACCGGCGAGGTCGCGTCGCTGGAGATCGCCGGCGACCGCCTCGTGGGTGTACGGCTGAGCGACGGCACGGTGGTCGCGCGTGAGGCGCTGGCGGTCTCGTCGCGGATGGCGGTGCGCGCGGGCTTCCTGGCCGGGCTCGGACTGCGCCCGGTCGAACATCCTTCGGGGATCGGCGAGTACATCCCCTCCGAGGCCGGTCGTACCGAAGTGCCCGGGGTGTGGGTCGCGGGGAACATCACCGATCCGGCCGCCCAGGTCGGTGCCGCCGCCGCGGCGGGCACCATGGCGGCGGCCCAGATCAACGCGGACCTGATCGACGAGGAGACCCGCCAGGCGGTCGCCGCGTACCGTGACCCGTTCTCGGCCGAGTCCGAGGCGCGCCTCTGCGAACAGGCGATGGGCGACCGTCGCCACGGCCTGTGAAACGACGAAAGGGAACCTTCATGTCCGAACAGTTCGGCAAGGACTTCTGGGAAGAGCGTTACGGCGGCCACACCGCGGTCTGGAGCGGGCGGCCCAATCCACAGCTCATGGCGGAGGCCGGGGAGCTCGCGCCCGGCACGGCCCTGGACGCGGGTTGCGGCGAGGGCGCCGACGCCATCTGGCTCGCCTCTCGCGGCTGGCGGGTCACGGCGGTCGACTTCGCCACCACCGCGCTCCGCCGCGCGCGGGAGCACGCCGAGTCCCTCGACGCCGACATCGCAGGCCGGATCGACTGGACGCAGGCCGACCTGACCGACTGGACGCCCCCCGGGGAGCGGTTCGATCTCGTCTCTACCCACTACGTGCACCTGGCCGGATCACGCGAGGCGTTCTTCCGACGGATGGCGGCGGCCGTCGCGCCGGGCGGCACGCTGCTCATCGTCGGCCACCACCCGTCGGATCTGGAGACCACGGTCGGGCGTCCGCCGCTCCCGGAGCTGTTCTTCACCGCCGAGGAGGTCGCGGCCGGCCTCGACCCCGACCGGTGGGACGTCGTCGTCGCCGACGCCCGGCCCCGGCCGGCCACCGACCCCGACGGCCACGAGGTCACCGTGCACGACGCCGTCCTGCGAGCCCGCAGGCGTCCGTGACCGGTCCGGCGGGTCACTACGCCACCTTCCAGGCCAACGAGGACCGGGATCTCCGGCTGACCGTTTACTCACCCGCGGGTCACCCCGGTTCCGGGCCGTCCGCGGCCTCGTAGACACGTGTCACCTCGCGGCGGCGAGAACCCTCCCGAACCGAGTGAGCCGCCGCCGGCTGACGCGCCGCCTCCTTGCGCCGAGGATCTCCGTGCCCCAGACGACGGAAATCCTCGGCGTTGGAGCCCCAGGGGATGTCCTAGCCGGGCTTGCGGCTGGTGATGATCTCGTCGGGGGCGCGCCGACGAAGACGATGCGCTCCTCGAACCAGCTTGTTGTACGGGTTGCTCTCCTTCATTCCGTACGAGGTGCGCTCGACGTAGGACGGCAGGACGTACCGGCCGGTCATGGGGCTGCTCACGCGCCCTCCTTCATCGGGGGAGTGACCAGAGGCGCTGTGCTCATGATTCGCTCGCTCATGGGGCGACACCTCCGGCCTCGAGCGCGCTGGTGACGACGTGGTCGATGAGGCCGTACTCCCGGGCCTCCTCGGCGCTGAAGTAGCGGTCGCGGTCGGCGTCGTGCTCGATCTGTTCGTACGGGCGGCCGGTGTGCTCGGCGATGAGCTGCAGGAACCGGTGCTTCATGTGCAGGCTCTGTTCCGCCTGGATCCTGATGTCCGAGGCGGTGCCCCGGATCCCGCCGGACGGCTGGTGCATCATGATCCGCGTGTTGCGCAGCGCGTAGCGCTTGCCCCGGGTGCCCGCGGTGAGCAGGAACTGCCCGGCCGAGGCGGCCATCCCGAGGGCGACCGTGGAGACGTCGTTCGGCAGGTACTGCATCACGTCGTACATCGCGAACATCGAGTCCATCGACCCGCCCGGCGAGTTGATGAAGACCTTGATGTCGCGCTCGCCGTCCTGGGCGGCGAGGAGGAGCAGCTCGGAGCACACGCGGTTGGCGAGCTCGTCGTCGATCTCCGAGCCGATGAAGACGATGCGCTGTCCGAGTAGCCGCCCGAAGAGCTGCTGGGAGTGGAGGTCCTGCGGGATCTCGGTGACCCGAGCGCGCGGTTCGAGAGTCGGAAGGTCCATCTGCGCTCCTTGACTGCCACGCGCCTGTGCGCGTGGCGCGGTGTCCACGCCGGCGCCCGACGCGTTCCGTACAGAATAGCAAGAACGTACAGAATGATAGAATCCCTGCATGACACGAGAGGTCCCAGTGACGCAGGCCCGTGCCGAACTCGCGGAGCTCGTCAGCCGTGTCGGCTACACCGGCGAGCGGATCCTCCTGACCCGGCACGGCAAGCCGCTCGCGGCCCTCGTCCCGGTGGAGGACCTGGAGGCGCTGGAGCGGCGGCCCGCGGAGATCGGCTTCACCTTGCCGTTGCCCCCCGACTCCGAGACGGAGCAGCCGGTGCGCCCGGCCGACCCGCTGCGCGTCGCGGCCGAGCATCGCGACCCCGGCCGCCGCGGCTGGGAGCGCTGACCGGGCGGACCTTCCGAGGGCTGCGCCCTTCCTCCAGTGGGTCGTAAGGTCTACGTCGTGAGTCCCCCACGCCTACCGGAACACCTCGAAGTCCTGCTGACCGAAGAGCCCGTCCTGGACGTGTACGCATGCGGTCCCTGGCGTGTCCCCGACGGGCTGTACGACGAGGTCCGCGAGCGTGCCCGCGAGTTCGACGCGGACGAGCGCGCCAGGGCGCTGACCGGCGGGCTCAGCGACTTCTACGCCACGGGCACCTCCGCGGCGGGTGCGGAGCTGTGGTCGCTGCTGACCTTCCTGCTCGGGGCGTCGGCGATCCGGGCCGGCTCACGCGGCGACGTCGACTACGAGCTGCTCGCGCAGTTCCTGGCCAAGCCGGAGCCGCCGGTGCGCGATCCGGTCGCCTGGTTCAGCCAGGGCGGCCGGTTGCGGCCGCCCGGCCTCTGGCTGGTGGAGAACGCCGGTGACGACGTCGAACTGCGCGAGACGATGTTCTCCCTCGCCCGCGAGTCCTTGGACGTGTTCGCCGGGATCCCGCCGCTCGAGGAGCGCCGCCGGGCCCTGATCGCGATCTTCGACCGGCACGCGGAGGACCCGGAGCTACGCGCCCGCGACCTCACGACGCCGCACGGCGACCTCGAACGGGGGTGGGCGTCCGATCTGTCGGACCAGACCCTGTCCGCGCTGCCGGAGCTGGCGGGTCCGACCAGTTACCTCACCTGGGCCTGCGCGGGCTGGGTCGCGGCGCACGAGCGCCTCCTCGCGGCGGCCCCGGGCGGAGACCCGCTCGTCACCGCGCTGGCCCGGCTGCTGCTGCAGGCCGACGTGTCCACCGTTCCGGCGGACCTCGCCTTCGCCGTCGGCGTCGAGCGCTACGAGAGCGTCCAGGAGCGCTTCCAGCACCTGCGGGAGGGCTTCCGCGTCGATCCGTGGCAGGCGGAGGTGCGGTCCTGGCTCGCCCGTGGCCTCGTCGCCGGCGAGGCCGACACCTGCCGGGCCTGGCTGGACATGGCCCTGCGGATCACCGGGTGCGCGCAGGGCCTGCCCGAGAGTGCAGTGAGCCCGAAGAGCCGGCTGCCGGTGCGCGGGTTCCAGATGGACCTGCGCCGCCTGTTCCGCGCCCGTACGGTCGTCAACCCGCTGACCGCGGCGTTCGCCGGCGTACCGCCCGCCGAGGAGGCCCGGGCCGTGGCGGTGACCGACGAAGCGGCGGCCGACCTGGTCGGCCAGCCCGAGATCGTCTCCGCGGTCGCCGAGGTCCTGCGCACCGGGGAGTCCCCGCGGCCGGTGCGTCTCCTGCTGAGCGGGCCGGACGCGACGGGCAAGGGCACGGCCGTCCGCCTCGTCGAGCAGACCCTGACCGAACGCGGGGACGTCCGCGAGGCCGTCTGGGTCTCCGACCAGGTGTTCGCGAACCTCCACGTCAGCGACACGATCCTGTACCTCCTGGCCCGCGTCCGCGAGTGCCTCGAAGGGCGGCTGCTCGTCATCGAGGGTCTCGACCGTATCCTCAGCCTGGAGAGCTGCGGCGGCGCGTTCGCCGAGGAGCTGCGCCGCGTCCTCGAACGCCATCAGAAGCTGCACGTCATCGCGGCGTGCCGGACCGGCGGCGACGAGCGGATCTTCGACGCGAACCCGGCCCTGCACCAGCACTTCCGGGTGGTCCGCACAAGGGAGTTCGCCGAGGACGACTACACCGAGCTGTTCCGGCGGGCCGTCGCCCGGCGCGGCCTGACCGCCGCGCGGGAGGCCGCGGTCACCGCCGGGGTCCTGCTGTCCCGTACCCCGCCGCTGCTGAACCTGCGCGGTGCCCGTCTCGTCGAGTACCTCGCCGAGCAGTGCGTGGCGGCGGCCGCCGCCCGCGGCGACACGGAGGTCGCCGTCGGGGACCTGCCGCAGCGGGTCATCCCCGGCGGGGCCGCCGACGCTGACCCGATGGCCGAACTGGACGCGTGCGTCGGCCTGAAGTCGGTGAAGAACGAGGTGCGCCTGCTCGTCGCCGAGGCCGAGGCGGCCCGGATGCGCCGTGAGGCGGGCATGCCGGTCGCCGCCCGGCCCCGGCACCTGGTCTTCACCGGCAACTCCGGCACGGGCAAGTCCAAGATCGCGCGGATCCTGGGTCGCATCTACGCCGACCTCGGCGTGCTGTCCTCGGGGCACCTCGTCGAGGTGGACCGCTCCGACCTCGTCGGGGAGTACGTCAGCGAGAGCGGGCCGCGCGTGCGCCGGGCCGTCGAGCGGGCGCACGGCGGTGTGCTCGCCATCAACGACGCGCAGAACCTCATGCCAGGGGACTCACCGCGCAACCGGGAGGCGATCGACGTCCTGCTGGCGGCCGTGCAGTCCCACCTCGAGGACCTCATCGTCGTCCTGTGCGGACCGGAAGGCGCGCTGAACGGCCTGCTCAAGAGCGACTCGGAGCTGGCGGCCTTCTTCCCCAAGCAGCTGCGGTTCCCCGACCTGACCGAGGACGAGCTCATCGAGATCTTCCAGGCCAAGGCCGCCGACGCGGGCTTCGCGCTGCGCGAGGGCGTCCTCGACAAGGTCCGCGACCTCGTACACGCGGGCGCCCGCGAGCGGGCCGCCGGGAACGCCCGCCTCATGATCAACCTGCTCGACCGCGCCGTGGCGATGCAGTCGCGCCGCGTCCTCGACGACGGCGTGCTGACCGACGACGAGTCGCTCGACGAGATCTTCGCCGAGGACATCCCCGGCACGCTCGCGGCCGGCGGCCACATCGACCTGCCCGGCGACCCCCTCGCGGAGATCGAGCGGCTCATCGGCCTGGACGCGGTGAAGCAGGAGGTGCGCCTGCTCGTCGCCGAGGCCAAGGCCGAGCAGCTCCGCCGCGACGCCGGCATCCCGATCGCCTCACCGACGCGGCACATGGTCTTCACCGGCAACCCGGGTACGGCGAAGACCACGATGGCCCGGCTGCTGGCCGCCGTCTACGCCAAGCTCGGGCTGCTCTCGTCCGGACACCTGGTCGAGGTGTCCCGCGCCGACCTCGTCGGCGAGTACGTCGGGCAGACCGCGCCGAAGGTCCGCGCCGCTGTCGAGCGGGCGCTCGGCGGGGTGCTGTTCATCGACGAGGCGTACGCCCTGACACCCGCCGACTCCGGCCGCGACTACGGCCACGAGGCAATCGCCGAGCTCCTCAAGCTGATGGAGGAGCACCGCGCCGATCTGGTCGTCATCGTCGCGGGTTACGAAGGGCCGATGCTGCGGTTCCTGGAGTTCAACCCGGGCCTCGCCTCGCGGTTCCCGACCGTCCTGCGGTTCCCCGACTACACCGACGACGAACTCGTGGCGATCTTCGAGGTCATGGCGGCCGACGCGGGGTTCGGAGTGGGCGAGGGCGTGCTCGACGCCGTACGCTCCCGGCTGCGCACGGCCGCCCGCGGCGAGTCGTTCGGCAACGCCCGGCTGACGCGCAACCTCCTCGACCGGGCCATCGCCCTGCAGGCGCAGCGCATCACCGGGCAGGAGAGCCCGGACCGGGAGGAGATCCGGCTGCTGCGCCTGGAGGACCTCCCGGAGACCGACGCGCCCATCGACCGCGATGAGCGGCTGGGGCAGTACCTCTGACCCGGCCCCGTGCCGGGCCGGGTCAGTCGTCCGTGCGGCTGAGGTAGTCGATGTAGAGGGGGCGGAGGGCGTCGGCGATCTCGCTGTCGCCCGCGTGCACCAGCTCGTTCAGCATCGCGGACAGGTGTGAGACGTCCGCCTCGCCCTGGTCCGGATGGCCCACGGCCGCCTCGGCCGCCGGGATCGCCTTCGACAGCCGCCACAGGAACCCGACGTCGAGATGGCGCATGGCGCGCTCGACGGCCCGGTCGTGCAGTTCCTTGGACGACAGCGTCTCCAGGTCTTCCACCATGACCCTATTCGACCACGTCCCGGTGCCGCGGGACCCGCTGGTCACCGGATGGTGGACGCGGAACCGGCGAACCGCACTCGGAAGAATGATGATCCGTCTCCGGTGAATCATCCGGAAAGGTGACGCAAGCACTGGATGGTGCCCTTTACGGTGGTGACCATGAGTAATCGGCCCGAGTACGGACGGGTCGGCGCATCACCGTACGCCGACGCGCCGGGATCCTACGACCAAGACGGCGTGGCGCCGCGACATCGGCCCCGCTGGGGGCGTCGCCTGCTGATCGCCTTCCTCGTCCTCGTGCTGCTGCTCCTGGGCGGCTACTTCTACCTCGACTCGCGGCTGCACCGCATCGACGTCTTCCAGGACTACGCCGGGCGGCCGGCCGACACGCCGGGCACGAACTGGCTGGTCGTCGGCTCCGACAGCCGCGAGGGCCTCTCGGCGGCTCAGCGCAAGGCCTTCGCCACCGGCCAGGCCGCGGGCCGCCGGACGGACACGATGATGCTGCTGCACGTCGGTTCTCACGGCACGACGCTGGTGAGCCTGCCGCGCGACTCGTACGTCCCGATCCCCGGCCACAGCCCCAACAAGCTGAACGCCGCGTTCGCCTTCGGCGGTCCGAAGCTCCTGGTCCGCACCGTCGAGCAGGCGACGAAGATCCGGATCGACCACTACGCGGAGATCGGCTTCGCCGGCTTCGTCGGGATGACCGACGCGGTCGGCGGGGTCGACATGTGCATCCCCGCGGAGATGAAGGACCGCAAGGCGGGCATCGACCTCAAACCGGGCTGTCAGACGCTGAAGGGCGGCCAGGCCCTCGGCTTCGTCCGCAGCCGCGCCTTCGCCCGCGCCGACCTGCAGCGGGTCGAGAACCAGCGCAAGTTCCTCGCCGCGCTGGTGCACAAGGCCACCAGCCCCGGCGTACTGCTGAACCCCTTCCGGATCGTTCCGTTCGCGCTGCGGTCCACCGACAACTTCGCGGTCGACCAGGGCGACCACCTGTACAACCTGGTGGGCTTCGCCTGGGCGATGCGGAGCATCACCAGCGGCGCCGGCCTGACGACGACCGTCCCGATCGGCGGCACGGGTTCCTCGCCCTCGGTCGGGCAGTACATCACCTGGGACACCGCACGGGCCGGGACGCTGTTCCGCGACCTGCGCGAGGACCAGCCGGTGCCGAGGAGCTTCAGCACCCGGTAGCCCGCCACGAGCCCGGGGCCACCTCCGGGCACGGTGGCCTCGCCGAAAATTTTGCCGTTCGAGGTCACCGCTTTGCGGGCGGCTGCTGCTGACCGCCGCCATAGCTGGGAAGTTACTCGTTGTATCTCACTCGATACGAGGAGTGACGCACGATGAAGAAAACCTTTAAGTGGGGGAGCCTGGCGTTCCTGGCGTTCTACCTCATCAGCCGGCCGCACAGCGCGGCCAACGTGGTGCACGGGGCCCTCGGCGGCATCAGCGGTGCGGCGAACTCGCTGTCCACCTTCGTCAGCGACCTGCCGAATCGTTAGTCACGTACTCAGGGCGACGGGGTGAGCAGCGCGGCCAGTTGGGCCGCGTTGCGCTGTGCGTAGTCGGCGTAGCAGTTGTTCATGAGCACGTGCGTGGTGTCGGCGTCCTCGGCGAGCCGCCGGACCTTGGGCGCCCACTCCTTCAGCTCCCGCTCCGAGTAGAGGTAGCCGAAACGCTCATAGATGTTCTTGCTGGTCCACTTGTCGGAGCGACCGTGGAAGCGCACGACGGCCAGGTCGGACGTCGCGGCGAGCACCGGCGGGATCGAGCTCGGATGTCCCTGCGGCATGTCCACACTGACGTACGGCACGTCGTACCGGCGCAGGAAGTCGAGGGTCTCCTCGCGGTTGTCCTCGCTCATCCACGTCCGGTTGCGGAACTCCACACAGACGCGCATCGGCTCGCATCTGCGCTTCGCCTCGAGGATGTACTCCTTGTTCGCCCGGCCGATCGGGAACCACTGGGGGAACTGGAACAGCAGCGCGCCCAGCCGGCCGGCCTCGTGCAACGGCCACAGCGAGCCGAGGAACCGCTGCCAGACCTCCTCCACCACGTCGCCGGGGACATCCCGCAGGTACAGCGTCTTCTTGTCCGGGACACGCTCCCGCAGATCCTTGTAGAGCGCGTCGCGTCGGGTCGGGTGCTGCGTCAGCAGTGAGAAGGCCTTGACGTTGAACGTGAAGCCCGCCGGTGTGCGATCCCGCCAGTAGCCGACCGTCCGCTCGGCGGGCGGGGAGTAGTAGGTGGAGTCGACCTCGACCAGCGGGAACCGGCAGGCGTAGTACTTCAGGCGGTCCTCGGCCGTCTTCACGTCCGGGGGATACCAGCCGCTCTTCAGGAGGGTCTTGTCCGTCCACGACGCGGTGCCGATCCGGATCTCGCCCATGGGACCAGACTAGGATTCCGGACTGTGACAATCCATGACGTGGACATCGAGCGCCTTGAGGGCGGGTCCGCCGACCTCGGCCAGTACCGCGGTAAGACCGTTCTCCTCGTGAACGTCGCCTCCAAGTGCGGCCTCACCCCGCAGTACGAAGGCCTGCAGCGGCTCCAGGAGACCTACGCCGACCGCGGCTTCACCGTGCTGGGCGTGCCCTGCAACCAGTTCGCCGGCCAGGAGCCTGGTACGCCGGAGGAGATCGCGCAGTTCTGCTCGACGACGTACGGCGTCGACTTCCCGCTCACCGAGAAGGTCGACGTCAACGGCGAGCACCGGCACCCGCTGTACGCCGAGCTCGTCACGGTTCCGGACGCGAGCGGGTACACCGGGGACATCCGGTGGAACTTCGAGAAGTTCCTGATCGGCCCGGACGGCACGGTCGTGGCGCGATTCGACCCGCGGATGGAACCGGACACCGACGAGGTCGTCGGGGCGATCGAGAGATCCCTGCCCTGATCCAGGTCGCGGTGTGCGGCCCCCGGGACTGCACCGACGCGGAGCACGACGCCGCGTACGAGGTCGGCAGGCTGCTGGCCGAGCGCGGCGCGGTCGTGCTCTGCGGCGGGTACACCGGCGTCATGGCGGCGGTGACCGAGGGCGCCCGCTCCGCTGGCGGCCTGGTCGTCGGGGTCCTCTCCCGGCCCGACCGGGAGGGCGCCGCTCCGGGGTTGAGCGCGGCGGTCGCGACCGGTATGGGCGAGGCCCGTAACGCCGTCCTCGTGGCCTCGGCCGACGCGGTCATCGTCGTCGGCGGATCCTGGGGGACGCTGTCGGAGCTGGCCCTGGCCATGCGCCGAGGCGACGTCCCGGTGGTGCAGCTGGGCGGCTGGCAGGTGCTCGACGAGCGCGGTCGGCCGCTGCCGGCCCCCAGACGGGCGGCGACGCCCGAGGAGGCCGTACGCCTCGCGGGCCTGTAGGGCGCCGACGGATCCGCTGTCCGGCTGCGCGACGCGCAGCCGGTCGCCGGCCGACACCAGGCTCACTCCCTCCTCCGGCATCCGACGCGCCGCCCGCTGCGAGCGGGGTTCGTCGGACACGCCCTGGCGGCGGAGGCTCCGCGGGCCGGCCGATGCCGTCGGCGGCGATCCGGGTCCCGGCCTCAGGACATCAGCGCCTCGATCCGGGCGACCGAGTCGGGGCCGGCGAGTTCGACCGGGGGGACCGGCCCGTCGGTGAGCCGGTCGGCGAGGGCGGAGACCGCCTCCGCCCGGCGCACGATGTAGTCGACCTGCTCCTCGCGCGGCGGGCCGCCCCCCAGCAGGGTCGCGACCTCGACGAGGGCGAGATGCCCCGCGTCGAGCGCCATTCCGGGTCCGGCGGTACGGCGCAGCCGGCCGTACGCGGCGACGAGACGGCGTACCGAGGCGTCGGACACGTCGAGCGGCGTGCCGCGGTCGAGGGCCCTCGCGTACCGCCGGAGCCTGCGACGGCGCACCACGCGCAGCACCGCGGCCTGGGCGGGCAGCACGACACCCAGCGCGATACAGGCGACCGCCACGACGCTCAGCCAGGCGGGCAGCCCGGCCACGATCACCGCGGCGAACAGGGCGGCACCGCCCGCGGCGAGCACCGCCTCGGGGATCCCCATCCCCGTCTCCTGATCCTCGGTCTCCTGATCCTCGGCCGGCCCGCGGCGGCCTGCGACCACCGGCGCGTCGGCGACGGGGCCCGGCCGGTGCGGGACGATGACCTGCGACGGCATGATCCAATTATCGACCGCACCGGCCGGAGTCAGACGGAGGTCCGGCCGGAGTGTCGCATCAACGGCCGGTCGCGGGGACCGGGACGGTCGGCTCCGCGTCACCTGACGCCTGGTTCCCGGCAAAAACAGAAACCCGTTCTAGTAGGGTCCGCGAGTGGAGGTGCCGACATGGCCAAGTGGACCACCGATGACATCCCCGACCTCACCGGGAGACGCGCCGTCGTCACGGGCGCCAACAGCGGGCTCGGCCTGCGCACCGCGCTGGAACTGGCCCGCCACGGCGCCACCGTGGTCCTCGCCTGCCGGAGCGCCGAACGCGGCCGGGCGGCCCTCGACCGCATTCAGGCGGCCGTGCCCGGCGGCGACGTCGCGCTCGGCTCCCTCGACCTGGCCGACCTGGCGTCCGTGCGCGCCTTCGCCGAGGAGCACGGCACGTCAGGGCTCGACCTGCTCGTCAACAACGCCGGCGTGATGGCCCTGCCGCGCCGGACCACCGCCGACGGGTTCGAGCTGCAGTTCGGCACCAACCATCTCGGGCACTTCGCGCTGACCGGCCTGCTGCTGCCCGCCCTGCTCGAACGCCCCGGCGCGCGCGTCGTCACCCTGACGAGCATGATGCACTGGCTCGGGCGCATCGACTTCGACGACCTCGACGGCGAACGCCGCTATCGGCGGTGGGCGGCCTACTGCCGGTCCAAACTGGCCAACCTCGTCTTCGCCAAGGAGCTGGACCGCCGCGCGGGCGGCCGGCTGATCAGCGTGGCGGCCCATCCAGGGTACGCCGCCACGAATCTGCAGCAGGCCGGGTCCCGCATGAGCGGAAACAGGATCGGCGAGGCGTTCTACGGCCTGGGGAACAGGCTCTTCGCCCAGTCCGACGCCGCCGGCGCGCAGCCCACGCTGTACGCGGCGACCGCCGCCGACGTGCGCGGCGGACAGTGCTACGGACCGAGCGGGCCGGGACAGAGCCGGGGCGCCCCGCGCCGGGTGCCGACCCTGCGCCGCGCGGACGACCCCGGGCTGGGCCGCCGCCTGTGGGAGGTGTCGGAGAAACGGACCGGCGTCAGGTACGACGCGCTGGTGTGACCAATCCCGGCGAGCCGGGTCAGGAGCGGGGCCCGGCGGACGGGTCCCAGTCGAGCGTGGCGGGGATCGCGCCTTCCATGGTGAGCAGCCAGCGCTTCACCTCGACGCCGGAGCCGCCGCTGTATCCGCCGAGGCCGTCGGCGGCCACCACCCGATGGCACGGCACGACGATCGGGATCGGGTTGGACCCCATGATCGAGCCGATGGCCCGTGCGGGGACGCCCGTGCCGCTGAGGTCGGCCAGCCTCCCGTACGTCACCGTCTCGCCGTAGGGCACCCCGGCGTACAGCTTCTCCAGCACCTCGCGCTGGGCGCCGGACGTGTGGCGCCAGTCGATGGGCAGGTCGAACGCGCGTAGCGTTCCCGCGAAGTAGGCGGACAACTGCTCGCGTACGGGCTCCGTGCGCGCCGCGGCGTCGACCAGGGGCAGGCCCGCCCGCAGCAGCGCGCGGGCACGGGGCGTGTCCGGAAAGGACAGCCCGCACAGGCCCTCCGCTGTGCAGGCGAACGCCAGCCGGCCCAGCGGCGTCTCCAGTGATCCGATCGCGATGTCCACCCCTTCTTCCTACCAACCCGCGGCGCCGAACGCTCGCCAGAATCCGACATCGCGTTCATTCGGGCGGCGGTCGCCGTGCGTATCGATCAGCGTTGATCTGCCATCAACGTGACCGGGATGAGGAGGGGAGCGGGGGAGGCGATGTTCGCGATCGCCCGTACGGCCGGCTGGCTCGCCCACGCCCTGGAGGAGTACGCCCGGGGCGCCCCGTTGCGCCCGCGCGCGATCTACACGGGCCCTCCCCGTGACGTGTGAGGACGGGCGGCACCGTCGGGGCGGACCCGGGCCGGGACTCGCCGCGGGGGCGGGTACGCTCAAGACGTGCGACCGTTCTTCAGACCCGGTTGGCTCGGGCTCCACCTGATCGCGATCCTGCTGATCGGGGTGTTCGTGCTGGCCGGCTGGTGGCAGCTGGCACGCGCCCAGGGCGGAAACCTGCAGAGCTGGGCGTACGTCATCGAGTGGCCGATGTTCGCGATCTTCGTGGTCGCGATGTGGGTCCGGATGGTGCGGGACGAGCTGCGCGGCGAGACCAACGCCGACCCGGGCACGGTGACCCCGCCGGGAGCCGCGCCGTCGCCCCAGATCGCTGACATCGACGACGAGGAGGACGAGGAGCTGGTGGCCTACAACCGCCGCCTCGCCCGACTGAACGACGAGGCGTCGCGCCGCTGAGGGCGCGGGCCTACGGAGGGGACGACCCGTGCAAGGAGCGGTGACCCGCTACCGCGTCATGGCGTATGTGACCGGCGCGCTGCTGATCGTGCTGTGCTTCGTGGCGGTGCCGCTGAAGCTGTTCGCCCACAACGGTCTGCTCTCCACCGTGGTCGGCATTCCTCACGGCATGGTCTGTTACCCGCTGTACCTCATCACCGCCTTCGACCTGTACCGCCGGGTCCGCTGGCCGTTGAGCAAGATGGCGCTGGTCGTGCTCGCCGGGATCATCCCGTTCCTGGCGTTCTACGTCGAGCGGCGGGTCGTGGCCGAGCTGCGCGAGCGGACCGCCCCGGCGCCTCGCACCGACGCCGCCGGCGTCTGATCCCTGATCACCTCTGGACCGTACGGTCCGGCGGGCCTATCTTTGACTTCGTCAACTTAATCGTTGAGGTGGTCAATGAAAACTGCCGTGCCGCCGGACCGGATCGCCGCCGTTCGCGCCTTCAACCGCTTCTACACCTCGGTCATCGGCGTACTGAACGAGGGCCTGCTCGAGACGCCGTACTCGCTGACCGAGGCCAGGGTGATCTTCGAACTCGCCCGTCATGACGCCTGCGAGGTCGCCGCACTCCGCCGGTCGCTCGACCTGGACGCCGGCTACCTCAGCCGGATGCTGTCCCGCTTCGAGGCCATCGGGCTCATCGTCCGGGGGCGGGCGGAGGACGACGCCCGGCGGCAGACGGCGTCGCTGACCGAGCGAGGCCGTGAGGTGTTCCGCGATCTCGACGACCGGTCGGCCGCCCAGATCGGCCGGATCCTGTCCGGGCTCGCCGAGGACGAGCAGCGCCGCCTGCTGGGGGCGATGGGCGCGATCGAGGGCCTCCTGGGGGAGCGGCCCCGGCCCGCCTCGTACCTGCTCCGGCCGCTCGGCCCCGGCGACCTCGGCTGGGTCGTCCAGCGGCACGGCGCGCTGTACGCCGCCGAGTACGGATACGACGCGACGTTCGAGACGCTCGTCGCCCGCGTGGTCGCGGACTACGGCGAGCGGCACGGGCCCGGCGACAATGCCTGGATCGCGGAGATCGACGGCCGCCCCGCCGGGTCGATCTTCTGCGTACGGGAGAGCGAGCGCGTCGCACGCCTGCGTCTCCTCCTCGTCGAGCCGTCCGCGCGCGGCCGGGGAGTGGGCGGCCGCCTCGTCGAGGAGTGCCTCAGGTTCGCCCGCCGGTCAGGCTATGAGGAACTCGTGCTGTGGACCAATGACATCCTCACGGACGCCCGCAGGCTCTACGAGCGCGCCGGTTTCGAACTCGTGGAGGAGGAGCCGTACGACGGGTTCGGCCCGTCGGTGAAGGAGCAGACCTGGCGGCTGAAACTCTGAGCGCGGGCACTGGCCCGCGGCGTCGTATGGTTCGCCGCGGGCCAGTGGGACCGTTCGAGTCGAGAGGGTTTCAGGTGTCAGGTCATCCATGCTCCTTTCGGGTGCGACGTGTCAACGGGATGGGTGCCGGGCCGACGGTGAAACTCGGGAACACCGCCGGCCCGGCCGGTATGGCGTCGATGCCATGGGGGCGTACGGCACCGGCGCCAGAGGCCTGGAGGGCCGGAAGCCGCACGACCTCCCCCGAAACGGGTGGGGGGAAATCACCCGCCGGTGTCGTACGGTCATGCCGGCCCTCCTCGAATCGCAGACGGTGGGCGGGGTCCGGAATGGCACCCCGGCGATCCCATCACGTGGCGTTGCGATCTCGTTACTGTGAGTACCCGCTGACCATGCGGGCGTAAACCCCGGTCAAGCGAGAAATCTGCGGCGGCCCGGGTGAGGCAAAGATCGCGTCACCGGGCCGCCGCGTCCGGTCACCGGCCGGTCACGCGCTCGATGAGGCGTATGCCGACCTCGGCGACGTCCGCCGCGGTCCACTCGAGGGCGGGGCCGGCCACGGTGATCTCGGCCATCGCGACGCCGGGGACGTCAGCGTCCCGCCACCCGCCGGCGAACCAGACCTTCTCCTCCTCGGCGAGCGCGAGCGTCGTGTCGTCCAGTGCCTGAGCCGGGTGGGGGAGCCACAGGCGGAACTGGTGGGTGTGCGGCGGCTCGGGGAACACCCGTGCGCCGGGCAGCGCCGCCAGCGCGGCGGCGATGGTCCGCGCGTGCGCCACGTACTCCGGGATCCGCGGCAGTTCGCGGTTGAGACCGGCGATCGCGGCGAGCGCGGCGGGCCACTGCTGGAAGACCTGGCCACCGTGGCGGTGCCGCCAGACCCGGGCGTACGAGGCGAGATCACGGCTGCCCGCGAGCGCCGCCCCGCTGATGCCCTCCAGCGTCTTGTAGAAGGAGACGTACGTGCTGTCGGCCAGGGCGGCGATCTCCGCGAACGAGTGCTCGAGGTATGGCGCCGACTCCCAGATCCGCGCGCCGTCGAAGTGCAGGCGCGCGCCGATGTCACGGGCGGCCGCCGCCGAGGCGGTCAGCTCGTCCCAGGTCGGGAGCACGAAACCGGCGTCGCGGAGCGGTAGCTCGACCACGACGGTGCCCACCGGCTCGGCGAGCGCGCCGATCTCCTCGGCCGTCGGGTTGCGGAGTGCGCCGGTCGGCCAGACGCCGCGCAGACCGCTCAGCCACGAGTACGCGTGCCGTTCGTGCAGTTCCTGATGGCCGAGCGGGTGCAGGGCGACCGTCGGATTCCCGGTCCGGTCGGCGCCGTACCGCAGTGCGACCTGCTGGGCCATCGTGCCGGTGGCGAAGAAGACGGCGGCCTCTGTGCCCAGAAGTCCGGCGACACGCTCCTCCAGCGCCGTCACCGGTCCACCGTCGTAGAAGTCGGGCAGAGCGTCCAGATCCCCGGCCGCCTCGATCCGGGCGAGCCGCTCCCGCATGGTCGCCGGTCGGGCCCCGGAGAGGATCCGGTCGCAGCCGCGCATCGCGGTCAGGCGGCGTTCGCGCGTGTTCTCGGGCATCGGCCGATCGTCGCACGGCCCCGGCGCCCGAGGGTAAGGCGCCGTGTCCCCGGAGGCGGGCTTCACCGTCGGGCACGACCTCGTCATCGACGGGGGCGCCACCGCCTGATCCGGAGGGCCATGGTCTGGGCCAAGATCGTCGGTTGCGGGCCGCCTTCGACCGCGCGGCTTCCGGCTACCAAACGTCATGCGGCGATTCTGACAGTCCACGAAGACGGCCACTCGGTCCGACATCGGTCCATGTGTCCGTTCCGGCCGCACCCGTTCACGTCCACGGGAGTGGTTTATGGGGTCTGGGTAACCCTTCTGCCAGGTTCGTCCCGTGATGGGCGTCTCGACGTGACTTGTTCGCCGGGCGGATGCCAGGCAATCCCGTCTCCTTAATCAGCGCCTTGTTCGCTTGACCGGTTGTAACGGGCGAGCCGAAAGAGGCTTGAGAAAAATGGAGAGACTCACGAGGCGGCGGTTCCTGGGTGCGGCCGGGGCGACGCTCGGCGCCGCGGGCCTGGATC
>JBJMIW010000190.1:0-10014 GCA_045806665.1 Actinoallomurus sp.
TCGCGGACCAAGACACCTGCGACGGCCAGTGCCAACAAGGCGATCACACCGACAACGACCACCAGACTCAGGTCGCTGCCGCCGAGACTCACCTCTGCACTGGCCTGGGCGGGCGGGTGAAGCCCAGACATGCATCCTCCTCGACAGCCGCGTTCGATCCGGTCCCCACCGGGGGTGACCGGCCACCGCCACGCGTCGGGCGGGGCAATGGTGCCGGGAGTCTACGCAGGCGTAGCCGGAATTAGAAGCCTGCTCGGTTGCTTAACGGTAATGCGACCGAGATGTGACACTCACTGCACCAAAAATTAATCCTACGCGGCTAGGTCGACGCATCTTCGCTGGTCAAAGCGGACTTATACGGCGATGCACTTCTTGATCAAAAGTTGACTCATATGCGGCGACGATGATTAGGACCCCGGAAACTGGGAAAAGTATAATGCCGAATAAAGCAGAGGCCCCCGGGGCCGCGCGAGGCGCGGCCCCGGGGGCGGGGATCTCATGCCGGTCCGTACACCCCGACCGGTTTCTACGGACTGGGAGGTTCGGCTCCGCCGCTCGTCACCGAGCGTGCCGGTCGGCGGACCTTCGACCGATGAGGGCGGTCCGCCCGGCCGCACCGCGGCCTTCGGCCGGTGCCCCCGGCCGCACCGCGGGTCCTTCGAGCGGTGTTGCCACCTGGCCGCACCGACGGGCCCTTAGGCCGGTGTCTCCGGCCGGCCGCGTCGGCACGTCCTTCGGCGGGTGTACCGGTCGGTCGGACTCGACCGACCGTTCTCGTACGACCATGCCGGCCGGTCCTTCCGGCCTCGGGGTCAGTCCTTCTTGACCGGCCAGCTCATCGTGATCTCGACACCGGACGGCGTCGAAGCGATGTCCACGTCGTCGGCCAGCCCCGCGATGACGGCGAACCCCAGATTGAGGTCGCCGTTCAGCTCCGCGAGGTCGACCGGCCCCGGGGCACCGCTTCGCGTCGGATCGTCGTCGGCCACGCGGTCGGTGACCACGACCTCGAAGCGATCCGCGCCGTCCCGCAGCTCGACCCGGACGGGCTCGTCCGGGCACTGCCGCCGATGGGCCTCCACCGCGCGGGAGCAGGCCTCGCCGACCGCCAACCGCACCTCGTCGAGCAACGCTTCTTCGACCCCGCCCCGCCGGGCGACGGCGGTCGCGATCAACCTGGCGGTGCGGACATGAGCCGGTAGGGGGCTGAACGCGAGCTCAACGGTGGCTGTCTCGGGCGCCATCCCGGCCCTACTTCTGCTTCTTGCGGTGCTCTCGCGCGTCGTCGACCGAGTCGAAGATGCCGAAGACCTTGGTCAGGCCGGTGATCCGGAAAATCTTCAGGATGCGCTCCTGCGTGCAGACGAGCTCGAGCGAGCCGTCGTGCGCCCGAACCCGCTTGAGACCGCCGACGAGCACCCCGAGGCCGGTGGAGTCGAGGAACTCGACCTTCTCCATGTCGACGAGGAGGTGGTACTTGCCCTTGTTCACAAGGTCGATCAGCTTCTCGCGGAGTTTCGGCGCGGTGTAGACGTCGATCTCTCCCTCCACGTTGATGACGGTGAGGTCATCATCGGTGGTGTAGTCGTTCACCTTCAGGTCCACAGATCCTCCTGCGCCGTGCCGCGTATGGAAGTCGGGGCCATGGCACCCCGCCGTGATTCAACCACGCTCCGCCATCGTGTCTACACGAAATCACCACACAGGGCGACCCCGCTCAGCGTGCTGGTCGCCTCGTGCGAGAAGGGGGTAGCACGACGACGGCCCAAGCGTTCTGCCCAGGATGCCAGACTGGAAACCTCCGCATGACGAACCGCTGGTAACCGAAGGGGTGACGCAGGCCATAGAGACGGACTCCGGCTTCCCCTTCGACCACGGCACCCCGTCGGCCGGCGGCCCGGGCGGGCGCGCCCCGCTGATCCTGCGCCGCCTGCTGGACGACCCGCGTCGCCGGGGCCGGATCACCCACGTCCAGGACGTTCCGGCGGGCGACGGTCGCGCCGCCGACTGGCCCGCGTGGGTGCCGCCGCTCCTGGTCGACCGGCTGCGCCTGACCGGCATCGACCGCCCCTGGGAGCACCAGGCCAAGGCCGCCGAGCTCGCGCACGAGGGCCGGTCTGTGATCATCGCCACCGGCACCGCGTCCGGCAAGTCGCTGGCCTACCTCATGCCCGCGCTGCACGCCGTGTTCGACGGCGGCTCGGTGCTGTACCTCGCGCCGACCAAGGCCCTGGCCGCCGACCAGCTCCGCTCGCTGCGCGGCCTGAAGCTCGCCCGGCTGCGCGCGGCGACGTTCGACGGCGACACCCCTGGCGACGAGCGCACCTGGGTCCGCCAGTACGCCGACTACATCCTCACCAACCCCGACATGCTGCACCGTACGGTGCTGCCCGGCCACGCCCGCTGGGCGACGTACCTGCGACGGCTCCGCTACGTGATCGTGGACGAGGCCCACGGCTACCGCGGGGTGTTCGGCTCCCACGTCGCCCAGATCCTGCGACGCCTGCGGCGCGTCTGCGCCCGGTACGGCGCCGAGCCGGTGTTCGTCCTCGCGTCCGCGACCGCCTCGGACCCCGGGCTGTCGGCGTCCCGGCTCACCGGTGTGGACGTGGCGGAGGTGGCGGAGGACACCTCACCGCGCGGGGCGACGTCCTTCGCGCTGTGGGAGCCGCCGCTGACCGAGCTGCGCGGGGAGCGGGGCGCCCCCGTACGCCGCACGGCCACCGCCGAGGCCGGTGACCTGCTCGCCGACCTCGTCATCGAGGACGTACAGACGCTGGCCTTCGTACGCTCGCGGCGCGGCGCGGAGGCCGTCGCGCTCGGAGCCAAACGGGCGCTCGCCGAGATCGCGCCGGACCTGCCCGGCCGAGTCGCCGCCTACCGGGCGGGATACCTGCCCGAGGAGCGGCGCGCGCTCGAGAAGGCCCTGCGATCCCGGGAGCTGGTCGGGCTGGCTTCGACCAACGCCCTGGAGCTCGGGGTCGACGTCTCCGGCCTCGACTCGGTCATCATCTGCGGCTGGCCCGGCACCCGCGCATCGCTGTGGCAGCAGGCCGGCCGCGCGGGCCGCTCCGGCCAGGACGCGCTCGCCGTCCTCATCGCCCGCGACGACCCCCTCGACACCTACCTCGTGCACCATCCCTCGGCGATCTTCGGCACGCCCGTCGAGGCGACCGTGCTGGACCCGGACAACCCGTACGTCCTCGCCCCGCACCTGTGCGCCGCGGCCGCCGAGCTCCCGCTCACCGAGAAGGACCTGCCGCTGTTCGGGCCGACGACCAAGGAGCTCCTGCCCGATCTCGTACGCCGGGGGATGCTCCGGCACCGGCCCACCGGGTGGTACTGGACGAAGCG
This sequence comes from Actinoallomurus sp., assembly GCA_045806665.1. Taxonomy (GTDB): domain Bacteria; phylum Actinomycetota; class Actinomycetes; order Streptosporangiales; family Streptosporangiaceae; genus Actinoallomurus. The sequence continues at coordinate 3,355 of JBJMIW010000190.1, forward strand.
CGAGCGCGCCACCGACCTCGCCGACATCCGCGGTGCCGGCGGACCGCCCGTCCAGGTCGTCGAGGCGGCGACCGGGCGCCTGCTCGGCACCGTCGACGAGCCGTCCGCGCACACCACCGTGCACCAGGGTGCCGTCTACATCCACCAGGGCGAGTCGTACGTCGTGCAGACCCTCGACCTGGACGACTCGGCCGCGCTCGTCGAGGCCGCCGACCCCGACTACACGACGACCGCCCGCGACGTCACCGACATCTCCATCCTGGAGACCCTCCGGTCGACGTCCTGGGGCGAGGCGACCCTGTGCTTCGGCACCGTCGAGGTGACCCAGCAGGTCGTCTCGTACCAGATGCGCCGCCTCGCCAGCGGCGAGGTCCTCGGCGAACGCCCGCTCGAACTCCCGCCCCGTACGCTCCGGACCCGGGCGGTCTGGTGGACGCTGCCCGACGAGTCGCTCCGCGTGCTCGGCGACGCCGACGTCGGCGGGTCCGCGCACGCCGCCGAACACGCATCGATCGGCCTGCTGCCGCTGTTCGCCACCTGCGACCGCTGGGACATCGGCGGCGTCTCCACCGCACTGCACCCGGACACCGGCCGCATGACGGTGTTCGTGTACGACGGCCACGACGGCGGTGCGGGCTTCGCCGAACGCGGCTACGAACAGGCCGGACGCTGGCTCCGCTCCACCCGCGAGGCCATCGCCGACTGCGAGTGCGACCACGGTTGCCCCTCCTGCATCCAGTCGCCGAAGTGCGGCAACGGGAATGATCCACTGGACAAGCGGGGAGCGCTCGACCTGCTCGACGCCCTGCTCAAGCAGGCACCGCCGCGCTGATCGGCGGGCCCGGATTCCCGAGGATGGACTTTCCGATCCGCGACTGGAGACGCCCACCCGCCCTGTCGAATCCGGCGACTTCCCGCTAACTTGACTAAACCGACAAATCGCTGGTGCCTATGGCACCGGGAGTGGTGGCTCGCGCTCCGATGTCATGGGAGAGGAGACATTTCAATGGTCATCCTGGGAATTGTGCTGGCTGCTGCGGCGGTGGGGGTGGGCATCGGCGTCATCGCCGAGAACTCGTCGTCCGCCTCGATCGGTCTCTTCGGCCAGCACGTGCCGGGCGTGCAGACCGAAGGACAGGTCTTCGCCGCAGGCGTCCTCGTGGCGTTCGTCTTCATGCTGGGTCTGGGGCTGTCGTTCCTGACGCTCAACCGCTCGCTGCGCGTACGCCGCGAGCTCCGCGACCTGCGTGATGAGCACCGCGATTCGATCAGCACGCTGGAGATGGAGAAGCAGCAACTACAACGCGAGCTGGCCCGCGCCCGCAGCACCGCCGGAGGGGCCACGTCCACGGCCGTGACGGCGGACGACGTCCGCATCGCCGGCCGTAAGGCGCCCGAGCAGGTCTCCTCGTTCTTCGACCGCACCGAGTGACCATCCCGCTCGCCCTACGCCCGCTCGGCCTGCCGGAAGACCCGAGGCCGACGATCCGCTCGCCCGATCCTGGAGAATGATCGCGGTCGAGCCGACGTCGAGCGTGGGGCCGAACGGGGGCGTACAAAAGTCTCGGTGATGACGCGGCGCCCGAGCCGTATCGTCCTGGTCTCCGGCTTGTCCTGGTCTCCGGCTGATTGCACAGCCGACCAAGCGGCGATCACCGAGCCTTTCGCCGCGCACCCGCCGGCACAGCTGTAGAGGGGGTCGGATGGACGGGAGAGCGCCCGGAGACGGAACGAACGGACGCACGGCGATCGTGGTCGGCGGTGGTATCGGCGGGCTGGCAGCCGCCGTCGCACTGCGCCGATGCGGTTGGCGGGTCGAGGTCTTGGAGCGCGCCCCGGCATTCGGCGAGGTCGGGGCCGGACTGGTGCTGTGGCCCAACGGCGTACGTGCGCTGGATGCGCTCGGTCTGGGCGGCCAGGTTCGCAGGCGCGCCCTCACCGAGACCGAGGGCGGCATCCGCGACGTGACCGGCCGGTGGTTGTCACGGACGAACATCCAGGAACTGGAGCGCCGGTACGGCCCGGTGGTGGCCGTCCACCGCGCCGATCTGACCGAGATCCTGCGTGCCGCCGTGCCGACGACGGGGCTGCGCATGGACACCGAGGTCACCGCCGTTGAAGCCGACGGTCCACAGGTCGAAGTCCGGCACCGAGCGGGCGTGACACGAGGCGAGCTGCTCATCGGCGCCGACGGAATCCACAGCGTCGTCCGACGTTCGCTCTGGCCGGGGCACCCCGCTCCCCGCTATGCCGGATACACGGCCTGGCGCGCGATCGTCGACCCTGGTGGCCCTCACTCGGCGAACGGTGAGACCTGGGGGCGCGGTGAACGGGTGGGGATCGTACCGCTCGCCGACGGTACGACCTATCTATTCGGTGCCGCGAACGCGCCAGAAGGGGAACGCAGCCCCGATGGCGAGGTTGCCGAGATGCGGCGGCGTTTCAACCGCTGGCACGCGCCGATCCCCGAGCTCTTGGCCGCCATGTCCGAGGATGCGGTGATGCGCCATGACATCTACGAACTGCCACGACTGCGCACCTTCGTCCACGGGAGAACGGCGCTGCTCGGCGACGCCGCGCACGCGATGACACCGGACATGGGACAGGGCGCCAACCAGGCTCTGGAGGACGCCGTCACTCTGGCCGCGATGCTGGCTGCCCATCCGGCCCTGGAGTCCGCGCTCGCGGCCTATGACCGGCACCGCCGCGGTCGAACACAGATGATCGCCCGCCGCTCCCGTCTGATCGGAACCGTCGCGCAGTGGAGCTGGCTCCCCGCTGCCGTGATCCGGGACCGGGTCCTCCGCCTGAGCTCCTCCTGGTCCGTGCTCAAGGCACTCGACCCCGCCCTCGCCTGGTGCCCCCCGGCGTTGAACTCCGCGCCCCGGCCGTCCTGAGGAACCCGTCCTTGCGGCAGGAGGCCTGCCGCAAGGACGTACGACGGCCGTCGGGCGGCCTCAGCGGCGGCGACGGCGCCCGCGGTAGCCGCGCGGAGCCGACGAGGCATCCTTCGTGTCGGCGGCAGGAGCGGGCTTCTCGGCCGCCGCTCCGCCCGAAGCCGTCGACGCGGTCTCCGCGCTGCCCCTGGGCACGGCCTTACCCTTGGCGGCACTGGCGACAACGCTCGGCCCGGTCGCCGTATCGCCTTCGCCGGCACTGGAAACGCTCGGCCCGGTCGCACCATCAGCTTCGACGGCGCGGGCAACGCTCGGCCTGGTCGCCGTATCGGCCTCGGCGGCACCGGACGTGCTGGTTCCGGTAGCCGCGCCACCCTCGGCCAGGCTGGACGCACCGGTGTCCGCGGATACGGACTCCGACACCGGCGGCCTTCTGCGGCGGCGCCCGATGGTCGGACCGCCACCGCGCGGAGCCTTCCCGCCCGCCCCGGAGGGACGAGAGGAACGCCCGCCGAGGCCCGTCTGAGCGGTGCGAGCCTCCGCCGCCAGACGCTGGCGGCGCGACCACATGCCGAAGTGCGCTGACAAGAGCAGGAGCGCAAGCGCGGCCGCGATGCTCTGGCCCCACTTGATCGGAGTGCTCGCGGAGACATCGCTCGCCCGGTCCTGCTTGGCCGCCGGCGCGGCGATCTGCGGATCCGGAGTGGGGTACTGGAATCCGATCCCGGATCCGTCCGGACCCACCGACGGCAGGCTGAACGGGTTGCTGCCCGGCGGCTGCATCGTCGGAATGCCTCCGGTTCCGGCGCCGGAACCGCTCCCTCCGGGCAGCGGCGGAGCCGATCCCGGAGGGAGCGGATAACCGCCGGACCTCGGGCTCTTGCTCGGCGTCTTCTGGTGCGTCGGCGTCGGCTTCGACCCCACCGACCGCGGCTTCACCGGGAAACCGCTGGTGTCGTAGGTGCAGGAGGTGAGGTTCCCGATGACGGAGAGCGTGTAATAGCCGGGCTCGGAGATCGTGACGTCACCGGAGATGACGCCGTCGGAGATGCTCGGCCCGACCTGCTTGCTGAGGCCTGGTCCCGAGATCTGCAGGTGCGCCTTGGCCAGCATGCCGCTGACACTGGCGCTGACGTGGACCTTCGAACCGGCCGCGATGGAGCCGGAAGGAGGCGCGATGGCCGCGTGGGCGAACAGCCAGCAGCCGCTCTCGGCCTCGGCGGAGCCGCTCGCGCCGACGGCGATGGCGGCGACGGTCAGCGGAGTCATCAGGGCGACTGCGGCGGCCTTGCCGACCTTCCTCACGACGCCGTCCCTTCGTCGACAACTCTTCCGTCGCCCCGGGCTGTCGAACACCGGCGGCGACGCTGAACTCTTGCTCGCAGACGACCGGGCGGGAAGCGCATTGCGGTCGTTCCGAGGGACTGTAGGGCTGTCCGGGGTTGATGATGGTAATTGTTCACGGCAGCTTATCGGACACTATCTCCAATAGGGTCACAGATCCATACCGGAGTCCCTCCAGTGCGGCGGACGTGGCCATCCGTGCGAGGGATTCAACGAACGGAGGCTCGGCGGGTAACGCTGGGAGCCGGGAAATCCGGGACAGGCGCTGTTCCGCCGTCCACTGGCCCGGCACGCGCCCGCGCGGTGGCCGTCAACGGACCCAATCGTGGCAGATTGCGGAGGCGGGATGTGACGAGGACATCCACGACCCGACCGTGGAATGTGCACCCGTTGAGTGACGCGTCCGACTCGCGGGCGACCTGAACCGCCAGCCCGCAGGCGCGCTGGGATCCTTCGGTCGCGTGGGCCGCCGCGGCGAGAGCCGCGAGGTCGGCGGCGGCCTGCGCTCGGTGCCTCGCGACCCTGGCCCCGCCCACCGCCATGGCCATGGCGGCCACCGTCCAGACGGCCCCGATCAACGCGACGATCCACACCGTCCCCGACCCTCGATCCCCCGAGTAGGTGTTCACCGAAAGCCCTCCGCGCCCGAGAGGCCATCTGCGCCGGACCGGCCGTGTACGCCGAGGGGGCCGTCTACGCCGGACAAGCGAGGTGCATCGAACAGCCCCTGTCCACCGGCTCGGGCAGGTGCGTTCGTCGTGCCCGTCCACCGATGCCCCACCGCTCGCCTCCTCGGTCACCGCTTCTTCCCCTCCCTGCGCCCGACGGTCCGTCTCAATCTGCGCCCCCGATGCGCGATCGCCTCCCACTGCGCCGTCCCACTGCGCGGCCTGACTACGCCGCCGCGTTCCGGTCGGCGGCCGCCACGAGGGCTCATGGATCGGTTGCCAGCGGGGCCCGGAGGGTTCGAGCACCTCCCTCCGGCTCGGTTGCGGCGACGGCCTGCGCTCGAAGTCGTAGCGACGGGAAGAGACTCCGAACCGGAGGGGCGACCGTGACGCGCACCACCACGCGGGTGAACCGTGCGTCCTGGCGGATCCATACGCTCGCGCCCCGAGGAGCCGCGCGCCCGGCGGCGGCACGGACCTCGGCCAGGGGCTCGCCCCTGGCAGCGGCGCGCGCCGCCGCTCGTGCGGCGTCCACGCATGCGACCTGGGCTGCTGCGACGCTTACGCCCCAGATCGCGATGGCGAGGAGCAGAACGAGGGCCGGGAAGGCGACCGCAGTCTCGACGGTCACCGAACCTCGATCACCGGTGGCCCCGAAGGCCCCTGATCGCCGTGACAGGCGCTCCGCCGGAGCGGTCACCGCCCCTGCATCGCCACCGCCCGACGCCGGGGCATCCGGTCGCCGTGAGACCCACCCCGCCGGAACGATCAGCCGGCCGCCGGAACCGACCCGCCCGACGGCACCCGGTCGCTGCGAGACCGGCCGCGCCGGAACGGTCAGCCTGCCTCCCCGACCGCCCGGCGCGGAGACACTCGGTCGTCGTGAGACCTGGCCTCCGGCAGCGGCCAGGGATGCTCGCCCCCGAGGCGCCCGACTCAGACCCGCCATGTCGCTCACCGCCCGTACTGGCAGAGACCCGATGCACTGGCGGACGCTAGAGCCGGGCACCGCGCGCATCGCGGTCCGCCGGCCGCCGGTCACCCGACGAGGTTGAGCGCCCGGTGAATGATCGTTAAAAGCATCTGCCGGACCTCAGGGCTGGTAACAATCTTGAACAGCAGGCCGGCGAATGCGGCAGCCGCGACGGTCCCAACGGCGTATTCGGCGGTGGACATGCCCTCGTCAGCCTTGCGAGCCCGCCAACGCCACCTCAGCGCGGAAACGATGTGCATGTGATCCTCCTGTCGGCCTGACGGACGCGAATGCGCCCGAGAACCAGCGTTGCGGAACGCGCGGACCCCGACCACACCCGAACACGGTTCTGTGGAAAACCCGCGTCACCTAAATACAGGCCGCTCGTGTCGTAGGCGTGGAAAGGATTACTCATCGCCAGCGGCTCGAGGACCTGGATCTGCGTTGACCGTCTCGACTCGGTGCTCGCCTCAAGGGATGAGCACGGTGGCGGCGATGCCGGCGACCGCCGGGACGATACCCAGCAGGACGAACGCCGGGAGGAAACAGAGTCCGAGCGGCGCGACCGCCCGCACGCCGGCGGACCTGGCCCGCGTCGCCACGGCGACCCGGGCTACGCGCCGCTGATCCCTGGCCAGGCGAGCGAGGGTTGCGGCAAGCGGCGCGCCACCGGACGCAGCCCGGGCCGCCGCTCGGCCCAAGGGGGCCAGGACGGGGTCGTGCGTGAGCGAGAGCCATTCCGCCGCAGGGTCCGCACCGAGCCGGATACGGGCCGCCA
>JBJMIW010000191.1:0-4141 GCA_045806665.1 Actinoallomurus sp.
GCATCCTGCCGGCCCGGCCCGGCGTGCCGGCCGTGCCCGCCGCCCACACCGCCGGCCCGGCGTCGCCCGAAGGCCAGGCCGTCGACCGGCGCGTCGCCGAGCGCGGACGGCCCGCGGACGAGCGGCCCGACACGGCGCCGCAGGCACCGGGACGAGAGACCGAAGCGCAGCGCCGTATGACACGGCAACGGAACATCTCTCACGAGCCGGAGGCTCCCGGCGCGGGCTCCCCTCCGACGGCACCGCCGGCGTTGGGACGGCCGTCCGAGCCGCCTGCGGCCAAGCCCGCCGGCCCGGTCCTCCCGGTGCGTCAGGACGCGCCAATCCCTGCGGACGCTCGGCCCAAGCCGGCCGGGACGGGACCCGTCGGCAGGCACGCGACGACGCCAAGGCCCCCGGCCCACCCCGACGCGTCGCCCGCATCTCCTCCGGGAGGAGCGGGCACTCGGTGGCCCGGCGGCTCCGCGCCCGCCCAGCCGGTCGAGGCCGCTCAGCCGGGCGCGCCCGCAGGGCCAAGTCGACCCGCAGGTCCGGGACAGGCCGATGACGGCGCGCTCCCCGGATCGGTGATCCCGCTGCCGCCGGGGCGGCACGCCAAACCCACCGACGAGTCCACGGCTCCGGGCTCCGCCGAGTCGCCGGCCGACAAGGAGCATCCGGCAGGGCGCGCCGGGCAGCGGCCGGCCGAGGCCCCGGCGGAGCGCGGGACGGCGAATACCGGTGCGCCGGCCGATCGCCCCCGAACGGCGGATCGTGGTGCGGCGGCCGCTCGCGGCCCGGTGGCGCCGAGCGACGAAGAGCAGTCCACCGCCGAGGCCCGCACGGACCAGATCGTGTGGCCGACCCCGTCGCGGCGCAACCCGGCTCCGCGGCCGGATGCCGCCGCCCCACCGCGCGACGCCCCTTCCGGTCGTCCGGGCACGCCCCCGACGCCCGCCCGAGGCCGGTCGCACGGCGAAGAGGCGATGCCCTCGCGCGAGGCACGTCCGGCCCCCCGGGAAGCGCAGCCCACATCCCCGGGCTGGGCCCCGCCGTCCCCGGCCCGGCCGGCGACGCCGCCCGTACCCCCGCGAGCTCCCGCGGCCGGGCACCCGTCCGCTCCGGCCGCGCCACCGCAGGCGCCCTCGCCTCAACCACCCGCCCAGCCGCCCCGAACGCGGCCGGCGAGGCCCGCGCAGGTTCCGGCCGCCAGGTCGGCCCGTCCACCGGCCCCGCCCCGGCAGGGTACGGAGCCTCCACAGGGCCGATCGGACGTCGGCGGTGCGTCCCCGGAGTCGCCCGCTCGCGCGGTCCGTTCCGGCCCCGCCTCACCGGTACGGCCCGGGCCGCTCCCTCAGGTCGGCCACGACGACGAGGGGCGCGGCGACGACGGTCGCGGCCGTAGGCGGATCTTCTCCGGCGGCGGCAACGGTGACGGCGACTACGAACAGCGCGTACGGACCGCGTTCGCGGGCGCCCGGCGCGTCGTCGTGCTCGGCTGTACCGGCGGCGCCGGGCAGACGGTGACCGCGCTGATGCTCGGGCACACCTTCGCCCAGCACCGCGGTGACCGGATCGTCGCGGTCGACGTGAACCCCGGTCCCGGCGCCATGGCCCGTCGCACCCGGACCGAGACTCGGGAGACGCTCACCTCACTGATCACCCACGCGGAGCAGGTCACCGGCTACCAGATGATGCGCCGGTACACCTCCATCTCCAAGTCGGGACTGGAGGTCGTGGCAGCCGGCAAGAACCCCGTCCAGGCCCTGGACGACCGCGACTACGCCCTCGCGATGCGGACGCTCGACCGGTTCTACTCGATCACGCTGCTGGACGCGGCGGCCGCCGTCGTCGCCCGGGTGCTGCCGTACGCCGACCAGATCGTGCTGGTCGCACCGGCCAGTTCGGATGCGCCGCGGGCGGTCGCGATGACCTTTGAGTGGCTCGACGGCCACGGTTACGAGGATCTGCGGGCGAGGGCCGTCACCGTGATCAACGGGGTGAGCCGCCGCAGCATGGACGACGTCGAGCAGGCCGAGTCGGTCGCCAGGGGCCGTTGTCGCGCGCTCGTGCGCATCCCCTGGGATGATCACCTGAGCCTCGACCGCGCTCCCCGCAACGAGCTGCGTTCGCTGCGGGCTCCGACGCGCAAGGCGTACATCGCGCTCGGCGGCGTCGTCGCCGGTGGTCTCGTCCAGACGCCGGGACGCTATCCACAGCAGGAGGTCTCACGATGAGCCCGCAGTGCCCGGCCGGGACCCGCCGGAGGCGGCACCCGGCCCGGTGGGGCTCTCTCAACGGGGCCCACGGAGGCCTGCGGCCGCCGGACGGCGATGCCCGCTCGGCGTCTTCCGCGGGACCCGACCGGGCAGTGCGTGATCGTGTGTTCAGCGAAGACGGGGAGTAACCGATGAGCAGGGCGTCCAAGGCCCGCAGCCGGCTGGCCGTACGGTATTTCGACGATCGGATCCTCCTCACCGACAACGCCGCCTGGGCCTACTTCCGGCTGCCCACCGTCTCGTACGAGTTCACGACGAACGAAGAGCGCGAGGCGCTGGCCACCAACATCACCATCGCGATGGCCGGCATCCGCATGCAGGACGCCGAGATCCACCTGCGGATCGCGCACCGCACCTATCCGGCGGCCGAATGGGCCCTCGCCCTCGACGAGACCTCCGACGGCGGTCCCGGCTGGCGGGAGTACCTGGAGGAGATGTACGCCCACGTCTGGTCCAAGGACTTCTGGACCAAGGAGGTCTACCTCGGCGTGCGGCTCGGCGCGCGCGGCGTGGGCGCCCAGCTGTCCGGCGGGGCGTTCAGGCAGCTCTTCGGCATGTACAAGCGCGGCGAGGAGGTCCTCGGGCTGCACGACGACTCGATCCCGGAGAAGGAGATCGCCCGCTGGACCGAGCAGGCCGAGCGGCTCGGCCGGTCCCTCGGAGGCAGCGCTCTCTACGCCAGGCACGCCTCGTCCACCGAGATCGCCTGGCTGTTCCAGCATGCGGCCAGCGGCGCCCTGACCGATCCGCCACCCTCGGCCACTCCCCGCCGCACCTGGGGAGCCGGTGAGATCGAGAGCCTCGTCGAGGGCGCGATCGTCAACGGCCGTTCGAACCTCCGCATGGAGCAGCCGGACGGATCGTCGCACGTCGCGTACCTGTCGTTCGCCCGCTTCCCCGACCTGATGCCGTTCCCGGACGGCGAGCCGTGGATGCACTTCGCCGACGCGCTTCCCTTCCCGGTCGAAGTGTCGGCGCGGATGAAGCTCGTCCCCCCGGCGAAGGCGTCCAAGGACGTCTCACGGAAGCTCGCGCACGCCCGGGACATGGACCAGCACATCCGGGAGGCGGGAGCGGAGGCACCGATCGCGCTGGCCGAGCAGATCGACGCCGCCCGCATGCTCGAGCACGGCATCACGAAGGAGCGCCTGCCGTTCGTGTACGGATGGCACCGGCTGATCGTCTCGGCGCCGACCGAGGAGCTCCTGCAGCAGCGCGTCGACGCGGTCGTCGAGCACTACCGCGACATCGGGATCGACATCGTCTGCTCCACCGGTGACCAGTTCTCGCTGTTCTGCGAGTCGCTGCCCGGCGACCGGATCCGCGTCAACGCGTACGCCCAGCGGCAGCCGCTGCGGACGATCGCCGGCGGCATGCCCACCGCAACGGTCGACCTGGGGGACCGGCGGGACGACACCTCCGCCGGCTGGGTCGGGCCGTACATCGGGGAGACCCTCGGCCGCGCACGTTCCATCGTGCACTTCGACCCTCTCGTGGCAGCCGCCCGGAACCGCCCCACCGCGGTGGCGATCACCGGCGAGCCCGGCGGTGGAAAGACGACCCTGGCGCTGCTGCTGCTGTACCAGATGTCGCTGCGCGGGGTGACGGTCGCCGCGATCGACCCGAAGGGCGACGCGGAGTCCCTGGTCGAACTCCTGCGCCGACGCGGGCGCCGCGCCCGCGTCCTGCCACTGGGGTCCGCCGCTCCCGGCCTCCTCGACCCGTTCAGCTTCGGCGACGACCTCGCGGCCAAGAAGACGATGGCCACCGAGACGCTCCGCCTCCTGCTTCCCCGGATGTCGGAGGAACGGGAGTCGGCGATGATCCAGGCCGTCGGAACGGTCGCCAACCAGCCGAAGCCCTCGCTGGGCAAGGTGGTCGAC
>JBJMIW010000192.1:0-6954 GCA_045806665.1 Actinoallomurus sp.
GAACCCCCGAGATTTAGCACCAATGGTTCCACGATGTCCGTGTAACGAGGGCGCGCGGCAGGGAGCAAGCCGCTTCGCGGATCGCTACCGGTCGCCAGGGACCGGGGCGCGCCGGGCGGGGTTCGATCCAACCGCCGGAGGGCAGACGTGTGGAGGCGGGATCAGTCGAAGACCTCGTCGAGGGATGTGGCCACCGCGGCCCGCTCGTCCGTACACGCACGGATACGGGGCACAGGCGGTTTCCGGCACCCGGGCACCTCGATGCCCTTCAGGTTCGATTCGAGCCAGGGCGGTGAATCGGCTGCCGTGGGAACGGCACCAAGAGCGGATCAGAACATCACGGACATGAAGGTGTCGACGTCGCGGAAGCCGACGCGGCGGTAGGCGGCGCGCGCCGGGGTGTTGAAATCGTTGACGTACAGCGTCACCGTCGGGGCGATGCTGCGCAGGGCCTCGGTGACGACCGCGGCCATGCCGTGCACGGCGTACCGGCGGCCGCGCAGGTCCGGGTGGACCCAGACGCCCTGCACCTGGCAGGCGTACGGAGTGACGGCGCCGATCTCGGCCTTGAACACCACGCGGCCGTCCTCGATCCGGGCGAAGGCCCGACGGGAGCGGATCAGCTCGGCCACGCGGGCGCGGTACAGCACTCCCCCGTCGCCCGCCTGCGGTGAGACCCCGACCTCCTCGGTGAACATCGCCACGCACGCCGGGTACAGGATGTCGAAGTCGTTCATGGTGACGCGGCGGACGGCGGGGTCGGGTTCGAGGGACGGGGGCGAGACCGTCGACATCACCGGCTGCGCCGCCCGGATCGCCCGCGGCGGTCCCCAGAAGGGGCGCAGGGCGTTCCACATCTCGGTCACCGCGGGCACCGGGCCGACGATCGAGGAGCAGCGGCGTCCCTGCGCACGGGCCCGGTCGGCGAAGCACCGCGCCGCCTCACGGTCGGCGGCCACCGGGACGAGGTTCGCGCCGGAGTAGCAGAGGGAGGTCAGGCGCCCGCCGCGGTGGAATCCCCACAGCTCGGCACCGAGGCGCCCCGGGTCGATACCGGCGCCGTACACGCGCGAGCCGACGAAGACGTTGGAGACCGGATCGGCGTCGAGGATCTCCATGACGGCGTCGCGGTTGCGGTCGTCCAGGAGGCGCACCGGAGACGTGCGCAGCATCGGACTCACGTTGTCTCCCGGGCGGGCGATCCGGCGTGTGGTGGAGCGGACCGCCGTATCGACACGTTCGCTCCGCTCACCTTGTAAGGGTACGGGAGGATCGCGGCAAGATCGGTAATCAGGTGCGACATGCCACGTCGGGACCTTCGGCGCGAACGCGAGGGACCCCGGCCGGAGCCGAGGGTCCTCGCGTTCGCGTCCCGGTCAGCGGGACCGCGGGGCACCGTGCCGTGGCGTCACGGACGGCCGATGAGCGGACGGGCGGGCGCCTTGGGGGCGATCGACCGGGCCGCTGCCGCGCTGCTGGACGGGACGGGGTCCGGAAGCGCCTTGCAGGTCGCGTCCGGTCCGCTGCCCGGCTTGTTCTTCGGCAGCGTGCCGTTGCTCAGGTAGGCCGCGACCTTGTCGTCGAGGCAGGCGTTGCCGTTGAGCGTGTTGGCGTGGGTCTTGCCACCGAGCTCGGCGATCAGGCGGGACGGCAGGAGCTTGTGCATCTCCACACCGCCCGGGTACGGCGTCGCGGCGTCCAGCGTGGACTGGACGAGGAGGGCCGTGGCCATGCCCTTGGCCTTGATCTTCAGGGCCGGGCCGCCCTGGAACGGCCAGTACGCGATGGGCGCGTTGAACCAGACGTTGTTCCACGTGTTGAAGTGGTAGCCCTGCTTGTACAGCTTGGCCGCGTCGGCGTGCCACTTGGTCCAGGAACGGGGCCACTTGGCGTCCGCGGCCTGGACTGCGTTGTAGACCGCGAAGCCGTTGTCGTCGCCGCTCTGGATGTAGTTCGTGTAGAGGCCGACGAGCGGGGCCGCGTCGCCGTTGTTGACGAACGCGGAGAAGACATCGGCGACCGGCTCGTACCAGCCGGTGCTGTACCCGGCGTTCAGGAACGTGTCGTCGAGCTCGTCACCGCCGAGCTTGCCGCCGATCGGCTTCTTGAACGCGGCGGCGCGGACGCTGTAGTACTTCTTCTCCACGGCCGCCGCGGTCGTGCCGAGGTGGTAGTGGGCGTCGTACTTGGCGATCCAGCCGAAGAAGAGCTTGATGTTCCGCTCGAACGCCTTGTCCTGCGACAGCTGCGAGTCGTACCAGATCTGGCGGACGTCGACGTTGCCGTCGAGGACCATCCGGTTCACGCGCTTGGGGAAGAGCGTGCCGTACGTCGCGCCGAGGTAGGTGCCGTACGAGAAGCCGTAGTAGCTGATCTTCTTCTGGCCCAGGGCGGCGCGGATCGTGTCGATGTCGCGGGCCGCGTCGGTGGTCCGCAGGTGCGGCAGCAGCCAGCCGAACTTCTTGGCGCAGGCCTGGGCGTACGCCTTCGACTTGGCCTTCCAGGCCTCCTCCGCCTTCTTCGAGTGCGGGACGTAGTCCGGGCGGATCGGGTCGGAGTAGTGCGGGTCGCACGTCAGCGCCGGCTTGCTCAGGCCGACGCCACGCGGGTCGAACCCGATCAGGTCGTACTGGGCCGGGATCTCCTTGTGGCCGACGCCGCTGAACCAGCTCGCAAGCCCGCCGGACAGGTACAGGCCGCTGCCGCCGGGACCACCCGGGTTGGCGAGCAGCACGCCCTTGTAGTGCTCGGTGTCGGTGTGCTTGAGCCGTGACACCGCGATCGAGATCTTCTTGCCGTTCGGGTGCCGGTAGTCCAGCGGGACCGAGAGCTGGCCGCACTCCGCGTTCGAGAGGTACGGCTGGTCGGTCGGGCACTTGGCCCAGTCGATCTTGGCAGCCGCCTGCGCCGTCTCCGCCTGCGCCGACACGGTCACCGCCGCGCCGGAGAGTCCGACGCCCGCCGCAGCGGTGATGACAACGAGTCTCTTCACATGACCCCCTTGCGTGCGCGCTCACGAAGGAGCCCGCACTGGTAGGAATGCGAAGAATTGTGTCGGCAGGGAGAAAAGGGACGGAAGAGACTTTAGGAACCGTTGTTCGATCGTGACGGCTCGGCCGTTCCGGCCGCCGAAACCGCGCGTCCCCGGCGACCGGAACCGCCGGGGACCCGCTCCTGTCAACCGCTCACGGACGCCGGAGCACCGGCGGGAACTGGTCGGTGGTGAGCGCGCGGGCCGCCGAGGTGGACGGCGGGACCGGCTCGGGCAGGCGTGCGCAATGCGACTGGTTCGCCGGCAGGGCGCCGGTGGCCAGGAAGGCGTTGAACTTGTCGTCGACGCACGCGTTGCCGCGCTGCACGACGCCGTGCGTACGGCCGCCGTCCTCGATCACCAGGCGGGAGCCCGTCAGCCGCCGGTTCATCTCGGCCCCGCCGGCGTACGGCGTCGCCGCGTCCTTGGTGGCCTGGAAGAGCAGAACGGGAGGCAGACCCCGCGTACGGCCGACGTCGACCGGCCGCCCGGCTTTGACCGGCCAGAACGCGCACGGGGCGTTGTACCAGGCGTTGGCCCAGGTCTCGAACTGGAAGCCGGCGGCGTAGAGCCTGCCGTTGTCCTGGTGCCACCGGGACCAATTCCGCGGCCACTGGACGTCGGTGCACTGCACGGCGTTGTACACCGCGTACCCGTTGTCCTCGGTGGTGGCGCCCAACCGGTTGTACACGTCGACCAGCGGGGCCGCGTCACCGGCCTTGTAGCGGGCGAGTGCGTTCGCCAGGGTGGCCCAGTACGCCCCGAGGTCGATGTATCCCGCGATGAGGTAGGAGTCGTCGAGCTCGTCACCGCCCATGGTCCCGCTCAGCGGAGCGGCCGCCAGTTTCTCGCGGGTCGCGTAGTAGAAGTCCCGGACCGCCCGCTGGGTCGTGCCGAGGTGGTACACCGCGTCGTACTTGGCGATCCAGGCGAAGAGAGCGTCGATGTTCGCCTCGAACGCCCGATCCTGGTCGAGGTTGTCGTCGTACCAGACGCCGCTCGGCCGGACGTTGCTGTCCAGCACCATGCGCCGGACCCGGTCCGGGAAGAGCGTGGCGTAGACGGCACCGAGGTACGTGCCGTACGACGCGCCGTAGTAGTTGATCTGCTTCTCGCCCAGCGCGGCGCGGACGGCGTCCATGTCCCGGACCGTGTCCACGGTGGCCATGTGCGGCAGCAGCGACGCGTACTTCTGCCCGCAGGCCGTGGCGTAGGCCGCCGACCGCTTCAGCCAGGCGGACTCCGCCGAGGGCGTACGCGGGACGTACTGGGGGCGTACGGGCTTGAAGTAGCCCGCGTCGCAGCTGAGCGCCGGGCTGCTGCCGCCGATGCCGCGCGGGTCGAACCCGATCACGTCGTACGCGGCCCTGAGGTCGGCCGGCAGGTGGTTGGCGATCCGCAGCGCGAAGTTGCGGCCGGCGCCGCCCGGACCGCCCGGGTTGACCAGCAGGACGCCCTGGTAGCCGGTGGTCCCGGTGTGCCTGACGCGGGAGAGCGCGAGGGTGATCTGCGCGCCCAGTGGAGCGGCGTGGTCGAGTGGCACTTTGAGGGTGGCGCATTCGAGGCCGCTGAGGCTCTCGTCGGTGCACGGCGACCAGGCCGGCCCCGCGACCGGCTGAACCGGACGCGCCTGCGCGGTGAGCGGCGCGATACTCAGCGTGACCAACCCGGCGATGACCGTCGTGATGGCGAGCTTGTTCACGTAACCCCTTTCACACGGGGAGCTCAGCGCTGAACTCCCCGTCGTGCGTACGCACGATGGTGGTGATTCGGGAACGCGGCCGGGAGGGGCGCGGCCAGGACCGGTCAGGTTTCGAGCGCCACCGCGAACTGCGAGAGCCCCCGGCCGCGACGGCCAGGGGCTCTCGAGACTCTACTCAGTGATCACTATTTGGCGATCGCCGCCGCGTCGGCTTTCGCGGAAGTCGCCGTCGCGGAGGTCGCGCCCGGCACCGGGAGATCCGGAGCCTGGCAGCGGGCGTCCACGCCCGGCTTGTGCGGCGGCAGCGCCCCCCACCCCAGGTAGGCGGAGACCAGGGTGTTCGCGCACGTGTCACCGTTCGGGGTCAGCGCCACACCGTGGTTGATGCCGCCGTTCTCCACCAGCAGGCGGGAGTTCGGGAAACGCTTGTGCACCTCCACGGCGCCGGGATACGGCGTGGCCGCGTCGTTCGTGGCCTGGACGATGAGGATCGGGGGCAGGCCCTTCCTGCCCTGGATCTTCACCGGGGTTCCGCCAGGCACCGGCCAGTAGGCGCACGGCGCGTTGTACCAGGCGTTGCCCCAGGTCAGGAACTTGTTGCCCTGCCGGTAGAGCTGCCAGTTGTCGTGCTCCCACTTCTTCCAGTCGGTCGGCCACTGCCGGTCCACGCACTGCACGGCGTCGTACACGGCGTAGTTGTTCTGGGTGAGGAAGTCGTCCGTGGGGAAGCCGCCCCACTGGTCGAGCAGCGGCTGCGGGTCGTGCTTGACGAAGTAGGCCGACAGCGCCTGGGCGTGGTCGAGCCAGGTGTAGTCGCGGTAGGCGTCGGCCTGCACCGTGTCGTCCAGTTCGTCCGGCCCGAGCCGGCCGTTGATCGGGTTCGTGACGAGCGCCTTGCGGATCTTGTAGTAGTTCGCCTTGACCGCGGCGTGCGTCGCGCCGAGGTGGTAGACCGCGTCGTACTTGGCGATCCAGCTCAGGAACGTCTCGAAGCGCTTCTGGAACGCCACGTCCTGGTCGAGGTTGTCGTCGTACCAGACGCCGCTGGGCCGTACGACGCTGTCGAGGACCATCCGGCGCACGTGCGTCGGGAACAGCGACGCGTAGACCGAGCCGAGGTACGTCCCGTAGGAGTAGCCGTAGTAGCTGATCTTCTCCTGGCCGAGCGACGCGCGGATCGAGTCCATGTCACGCGCCCAGTTGGCGGAGGTCATGTACTTGAGCGCGGAGCCGTACCGCCGGCCGCAGTCCTGTGCGTACTTCTCGGCCTTCGCCCGCCAGGCCAGTTCCTCCTTCTTGGAGGCCGGCGTGTAGTCGGGCCGGGCCTTGCCGGGCGCCTGGAAGGAGGGGTCGCAGATGATCCCCTTGCCGCTGCCGTCGATCGAGCTGGCGCCGACGGCGCGCGGGTCGAAACCGATCCAGTCGTAGGTCGCGCCGACCGACGGGGGCAGGCCGTAGGTGCCTTTGGCGAACCGGGTGGGCAGGTCGCGGCCGTGCCCGCCCGGGCCGCCCCGGTTGAGCAGGACGATGCCCTGATAGTGCTCGGTGTCGGTCGCCTTCGCGCGCGTCAGCGCCAGCGTGATCTGGCGGCCGTGCGGATGGGCGTAGTCGAGCGGGACCTTGAGGGTGCCGCATTCCAGGCCCTGCAGCCTTGTGCCCTCGATCGGGTCGTTGGCGGGGCAGGGCGTCCAGGCGATCCCGGCGGCCACGGCCTGGGCGGACTCACCGGCCGGGGGCGGCGTCGGTGTGGCCGGGCGGCCGGCGGCTCCCGCCGGGCCGACGCCGGTGAGGGCCAGACCGAACGCGGCCGTGCCCACTACGAGCTTCTTCACTTGTCCCCTCCTCCGCGCGGCTCCCCACTGAGCCCCGCAATTCGGTGGATGCCGGGGCATTGTGCGCGTGTGACAGGTGGGGTGATCAAGAGGTAGGGATCAAGGATGCACAATCGTGACAAATGCAGAAATGTCCCCACCAATAGAGCCTGCGAGGACAGCGAAAAATGGACGGCCCCTCCGGGAAAATCCGGAGGGGCCGTAAAAGGCTTAATGCACCGATGTCAGGCGATCGTGACGTCGGCGCCCGGCCCCTCGCCGGTCACGTCGATGCCCATCTCCTCGGCGATCCGGACGGCCTCCTCGATGAGGGTCTCGACGATCTGCGACTCGGGCACCGTCTTGATGACCTCGCCCTTGACGAAGATCTGCCCCTTGCCGTTGCCCGA
>JBJMIW010000193.1:0-28944 GCA_045806665.1 Actinoallomurus sp.
CCGGAGTGCTGCTCTTCCTTGACATGGTCGGCGCCTTCTTGACGGTGCACGTCGACAAGGGCCTGTTCGTGGACAAGGGCGGCTACGAGCTCGTTCTCACCCTCGCCGCCGCGACGCTGTCCCTGGCTGCGGTGGGCGCCGGCCGCACGCCACCGCTCCGTCGCGCCGAAAGGGTATGTGACCTGCGATGATGCGCGACACGCCCAGCACTCCCGGCGAGTGCGGCCCCGTGCTACTCCGGCAGCGCGTCGCGGGCGGCGATGGCGGCGCCGCGGGCACCGGCCATGTCCAGGTCGGGAACGAGGGAGAACCGCGCGGCGCGGGCCTGCTCCTCCCGCAGCACGGTGTGCTCGCGGACCTTGTCCAGGAACCACTCCCGGAACCTCGGCCCGGTCTCGACCACGCCGCCGCCGACGAAGTACGCGCTCGGGTCGGTGAAGTTCGCCGCGATCGTGAACAGCCGGCCCAGCGCGATCGCCTGCTGCTCGAAGACCTTGAGTGCCAGGGGGTCGTCCTGCTCCGCGTACCCGCGGACGAGCTTCGCCGCCTTGCCCGGCGTCTCACCGGCCAGCGGGTGCTCCTCGAACCGGGTCAGCCAGTACGGCAGCAGGTTGTTCGCGATCCCGGTCAGCGAGGCCACGCTCTCGGCGTCCGCGGCGAAGCCGCAGTTGCAGGCGGGCATCGGCTGGTCGTCCTCCAGCAGCCCCGCCATCGGGATATAGACGTGCCCGAGCTCACCGGCCATCCCGGCGGCGCCCTTGACGACCTTCCCCGACTCGATCACGCCGCCACCCAGACCGGTGCCCACGATCGCGGAGACCGACGAGTGCCGGGACGCGTCGGCCCCGAAATGGGCGTGGTGGGCGTAGAGCGCCGCCGCGTTCCCGTCGTTGTTGTAGACGACGGGCAGCCGCAGGCGCTCCTCGAGGGCGCTGCGGATGTCGAAGCCCCACCACTCGGGCTGGGGGAAGTTGGTGGCGCCCTTGCTGGAGATCACGCCGCTCGCGCTCGCCGGGCCGGGCGTGTCCAGGCCGACCGCGCGTACTCGCGCAGGATCGGTGCCCGTCACCTCGAGGATTCCGGTGAGCGCCGTGGCGAGGGCCTCGACCGCCACCTCCGGCCCTTCGAGCACCCGGCTGGGAGTCTCCACCAGACGGTCGACGAGGAAGTTCCCGGCGGCGTCCAGCACTGTCGCGTTGTTGCTGGTCCCGCCGTTGTCCAGCCCGACGAACACCCACGTCTCCGGCATTCCACATCCCCTTTCGGCCCCCTGATGGTACGGCAGTCCAGGCCGTCGAAGACCCGGCCGCGGTGCTCATCGGACAGGAGCGCCCGCGCGTGGGTGAGCACGATCGGATCGTCGTCGACCTGGTGCACGTTGCCGGCGGTGGGGATCCCGGTGCCGATGTCGAGAAACCGGGTGATGCCCCGGCGACCTACTTGCGCATGACCTCGGGCTCCTGGCGGCGGAGCATCCGTGCGACCAGGAAGGACAGGACGATCACCTGCACCAGCATGATGCCCATGTCCAGGGCCCAGGTGCCGGAGTCCTGTTTCCACAGGGGGTCCGGCGGGTCCTGCGTGTGCGGGATCAGCTGGCCGACGTTGAGCGTGCCGGCCATCGCGGCGAGCGCCCATCGCGCGGGCACCAGCCAGGAGATCTGCTCGAGGACCGGCTTGCCGTCGAGATGCACGAGCGCGCCGCAGAAGACGACCTGCACGAGGGTGGTCAACACGAGCAGCGGCATGGTCATCTCGCTCGTCTTGACCAGCGCGGAGATGAGCAGGCCGAGCGCCATGGCGGTGAACGACAGCAGCGCGATGGCGAACACCAGCTCGACGAGCGGCGTGGTGAAGACGCCCTTGTCCTGGGTCTTGACGCCGAGCATGGCCACCAGGGTGAGCACCACGCCCTGCCCAATGGTGATCAGGCCCAGCACGAGCAGCTTGGAAGCGAGATACGCCGATCTGGACAGGCCGACCGCGCGTTCTCGCTGGTAGATCGGTCTCTCCTTGACCAGCTCGCGTACCGCGTTGGCGGCACCGGTGAGGCATCCGCCGATGCACAGGATGAGCAGCAGGTTCGCGGCGCTGCCGTTGTGGCCCGGCCTGGCCAGCAGGTCACCGGTCGGCACGACGCGGGCCAGCAGACCCATGATGATCGGTAGGAGGACGGTGATGCCGAGGAACATCGGGTCGGCGACGATCCCTCGCACGTAGCGGCGGATCAGCGTGCTGAGCTGCTCCGGCCAGCTCTGCGGCTTGGGCGGCGACTGGAAGGAGGCGACCGGCCCGGTCTGCGCGACCGGCTGGACGAGCTCCGCCTGGACGTACCGCTGGTGCTCGGCGGACCGCAGGTAGCGGCCGCCCCAGTCGATGGACGGGTCGTCGAACGCCTGGAACACGTCCGCCCAGTCCTCGAAGCCCAGGAACTGCAGCGCCTCCTTGGGCGGCCCGAAGTAGGCGATCCGGCCGCCCGGCGCCATGACGAGCAGCCGGTCGCAGATGTCGAGGTTCGCGACGCTGTGGGTGACCACGGCGACTGTACGGCCGTCATCGGCCAGGCCGCGCAGCATCTGCATCACCGACTTGTCCAGGCCCGGGTCCAGGCCGGAGGTCGGTTCGTCGAGGAAGAGCAGCGACGGTTTGGTCAGCAGCTCCAAGGCGACGCTGACGCGCTTGCGCTGGCCGCCGGACAGGGCCGAGATCTTGTTGTCCCTGCGGTGGTCCAGGGCCAGTTCCTTGAGCACCTCGTCGACGCGCGCCTTGCGCTCGCTCTGCCGGGTGTCGTCGGGGAACCGCAGCTCCGCCGCGTAGATGAGGGCACGGCGCACCGTCAGCTGGGTGTGCAGGATGTCGTCCTGCGGCACGAGCCCGATGCGGGAGCGCAGCTCGGCGTAGTCGCGGT
Source organism: Actinoallomurus sp. (assembly GCA_045806665.1). Taxonomy (GTDB): domain Bacteria; phylum Actinomycetota; class Actinomycetes; order Streptosporangiales; family Streptosporangiaceae; genus Actinoallomurus. The sequence goes on from JBJMIW010000193.1 coordinate 2,909, forward strand.
ACAGGTCGCGCCCGTCGTACGACACGGTGCCCTGGTCGGCGGGGCGCAGGCCGGTCAGGGCGCGCAGCAGCGTCGACTTGCCTGAGCCGCTGGGCCCGATGACCGCGACGAGGCACTTCTCGCCGAGCGGGAACGTCACGTGGTCGAGCAGCACCTTGCCCTTGTCGACGGTGACGGTGAGGTCGTGCGCGCTCAGCCGGACGGCGCCGGCGTCGACGTACTCCATGAGAACGTCGTCGACCAGGTGGAACGTCGAGGGGCCGATGCCGATGAGGTCCTGCGGGCCGATCGGCGAGCGCTGCACCAGCCGCCCGTTGACGTAGGTACCGCTCCGGCTGCCCAGGTCGACGATCTCGTAGGTCCCGCTGGCGGAGCGCAGCTCGGCGTGCTGACGCGACACCCGCAGGTCCGCGATGACCATGTCGTTCTCGGGGCCGCGGCCGATGCGCACGACCTGTGAGCCGCCGACGTTGCGCACCTGCGTGGGCTCGCGGTACTGGCCGCTCATCGTCTGCACGATCGGCGACCGCGGCCGTGGACCGTGGCCCGGCTGCCCGCTCTGGCCGCCCTGCCGGCCGGGCCCGGGCGGAGCCTGGTACGGGACCGGGCCGCCGTATCCGGCGGGCGTCTGGGGAGCGGTGCCGTACGGGGAGGGCTGCTGCTGAGGCGGAACGGCGGGGTACGGGCCGGGCCGACCCGGAGCGGACGGAGCCGCGGTCGGAGGGGCCTGGCCGGAATACGGCTCCGGTGCGGGCTGGTAGCCGAGCGGCGCGGTGCCGCCCGCCGCCTGCGGAGGCTGCGGGTACTGCCCGGGGAGGCCCGGCTGCGACGGACCGGCGGGCGACGCCGCCTGCCAGGACCCCTCCTGCTGGTACGGCACTGCCGGCCGAGGACCCGGCTCGGAGACGGGCGAACGGCCCGGAGGCGGGACGGTGGGAGCGGCCGACGGGACCGGCCCCGTGCCCGCGCCGGGCGACGTCTGAGCCGCCCGGAAGAGGAGCGGGACCCCCTCGTCCGGATGGCCGAGCCGGAGCTCGCTGCCCGGAGCGACGACGACGCGCTGGACGCGGCGGCCGTCCTGGTACGTGCCGTTGGCGCTGCCGTTGTCCTCGACGACCCACTGCCCGGCTTCGAAGCGAAGAATGGCGTGCGACCGGGAGACGCCGTCGACGGCGACGACGATGTCCGATCCCGGATCCCGGCCCACGCGATAGGCGCGTCGTGGATCGAGAGCCACCGATGCGCCGTTGCCCTCCACGACAAGCTGAGTCACGAAACCGCCTTCCCGCCGTCGCCCATCCGTAGTGGCCCCCCTGAGGCGCACATTCGCTGGCCGACGCTACACGTTAGGGCTTCGTCGCGACGGGCGGGAATGTCACGTAAAAGCTGCAATGCGCTGTAAAACAGGTAAGCATCCCTCACGGCCGGAACGCCGGGGAAGAAGACGTCAATGCCGCGCGCGGCGCGCCTGATTTGCCCCTGGGCCGCCGATCCTCGATCATTGACCGAATGTCCCCCGAGCCTCACGCGCCCGACCAGGCGCATCCGGAGAGTGCCGCCGGGCGATGACCACCATCCTGCGGCCGGCACGCACGGCCGAAGCTCCACGCACCCCACGGGCCCCCCATCGGCGGTGGCTGTTCCATCCGATCGTGGTGGCGACGGCGGCCGCGGCCGTCCTGCACCTGCTGTGGGCCCGCTACGCCGCCACCGACGGCGGAGACCTCGCCGCACAGTACGCCTGGACGCGGTTCGCGATCGATCATCCCGGCTCCGCCTACGACTTCGCGTGGTACGGCGGCATGCACCCGGCGTCCTACAGCATCCTCGCGCCGTACCTCATGGCGCTGATCGGTGTGCGCACGGCCGCGGTGATCGCCGGGACGCTCTCCGCCGCCCTGGTCGCCCTGCTGCTCGGCCGCTCGGGCGTCTCGCGCCCGCTGGCGCCCGCGCTCTGGGCCGCGTTCTCCCTGTCCTGCAACGCCGTGTCCGGCCGCGTGACGTTCGCGGTGGGCGTGTTCTTCGGGCTGGCGGCCGTGACCGTGGTGTTCGTGCCGTGGGGACCCCGGACGCTGCGCGCCGTCGCCGTGATCGGCCTCGGGCTGCTGGCCACGCTCGCCAGCCCGGTCGCGGGCCTGTTCCTCGAGGTGGCCGCCGCTGCGCTGTTCCTCACCCGGCGCCGCACGGCCGCCTACGCGGTGGCCGCCGGACCACCGATCGTCGTGGCGGGATCCGCGCTGCTCTTCCCCTTCCAGGGGGTCCAGCCGTTCGCCTGGTATCTCGTCGCAGCCCCGGTCGTCACCTCTGTGGCGGTGGTGGCGTTCGCGCCCCGTGCCTGGCGGACCGTACGCCTGGGCGCGGTGGTGTACACGATCGGGACCCTCCTCACCTGGGCGATCCCGTCCCAGGTGGGCAGCAACGTCGACCGGATGGCCCTGCTGTTCGGGGGGCCCGTACTGCTGGCAGCGGCTCTACACCGGCGCACCGCCGTCCTGTACGTCGCCTTCGCGGCCACCGTCATCTCGCAGGTCGCCCGGCCCGTCTTCGACCTGGTGAACACCGCCGCGACCGTCGGGCATACGGCGAGCCTCATCGGCGAACTGCGCCGGGTGCGCGCCGACCGGAGCCGGGTCGAGGTCGTGCCGGAGCGCAACCACATCGAGGCGTCCGAGCTGGCCACGGAGGTGAACCTGGCACGTGGCTGGAACCGCCAGGCCGACGTGCAGCGCAACGCCGTCTTCTACGACGGGACGCTGAACCCGGACACCTACCATGCCTGGCTGCGCCGGTGGGCCGTGGGCTATGTCGTCCTGCCCTCCGCCCTGCCCGACTGGCAGGCCATCGACGAGGCGCGCATCGTCCGGACGGGCCAGCCCTGGCTGCGGCCGGTCTGGCACGACCACCACTGGCGGCTGTACCGCGTCACCGACGCCGTCCCCCTCGCCGACCCGCCGGCGACCGTCGAGCGCGCGCTCGACAGCGAACTCGACGTGACCGTCCCGGTCCAGGGATCGGTGCTGATCCGCGTCCCCTGGTCCCCGTGGCTCAAGGTCCTCGACGGCCGTCCGGGCTGCCTGGCCAAGGCGGGCGACTGGATCCGGCTGTACGCGCCCGCGCCCGGCCACTACCGCATCGGCGCGCCCTACCGCCTCCCCCGCGGGTCCTCCTGCCCCCGCTGAACCCGCGGGGCGGCGTGCCGGAGGCTGCCGTACATCCGCCGACCACGGGCGACCATCTGTCGTGGGGCTGGGACCGTCATGACGTCAGGTTCGGTTCTGTCGGCTCCAGCCAGATGGGCTCCCCGCAGTTGTGCGCCGTTCAGAGCCGTCCGCCGCAAATCTGCCTGAGCGAGCCAGGCCCAGCGGAGATCCGCCCCATTGGCAATGCTTCCTCGCAGATCCGCTCCGCGGAGGTCGGCGTTGCGCAGGTCGACGCGCGTAAGGAACATACGGGTCAACCGGGGCACAGCCGCGAAATCGTAGACCCGGACCGATAGGCCGACCAAGGATGTATTCCGCAGGTCAGGCCGGTTCGGTTCATCCGTTTCGGGTCGGCGCGCCGGCGGACGGCTCAGCCGCCGAGGCGGTCGCTGAGCCAGCGGAGGGCGGGGGTGAGCTCGCGGCGCCACACGCTGAAGTGGTGCCCGCCCGTCGGCAGCGTGATGGAGGCGACGCGCATCGGCGAACGGGCGAGCGCGATGAACCGCTGGGTCGCCGCGTAGTCCTTCTCCCCCACCTTGCTGCTCGTGACCAGGACGTCGATCGGCGGGGCCGGCAGGTGCCGGAGCCGCCAGGACAGGTCATTCTCGTTGCGGTAGGCCGCACTTCCGCCGTACAGGTCGCCGGTGGTGATGTCGCGCAGCGCCTTGTAGTAGCCCGACAGGGAGATGGCCGCGGCGAACCGGTCCGAGTGGCGCATGGCGAGCTTGAGCGCGCAGTATCCGCCGGTCGAGTCGCCCAGCGCGCTCCACCCGGTCGGCGCGGGGGCGGTGCGGTAGGCCGTCTGGATCGCGGCGGGCAGGTCCCGGGCGAAGAACGTCTCGGCGAGCGGGCCTCCCGGGACGTCGGTGCACTCGGTGTCGCGGGGCGCGGTGACCATGGGCCGCATCATCACGAAGATCATCGGCTTGAGGTGGCGGGCGGCGATCTCCTGGGCCGCCGTCTGCGGGAGCTGCAGGCGGGTGATGAGGTTCTCGGCGTTCCCCGGGTACCCGGTGAGCGCCAGCGTCACCGGGAAGCGCCGGGTCCGGTCCTGGAGGTACTGCGGTGGCAGGTACACGTAGGCGAGGGCCGTGATCCCCGATCGGGCGCCGTGGATCGTCACCGCCTCGAGCCGGCCGTCCTTCGCGGGCAACTGGTGGCCGTTGACGAACGTGTCATGCGCCGGGACGAGCAGCGGATCCGGTCCGGTGGACCCGCTCGCATCCCGGGGCGGCTGGCCGGCCGGATCGCCGGTGCCACCCCCCGAACCTGTCGGCATACCGAGCAGGTCGCCCCAGGATCCGTAAAAGGCGAAGTACGCGTTGGCGACGGTCAGCAGTGCGGCGAGGAGGAGGACCTGGGAGACCAGCAGCAGGCCGATCCGCGCCGGGACCCGTCGTGCCGCGCGCGGCGCGATCCACACGACGCCGACCAGAGCGGCCAGGGCGAGGACGCAGAGGAGCAGGATGAAGGGAGTGCCGGTGAGGCCCATCGACGTCAGTTCTCCGGACTCAGCCGGCCGCTGAGCCATCGCAGTACGGCAGGAAGGTCCCGCTGCCAGGTCGGGAGCGTGCCGCCACCGGTGACGGTGAGGGAGTCGGCGCTCAGCGGCGGCCGGGCGAGGGCGGTGAGTTCCCGGGCCGGTTCGGTGGCACCCCCGGCGGTGATGACCAGGAGGTGCGCCGGGGGTGGCGTACGGCGCCGCAGGGTCCACAGCAGGTCGTTCTCGTCGCGGACCGCCGCGCTGTGCCCGTACAGCTCGCCGGGCGGTGCGCCATAGGCGGACGCGGCACTCGCCGCAGCGGCGAACCGGTCGCCGGACCGCAGCGCGAGCTTGGCCGCGCAGTACCCGCCGTTCGCGTCACCGAGCACGCCCCACCCGGAGCCGTCCTGGGCCACCCGGTAGGACGCCGCGACCGCCATCGGAACGTCCTCGGCGAAGAACGTGTCGGCCTGCTGTCCGCCGGGCGCGTCGACGCAGGCGCCCACCGGGCGCATGACCACGTAGACCGTCGGCTGTACCGCGCCACCGGCGATCTCACCGGCAGCGACGGACGGCAGGCGAAGCCGGGTGAGCGTGGCGCGCACATCCGCCGTCAGGACGAGGACGACGGGCAGGCGCCGATGCAGGTAGGCGCTCTGGGAGTACTGCGGAGGCACGTATACGTAGCCCGCCGAGGTGATGCCCGAGCGGAGCCCGTGGAGGACCACCGCGTCGAGGCGTCCCACGTTCGGGGACACGCCGCGCGACAACGCGTCGGACGTGGGCCGCAGGGAAGGCTGGGACACGGCGGCGGGCGGCGCGGTCACGGCCGAGCCCCCGACGACGCGGACCTGGCTCTTGTCGGTGCCGAGCAGGTCGGCCCAGGACCCGAAGAAGCCGAACGAGGAGTTGACCGCGACGAGCACCGCGAAGACCACGACGGACTGTGAGCCGACGACGAGGCCGGCCCGCGCGGCCACCTGCCGGGGAGCGTCGCCCCCGACGCGGGGCAACAGGACGACGCAGGCGACGAACGCGGCCACACCCAGGACCCCGAGCAGGACGACGAACGGGCCACCGGTAAGGCCCATCAAGACACCTTTCCCGGCCCGGCGATCGGACGCAGCCGCGTCCGGCGGGCGCGCGCGACGAGACGCCGCACGGGTCCCTCGAAGAGGACGAACCCGATCAGTGTCACCGTCACCCCGACGACCGCGCCCCCGGCGATGTCCTCCAGTGGGACGCCTCCGACCGCGAAGGTCAGCGCCATGAGCACCGCGGTGCCCGCCGCGACCAGTCCCAGCCGGCGGTTCGCGATCAACAGGCCGGTGGCGGTGGCCGCCGCGACCGCCGCGTGGTCGCTCGGCGCGGGAAGTTCGGCGGGGTGCCCCGCCATGCCGTGGGACATCGGCAGCCGCACGGTCGGCATCTGCTCGATCGGCTGGTTGACCAGCACGGCGGCGATGACGCCGAGCGGCGCCCAGATCGCGGCGGCCATGACGGCGGCATGCCGGTGACGCGCCGTCCACCATCCGGCTCCGAGCAGGAGGGCGTACAGGCCCGGCCCGAAGGTCGCCCAGCCGACCAGGGCCAGGTGCGTCCAGTGACCGCCAGCCTGATGAGCGTTGAGCAGGTGTTCTTGTTCTCGCGGGTGCACGGATTCCCTCGTACGCGACGGCGCTCCGGCCAGGGTAGGAACCCGAGGGTCAACGCCGGTTCAACGCGGGGTTAGCGCGGCGCTCACCTTTCTCCGAGGCGACGCGGAGGTGACGCTCAGGCGACCTGCGGCGCTCATGTCCCCGTGGCATCTCCCGTTGCACTGAAGACATGATCACCCACAGCAGTCACGTTGTACCATTCGACCAGTGAGACGCCCACGGCGGCCCCTGCTCGGCGACGGCACCGTTCGCCGGCGGACCTGGAGGAACCCATCACGTCAGCCGTCCCTCATCCCCTGTTTCATCGCTGCTCCATCCGGCGGGGGAGGTTGAGGTCATGAGCCCACGCGTCCTCACCCGCCGACGGGTGCCCGGCCCGCTGGTGGAGCAGCTCGACGGGTCCGTCGCGGCGCGGTTCCCGGTGCGGACCTGGGTGGCCGCCGGACTCCTGACGGCCGCGCTGTGCGCGGTCCTCGCCGGGACGCGCCTGGCCGACCTCGACGTTCACGACCCTGACGTCGGCGGCTGGGTCGAGGCGCTGACCTCCGGCGCGAGCCGGATCCGGTGGGGGTTCCTCCCGCTGATCGCCGCCCTCGCGACGCTGCACTACCTCGCGTCGGCGCTCGGCGTACGCGCCGCCGCCGAGGGCGTGTCCGGCCGGCGGCTCCGCCTGTGGGAGGTGACGGCGGCGCAGTTCGCCGGAGCCGCGGCGAACCGGCTGGCGCCCAGCGGGCTCGGCTCCGCGGCTGTGACCTGCCGGTACCTCACCCGGCGCGGCCTGCCGATGTACGAGGCCACGGCGGCCATGGCCGCGGCCGGTCTGATGCGCGGTGTGACCAAGCTCGTCCTCGTCGTGCTGGCCGTCGGCGTGTGGAACGGCGTAGGCGACCCGTCCGCGCCGGCCGTCCGCCTCGACCGGCTCATGGCCCGCCACTCGGGACTCATCGTGCCGGTCCTCCTGTCGGCCGCGGGTGTGGCCGTCCTGCTCGCCCTGCTCGTGTTCTGCTGGCCGGGCGGCCGGGGACGGGCCTGGGCCCGGGCCACGGTCACCGGTGTCGGCCGGTCGCTGCGGCACCTCCTGAACCGGCCGCGCTGCCTGCTGGCGACGCTCGTCGCGTCGACCGGTGTGCACGTCGCGCTGGCGCTGGCGTTCGCCGTGAGCCTGCTCGCCGTGCCCGGCACGGACGGCAGTGCCTTCAGTGCGCTGCTGGCCGTCTACCTGGTCGGGGCGACGGCCGGCGCCGCGATCCCCACGCCGGCCGGCGTGGGATCGACCGAGGCGGCGCTGATCACCGCGCTGGCGGCAACGCACATCTCGACCGGCCAGGCGGCCGAAGGGGTCCTGCTCTTCCGGGCCATGACCTTCTGGGCGCCCGTCCCGGTGGGCGTCCTCAGCACCCGCCGCCTGCGCCGTACGCACGCGCTGTAGTTCCGAGCCTCCGCCGGTCAGGTCAAGAGCGCCGGCGTCACCGGAACCGCAGCCCCTGAGCGCCGGCCGTCAGGCCGTGGAGGAGCCCCCCTGCGCAGCCTTCGTGTGCTCAGGACTCGGCGGGCGCGGTCCGGCGCAGCCACAGCAGCCCGAGGACCGGGAGGACGAGCGGTACGAAGCCGTACCCGCTGCCGAAGCCCGACCACACGGTCGCGTCGGGGAAGGCGGCCCGGTCGGTGAGGCTGTAGGTGCCCACCGTCAGCACGCCGAGGAGTTCGACCGTGCACGAGATGACGGCCACGCGATGCGACGTACGGCCGGAGCGGGCCAGTGTCACGGTGGCCAGCACGTACACGACGGCGGCGAACGCCGACAGCAGGTAGGCCACCGGCGCGTCGTGGAACTTGGTGGCGAGCTGAACCCCGGCCCGCGATCCGGCGGCGACGGCGAACACGCCGTAGACGGCGACCAGCAGCCGCCCCGGCCCGGACCGCCGCGCGACCTCCTCAGCCATGCCACACCTGCTGCATGCGGACGATGAGCACGGCGGTCACCAGGAAGCCGGCGGCCATGACGACCGGCCCCCAGCGGCCACGCTCGCTCAGTCCCCACATGACGGCGATCGGCAGCAGCACGACCGACCCGGCGAGGTAGCCGATGAAGACGGCCATCCCGCCGACCGGCCGGGCGCCGCCCGCCAGCCGGACGATCGCCCACACCAACTGGACGAGCAGACCGGCCTCGCCCACCGCGGCCGCCGCCAGGAGGAGCACGCCGACCCGGCGATTCAGGGCGGCCATCACGAGGGCCAGACCGGCGAGCGCGAGCACACCGATGATCAGTGACACCGCCAGGGCGTGGACCACGCGTCAGCCTTCTCTCATCATCCGGCTTCGTCTTCGGACGAAGACCGTACTACGCCGCGTAGTACACGCGATCGGCACCCTGAAGACGGGTTCAGCGCTTGAGGATCTCGATGTCGAGCTCGACCTGGAGGGTGCCGCCGATTGTCGCGATCCCGATGCGCACGGCCTGGTTCCAGTCGACGGCGAACTCGTCGCGGTTGAGCTCCGTGACCGCGTGGAAACCGCAGCGCACGCCGCCCCACGGGTCCGGTCCCGTGCCGAGGTAGGTCGTGTCCAGTGTGATCGGGCGCGTCACGCCGCGGATGGTCACCTCACCGTCCATCGCCCACCGGTCGTCGGTCAGCTGCCGGAGTCCCTTGCTGCGGAAGATGATGTCGGGGAACGCGTCGACGTACAGGAAGTCCTTGCTGCGCAGGTGGGTGTCCCGGTCGGTGTTCCCGGTGTCGATGCTGGCGGCCCGCAGGGTGACCTCGACCGTGGAGTTCTCCACGGGGTCGGTGACGACCACCTCGCCGCCGAACTCGCTGATCCGCCCGCGGACGCTGACGAGGCCGATGTGACGGGCCCGGATCTGCACCGAGGAGTGGATCGGGTCGATGTCCCAGACCCCCGGCTCGGGGAGCCGTCGCCCACCGGTCCCGGCGATCTCGATGACACCGAGGTCGAGGCCGACCGGGCCGACGACCGCGGTCCGAGCCTCCGGCTGGTGTCCCGCGGCCGAGACGATCAAGGTGTAGACGCCTGGCGCCACTCCCTCGATGGCGGCGCGGCCGGTCGAGTCGACCGCGGTGCGGCCGGCCTGCCGGCCCGTGGAGTCGGTCAGTGTCAGGATCGCGTGCTCGACCGGCCATCCCCCTGGGGCGACGATCCGGGCCGTGACGGTGGCGTTCGCGTAATTCACGGAGGGGGCCCCTTTCAGGCGGTCAGCGTGACGTCGGCCTCGACGGGCCGACCGCCGATGATCTGGACGGGAACGGCGGCCGGGCCGTGCCCCGCGGCGACGACGGCGTACGTCCCCGGTTCGAGGTCGTCGAAGGAGAACTCACCGTCCGCGCCGCTCTCGGTGGTCCCCACGAGGCTTCCGGCCTGGTCCATCAGCGTCAGCCGCACACCGTCGCAGGGCCGGTCGTGCAGCCATACGTCGCCGTTCAGCGCGCCGCGCGCCAGGAGTTCCAGGTCCTGGCGGGTCTGGGTGCCCTGCCGGACGGTCACCGCGGCGGCCACCGGTCGCTGTCCAGGGCACGAGGCGACCAGAGTGTAGCCGCCCTCGGGCAGGCTGATGAACGAGAAGCCGCCGCCCTCGGTGCTGCGCGCCGTCGCGACGACGTCTCCCTGGACGTCGGTGACGGTGATCGTGGCATCGGAGACGGGCTGGTGGGTCCCGGACATGCGGACGATGCCGATCAGTCCCCCGACGCCGGCGATGGTCATGTCATGGCGGACGGTCCCCGCCCCGACCGCCACCAGTGAGGCGATCGGCTCGTGGCCGGGCGCCGACGCGATGATCAGGTAGGTGCCGCCCCTGTGCACCGTCAGGCGGTACTCCCCGTCCATCCCCGTGTACGCGGAGCCGATCTTGCGGCCGGCCATGTCGGCCAGCGTGACCGCCGCGTCGGCCACCGGCGGGCCGTCGGTCCGCTGGACCGTGCCGAAGACGGTGAGCGTCTCGCTCAGCGCCGTGTTCTCAGTCATCGGTCATTCCTCCGTTGTGCGGCCGTTCCGGGGCCGCGGCCAAGGCTTCGAGCGCGGGCAGTGCGGCGGCGAGGCCGGCCCGCTGGTCCGCCGGAAGCTGCCGGATCCGATCCGCGAGGAACCCGGTGCTGCGTCGCCCGAGATCCTCCAGCAGTTCGTCACCGGCATCGCTCAGGACCAATCGGCACACCCGGCGATCCCGGGGATCGGGGCGCCGGTCGATCAGGCGGAGCCGCTGCAACGCGTCGACGATGTGCGAGGCGGTCGGGGTGCTGACCGCCATCCGGCGAGCGAGTTCGCCCACCGGGAGCGGCCCGCCGGCGGCGATCGTGGTCAGCGCCGACAGCCGGCTGGGAGTGAGGTCATCCGGCCAGTCCTTGCGCAGCCGGCGGTTCAGGTCGACGAGGGCGACCCGCAGCCGTCCGGCCATCGCGGCGGAATCGGCGGCGGCGTCGCCGCCATCCGGCCGCGGTCCGGCGGCCACGGGGTCCACCCGGGGATCGGTGCCCATGGTCAGTCGCCCAGTGCGAGGCGCACATTCGACGGCACGCCGGGCGGGACCTGGACGGTGACCGTCACGGGACGGTGGCCGGCCGCGACGAGCGTGTAGTTGCCGTCCGCCAGACCGGTGATCCGGTAGGCGCCGTTCTCGTCGGTGACCGTGGTGGCCACCACCTCGCCGCTCTCGTCGGTGACGGTGGTGGTGATCCCGCCGACCGGCTCCCCCCGGGGAGATCGCACCACGCCGTACATCTCGCCGGTCGGCGGCACCGTGTCGGGGACCAGCGGGAAGTCCCGGACGACCGAGGCATCGCCCACGAGGACGGTCGCGGCCTGGGGAATCCGGCCGGGTGCGGTAACGATCATGAGGTGGTCGCCGTCAGTGACCGCGATGGCGTACCGGCCGTCCGGACCGGTGGTGGTCCGCCCGAGCTGGTGCCCGTCCGGTCCGGTGACCGTGACGGCGGCGCCCGGCACGGGCACGCCGGCCCCGTCGTGGATGAACCCGGCGATGACCGGCCCGGACCGGCCGTTGGCCGAGACCCGCTGGGGAAGCGCCGGCGCCTGCCCGGTGACCGGCACCATGTGCGGGGCGGTCGGCTCGCTGAGCGAGAGGCCGGCCTCACCGGTCACCCCGGCCAGCTCCGAGCCGAGCGACTCGTGCTCGGTCGGCTCCTCGCCGGACTTCCTCCCGCGGGTCAGCAGGGACGCGATCGCGGCGACGACACAGGCGGCAATGGCGAACCAGAACGCGATCGTCAGACCGTCGTGGAACGGCTGGGTGATCAGATGCGGGAAGAAGCCGCGCCCGGTGAGGTACGAGGCGTGGTCGGCGGGCAGCCGGTGCAGCTCGGGGCCGAGCAACTGCTTCATCGGGTTGTAGCCGAGGAAGGCCGCGAACAGCACCGCGATCGGCGGCAGGTGCGAGATCGCCTGAGCGGCCTGGTCCGGCACGCCCTGGGCGGTCAGGCCGCTCTGCATCGCCGACGGCAGACTGTGCGACAGGCCCGCCACCATGAGGCTGAAGAAGATGCCGATGGAGAGCACCATCGCGGCGTTCTGGAACGTCGCGGTCATGCCCGCGCCGACGCCACGCTGGTCGACCGGGACCGAGTTCATGATGTCGGCGCGGTTCGGGGAGGCGAACATGCCGGAGCCGATGCCGTTGACGACGAGCAGCACGGCGAAGACCCAGTAGGAGAAGTTCACCGGGATGGCCAGCAGCAGCAGGAAGCTGAGCCCTGTGATGAGCGCGCCTCCCACCGTGAAGACCCGGGCGCCGATCCGGTCGGACAGGATCCCGGACAGCGGCGCCGAGAACAGGAAGCCGACGGTCAGCGGGATCATGTAGATGCCCGCCCACAGCGGCGTGTCCTCAAAGCTGTAACCGTGCTGGGGCAGCCAGATCCCCTGCAGCCAGATGATCAGCATGAACTGCAGGCCACCGCGGCCGAGCGCGGTCAGCAGGCTCGCCAGATTGCCCGCCGTGAACGTGCGGTTCCGGAAGAGCGAGAGGTTGAACAGCGGCTCGGCGATCTTCGTCTCGATGTAGAGGAAGACGCACAGCACGAGCGCGCCGCCGATCAGCGCGGTGAGCACCCACGGGTTGGTCCATCCCATGGTGTGATCTTTGTACGGTTGGATGCCGTATGTGATGCCGACGAGAATCGAGATCAAACCGATAGCGAAGGTCAGGTTACCCCACCAGTCGATCCGCGCCTTGTTGCGGACTCCGGTGTCGTGCAGCTTGATGTAGGCCCAGAACGTTCCGAAGACGCCGAACGGCACGGAGACCAGGAAGATGTAGTGCCAGTTCACCGGACCGAGGATCCCGCCGAGGATGAGGCCGATGAACGATCCGGCGATGCCCGCGATGGCGTTGATGCCGAGCGCCATGCCGCGCTTGGTGGCGGGGAACGCGTCGGTGAGGATTGCGGTCGAGTTGGCGAACAGCAGCGCGCCGCCGATGCCCTGGGCGATCCGCCAGCCGATGAGCCACAGGGCCGCGGACGATCCGTGCATCCAGCTGACCGACAGCAGGATCGAACAGGCCGTGAACACCGCGAAGCCGAGGTTGTACATCTTGACCCGGCCGTACATGTCGCCGAGTCGGCCGAAGGACACCACCAGCACCGCGGTGACGACCATGAAGCCCATCATCATCCACAGCAGGTAGCTGGTGTTACCAGGGTCGAGGGGGTTCAGACCGATGCCGTCGAAGATGTTCGGCAGTGCGATGAGCACGATCGACTGGTTGATCATGACCATCAGCACGCCGAGCGTCGTGTTCGACAGCGCGATCCACTTGTAGCCGGGCCCGAGGGCCCGGGGGTCTGGCCGTCCGGTCGCGTGGGCGCCCGTCGTCATATGGGATGCGCTCCTGTAGTTCGTCAGCACAAATGTTGCTTAGTACTAACTAACTATAGAGCAACCGGATCCGCCCTGAACGCCTACCCAGGGTGAAGAACCGCCATGCAAGCAGCTCAGGCGCCGTACACCGGCTCCGCAGGCGCGGCGTCCGCCACCAACCGGCGGACGACGGGCCCCAGCTCGACGGGCTCCCACCGCGCGCCCTTGTCGGTGGCCGGCAGCCCGAGTTCCGCCGCCGCGACCAGACCAACCCGGCGACGCCCGCCTTCGCGGCCGCGTAGTTGCCCTGGCCGGCGCTGCCGGTGAGGTTCTCCAGGCCCGCCTTCGCCGCGCCGTACGCCGCCGTGCCCGGTGACGGCCGCACGCCGCTCACGCTGCCGATCACGGTGATCGACCCGCCGTCACCTCGTTGCATGACGGCGTTGGCCGCCCGCGCCACGAAGAGGGGCGCGACGAGGTTCAGCTCAATGATCTTGAGCGCCTCTGAGGACGCCTTCCGGGAGCGCGCACGGCATCGCGGTCTTGGACTGGCGCGCAGGTCGATTAATGTGGGCCGATGGCACACCGGCAGCGCGCCCGAGCGACGGAGGAGAAGGTCGACTCCGGGACCGCCAAGCTGGTCCCCGACCCCGACCGGGCGCGGGCCTGGACGCTGCTGCTGGACGGCACCCCACAGTCCCATGTGGACCTCGACGACCCCGCCTACCTCGACTTCGAGTACGTACGGCGGCTCGGCCATGTGGTCGACCTGATGGCCGCGCCGGGAGGGCCGTTGCGGGTGCTGCACCTGGGCGGCGGTGCCCTCACCCTGCCGCGCTATGTGGCGGCGACCCGGCCACGTTCGACCCAGCAGGTGGTCGAGGTCGACGCGGCGCTCATCGAGTTGGTCCGCCGCGAACTTCCGCTGCAGCGCGGCAATCGGATCCGGATCCGGCACGGCGATGCCCGGGAGGTCCTGACGCGGGCGCCCGAGGACTCGTTCGACCTGGTGATCGGCGACGTCTACGCGGGGAGCCGGTCGCCCGCACACCTGACGACCGTCGAGTTCGTCACCGCCGTGGCCCGGACACTGCGCCCGGGCGGGTGGTACGCCGCCAACGTCGCCGACGGCGCGCCGCTGTCGTTCTCCCGGACACAGGTGGCGACGCTGCGGTCCGTGCTGCCGGAGGTCTGCCTCATCGCCGACCCGGCCGTGCTGCGCGGCCGCCGGTTCGGCAACCTCATCCTCATCGCCGGGCGGACCCCGCCACCCGTCGCGGAGCTGACGCGGAAGACGGCCGGGGACCCCTTCCCCGGGCGGGTCGTCTACGGGGAAGAGCTGACCAGATTCGCTGCCGGGGCCGCCCCGGCCACCGACACGACCGCCCGCCCGTCCCCACCCCCACCGAAGGGGATCTTCTGACCTCGGCTCTGGCCGGGCTCCTCTCAGAGCGCCGGCGCGGCTCCCACGTAGTTCTCGGCGAGCGACCTGGCGGCCGCCTCCGACGCGGCGACGTACTCGAGGTGGGACAGCTGCAGCCGATGGCCGAAGGCGTCCTGGCGCGGATCCTTGTGCAGCAGCGTCGTCATCCAGTACGAGAAGTGCTCGGCGCGCCAGACCCGCCGCAGGCAGGTGGCGGAGTAGGCGTCGAGCAGCTCGGTGGAACCGGATGCGTACCAGGAGGCCAGCGCCTCGGCGAGGACGACGACGTCGGAGATCGCGAGGTTCAGGCCCTTCGCGCCGGTGGGCGGGACGATGTGGGCGGAGTCCCCGGCGAGGAAGAGGCGGTCGTGGCGCATCGGCTCCGCGACGAAGCTGCGCATCGGCGTGATCGACTTCTCCAGGATCGGTCCGTCGCGCAGTTCCCAGCCGTCGTCGGTGGCGAGCCGTGCCCGCAGTTCGGACCAGATCCGGTCGTCGGGCCACGCGGCGACGTCGTCGGCCGGGTCGACCTGGAGGTACAGCCTGCTGATCTTCGGAGAGCGCAGGCTGTGCAGGGCGAACCCGCGCTCGCTGTACGCGTAGATCAGCTCATCGGTGGACGGCGGGACGTCGGCGAGGATGCCGAGCCACGCGAACGGGTACTCGCGCTCGTAGACCTTGGTGTCCGGCACGGCCGGGCGGCAGACGCCGTGGAAGCCGTCACATCCCGCGATGACGTCGCACTCCAACGTCTGGATCCGGCCCTCATGCCGATAGGTCACCGACGGTGTCCTCGGGTCCACCGACAGGACCTCGGTCTCGAACCGGATCTCTCCCCCGGCGGCCAGCCGCGCGGCGATCAGGTCCTTGACGATCTCGGTCTGCGCGTAGATCGTGACCGTCCGCCCGCCCGTCAGCCCGGACAGCGGGATCCGGTGCCCCGCCCCGCCGAAGCGGAGTTCCAGACCATGGTGGGTGAGACCTTCGCGGTCGAGTCGCTCCCCGACGCCGCTGCCGCGCAGGGCGTCCACGGTCCCCTGCTCCAGCATCCCGGCCCGCTGCCGCTTCTCCACGTACGCGCGGTCGCGGCTCTCCAGCACGACGGAGTCGATGCCGCGCAGCCGCAGCAGATGAGAGAGCAGCAGTCCGGCCGGTCCGGCTCCGGCGATCGCCACTTGCGTGCGCATCGATCATCCTCTTTCCAGGTCTTCAGCACGATCCTCCCGCCGATGCCCCGGAGGTCAGGCCCAGTCCTTCCATTCAGCGGAACCGCCGTGGGCATCGACGTCCCGGGACAGGGCGTTCGCCGCGGCGAGGACCGCGGACACCAGACGTCGCAGGTCGGCGGCGCTCCGCCGGGTGACGAGCGACAGCGCCGCGAACACATCGCCGGCGCCGTCCCGGACCGGCGCGGCGACCGAGCAGGTCCCGACGGACATCTCCTCGCGGGTGACGGCGTACCCGGAACGCCGGATTTCGGCGAGGCAGGCACGCAGGCGACCGGCGTCGGTGACGGTGTGCGCGGTGTACGGCGGCAGCCCCTGCGCGATGACCTTCTCGGCGAACTCCTCACCGGCGAAGGCGAGCAGGACCTTGCCCACCCCGGTGGCGTGCAGCGGAAGCTCGGCCGCGACCCGCGTCACGATCGGCACCGACCGCGGCCCGCGTAGCCGCTCGAGGTAGAGCGTCTTGTCGCCGCTGAGCACCGCGAGCTGGACGTTCTCGTGCGTGGCGGCGTACAGCTCCTCCATGTGCGGGAGGGCCAGCTCGCGCAGGCTCCGCGCCGCCGAGGCCTGCGCGCCGATGCGCCACAGGCGCGTGCCGATCCGGTACGAACCGTCGGGCAGGCGCTCGAGGAAGCCCCCGCCGGTCAGCTCGCGGACGAGCCGGCGCCCCGTGGCGAGCGGCAGGCCCGAGCGTTCGCAGATCTCGGTCAGGGTGAGCCGGACACCACCGGGCGCGAAGGACTCGAGGATGGCCATCACCTTGCCCGCCACACTGGGTGGGCGCTGGACGCCCGTCATGGTCCGCCTCCTCACGTGCACTCTTCACCATAGGGAAGACCCCGCGACCCGGTGCCGGGTCGCGGGGCCGAGGAGGCCGATCAGTTGGGGCGGATGTTGAGCGCCTGGATGATCAGGTCCAGCTTCCTGCCCTGCTCGTCGAACCGCGCGTCGTGCTTGTCGAAGCGCTGATCCATCCGCGTGAGCCGCTCGTCGATCTGCGCGAACCGCTCGTCGATCTGCTCGAACCGTTGGTCGATCTGCCCGAACCGTTGGTCGATCTGCCCGAAGCGCTCGTCGATCTGCTCGAAGCGCTGGTCGATCTCGCCGAAGCGCTCGTCGAACGCGCCGACCTTCTCGGTCAGCACCGCGACGGCGCTGTCGAGGTGGTTGAGCCGTTCGCCGTGCTCTTGCTGAGTGGCCCAGATGCGGGTGACGGTGTCGTTGAGTGAGGCGAGCTGGCGCCCCTGTGCCTCGAGCTGGTTGCCGTGCGCCTCGAGCTGGCGGCCGTGCGATGCCAGCTGGCGACCGTGCGCCTCCTGCGTCCGGTGGATGACCGTCAACTGGTCGTAGATGGCGTGCACGTCGTTGTACAGCTGGTTGATCCGTCGCTCAGTCTCCGCCACGTCCATGACCCTACCTCCCGTGCTTCGCGTTCCCTGGGGGGATCGGGGAACTCGACCACGCGCCGCCGACGCGGAGCGTGAGCGACAGATTACGCTCTGCGCGAACACGGAGAGAAATTGATCAATCACCGTCCGCGAAAAGGCCCTCTTCTGCGAGAACCCGCTGCGCGACGGCGAAGGCGGCGTTGGCCGCCCGGGCACCGCAGTGTACCGCGGTCTGCAGCAGTACCTCCTTGATCTCGTCGACGGTCAGACCGTTGCGGAGCGCGGCGCGTACGTGCATGGCGAGCTCGTCGAGGTGGCCGCGGGCGACCAGGGCGGTCAGCGTGACGCAGCTGCGCGTCCGCCGGTCCAGGCCGGGCCGGGTCCAGACCTCCCCCCACGCGTACCTCGTGATGAAGTCCTGGAAGTCGGCGGTGAACCCTGTCGTCCGCGCCTGCGCCCGGTCGACGTGGGCGTCGCCGAGTACCTCGCGCCGAACCCTCATCCCCTCGCTCATGTCGTCCTCTCCAGATGTCGGACCAACGCCTCGGTGACCGGCCGCGGGCATTCGAGATTCGCCAGGTGAGCGCCCGGCACCACCACGAGGTCCGCGCCGGGGATCCCCCTGGCGAGGGCCTCGGCGTGGTCCAGCGGGGTGGCGACGTCCTGGGCGCCCGCGACGACGAGGGCGGGCACGCGTACGTCGCCGAGCCGATCCCGGGCGTCGAAGCCGGCGATCGCCTCACAGCACGCGGCGTACCCTTCGCGATCGACCTGCGTCAGCATCTTGCGTACGGCGTCGACCCCGGGACCCGCGTAGCCCCCGGTGAACCAGCGCGCCAGGAACTGATCGATAAGGGCTTCGAGGCCTTCGGTCCGCACCCGGGCGGCCCGGTCGTGCCAGGGGCCGGCGTCACCGAACCGCGCCGAGGTGCAGCACAGCGCCAGGCTCGTCAGCCGGTCCGGGTGGCGCAGTGCCAGGACCGTGCCGATCGCCCCGCCCAGCGACACTCCGGCGTAGGCGACGCGGTCGACGCCGAGTCCGTCGAGCAGGTCCACCACCGCGTCCGCGAAGTCGGCGACCGAGCCGTGGATCGTGGCCGAGCCGCCGTGCCCCGGAAGGTCGAACCGGAGCGTGTGCCAGGACGCGGTCAGCGCGGGGAGCTGTGGCTCCCACAGGTCGAGCGTCGTTCCCAGCGAAGGACCCAGCACCAGGATGGGCGCGTTCTCGGGACCGTCGAAGCGATGGTTCAGGTCACTCAATCCGACTCCTTCTCCGCGTAGGCGTCGAGAGCACGGTCCACCAGCTCGGGCGCGCGGCCGATGACCTCGGCGAGGTCCACGCCGAAGGCCGTACCGGGACCGTCGCCCGGCTCCGTGCCGGTCCCGGAAACCGTCTCGGCTCCGGGAAGACCGGGACGCTCCGTACCGGCCCCGGGCATGCCGGCGCCGGGAACACCGCGCCCCCCGGCACCGGCTTCGGGAACGCCGCGCTGGTCCATGTCGGCCTTCTGCGGGAGGAGAAGGTCGCCCAGCGGACGTCCCTCGCGTACCGCCCGGGCGACCGTCTCCTTCGCGGCCGCCCGGCCGTCGCGTTCGGCGAGCCGGCCGGCGACGTACTCGGCGAGGAGTTCCTCGCGGAGGTTCGCGCGCATCCGGCCCGGAAAGACCTCCAGACCGCCGGTCAGCTCGGCCGCGGTCTCTGCCGCGCCACCGACCAACCGCAGGCAGTCGTTGAACGGCTGCCACTCCGCGTGCCACTCCCCCGTCGGCCGGTCGAGGCCGGCGGCCTGCGCGGCGAACAGGATCTGGGCGTACGCGGGGACGCGCAGGGCGGCCGACCGGATCATCGTGGCGAGCACCGGATTGCGCTTGTGCGGCATCGCCGAGGATCCGCCCCGCCCGGGCGCGGCCGGTTCGGCGACCTCGCCGATCTCGGTCTGGGCGAGCAGGACGACGTCGGTGGCGATCTTGCCGAGGGCGCCGGCGACCAGGGCGAGTGCCGCGCCGAGTTCGGCGACGGGCGCGCGCAGCGTGTGCCAGGGCAGGACCGGCTCGGCCAGCCCGGTCTCCTCGGCGAACAGCGGCAGCAGGTCGGTCGTCCCGAGCGCCGCGAGGGTCCCGGCGGCCCCGCCGAGCTGGGCGGGCAGCCGTACGGCCGCGAGCCGGTCCCGCGCCTCCGCGACCGCGGCCAGCCAGCCGGCGGCCCGCAGCCCGAAGGTCGTGGGCACGGCCTGCTGCCCGAGCGTGCGCCCGGCCATGGGGGTGGCCCGGTAGCGCCGGGCCAGGTCCGCGGCGGCGTCCGCGGTACGGCCGAGGTCCGCGAGGAGCGGCTCGCGGACGCGCGAGGCCACCAGCATCGCGGCGGTGTCCATGATGTCCTGGCTGGTCGCGCCGGCATGGACGTGCTCGCCCGCCACCTCGCGGAGCGCGGCGACGAGCGGCACCACCGGGTTCCCCGCGCCGCGCGCCCGTACGGCGAGGTCGGCCGGGTCGATCCGCGCGTCGGCGAGGGCGTGCGCCACGTCGCCGGGGATCAGCCCGAGGCGCGCCTGCGCTCGGGCCAGTGCCGCCTCCGCGTCGATCAGGGCGCGCACCCATGCCTCGGCGGACGTGGCCGCCTCGGCCGCGGTGCCGGCGGCGACCGGGGACAGCAGGTCGGCCGGCGAAGTGCCGCCCGTCAGAGAAGACCGTCCTCGTTCACTCACAGCATCCCATCGATTCAACCGCCGAAGTGCCGTTCAAAGAAGACCGTCTCCCCTTCTCCTCGTAGGCGCACGTCGAAGCGGTAGGTCCGCTCGCCCTCCCGTACGGCGACCAGCGTGTCACGACGGTCCGCCGGCACCGCGGACAGCACCGGGTCCGTGGCGTTGCCCGCCTCGTCGGGGAAGTACACGCGCGTCGCGGCCGGCTTGAGCAGACCGCGGGCGAAGATCAGGACTGCGATGTGCGGGGCCGCGCCGCCGGGCTTGACCGTGGAGAACCAGTAGTTCCCGCCCGCGTCGGTCCCGCAGCGCCCGAAGCCGGAGAAGTCGTTGCCGGCGCGTCGCAGCGCGCCTCCGCCCTGGGCCACGTCGCCGTCCGCGTCGGCCTGCCAGATCTCCACGAGCGCGTCCGGCAGCGGTTCGCCGACGCCGTCCACGATCCGGCCACGGAGCCGGATGGCGTCCGGACGCCATTCCGGGACGACGTACGGGAGGGCATAGCCGAAGAACGGGCCGATGGTCTGGGACGGGGTGGTCATCAGGCCTCCATCGGGGTAGCGCCGAGGACGATGTCCCACTGGTAGGCGAGGGCCCACTCCGGCACGGTCGTGTCGATGTCGAACCGCGAGACGAAACGCTCCCTGGCCTTCTCGTCGGGGATCGACTGGAAGATCGGGTCGTAGGCGAAGAGCGGGTCGCCGGGGAAGTACATCTGGGTGATCAGCCGCTGGGTGAACGCCGTCCCGAACACCGAGAAGTGGATGTGCGCCGGCCGCCAGGCGTTGTGGTGGTTGCGCCACGGGTACGCGCCCGGCTTGATCGTGACGAAGCGGTACCGGCCGTCGGCGTCGGTGAGGCAGCGGCCCGCGCCGGTGAAGTTCGGGTCGAGCGGCGCCGGATGCTGGTCGCGCAGGTGGATGTACCGCCCGGCGGCGTTCGTCTGCCAGATCTCGACCAGCGCCCCGGGTACCGGGCGCCCGCCGGAGTCGAGGACCCGGCCGGTCACGATGATCCGTTCGCCCAGCGGCTCGCCGGAGTGCTGCTTGGTCAGGTCGTTGTCGAGAAGGCCCAGCTCGGCGTGCCCGAACACGGGGCCGGACAGCTCGATCGCGTCGGGCCCGTACTTCGGCATGACCAGCGGCTGGGACGGCGCCCGCAGCGGCGTGCTCCCGTACGGCGGGTAGAGGTAAGGCGGGTTCGGGTCGGTCAACGGGATGCTCCGATCGCGGGTTCGGTGCGGTCGCGGATGTCCTGCTCGCTGACTCCTGGCGCGGTCTCGACCAGGACGAGGCCCTCGGGGGTGACGTCCAGGACGCCCAGGTCGGTGATGATCCGCTGTACGCAGGCCGCGCCGGTCAGCGGCAGCGAGCACTCTTTGACGATCTTGGGGCTGCCGTCCTTGGCGGTGTGCTCCATCACCACGATGACCCGCCGCGCGCCGTGGACGAGGTCCATGGCCCCGCCCATCCCCTTGATCATCTTTCCGGGGACGGCCCAGTTGGCCAGGTCGCCGCGGGCGGACACCTGCATGGCGCCGAGCACCGCCACGTCGACGTGCCCGCCGCGGATCATCCCGAACGACAGCGCCGAGTCGAAGAACGACGCCCCGGGCCGGACGGTGACCGTCTCCTTGCCCGCGTTGATCAGATCCGGGTCGACCTCGTCCTCCGTCGGGTACGGGCCGACGCCCAGCACGCCGTTCTCCGAGTGGATCATCACGTCGACGCCCGCGGGCAGATGTCCGGGGATGAGCGTCGGCAGCCCGATGCCGAGGTTGACGTACATCCCGTCGGACAGCTCCGCCGCCGCCCGCGCGGCGATCTCGTCCCTGCTCCAGCTCATTGGTCGCTCGGCCTTCTCACTCGCTCCGCGGCCGGGCTCGTCCCTCGCCCGACCACTCCACTCGCAGCGGCGGCCTCGCTCCGGCTCACCGTGCGCTTCTCGATCGGCTTGTCGGCCAATTGCTCGGGGGTGAGCGCGACCACGCGCTTCACGAAGATCCCTGGGAGGTGCACGTCGTCCGGATCGAGGAAGTCCACGAGCTCCTCGACCTCGGCGATCGCGGTCCGCGCCGCCATGGCGCACAGGGGGTTGAAGTTGCGGGCGGCCTTGTCGAACACCAGGTTGCCGTGCCGGTCGCCGCGGGAGGCGCGGACGAGCGCGAAGTCGGTCCGGACGCTCTCCTCCAGGACGTACTCCCGGCCGCCGAACTCGCGGATCTCCTTCGGCGGGGAGGCCACCACCACGTCGCCGTCCGCTCCGTACCGCCACGGCAGGCCGCCTTCCGCGACCAGGGTCCCGACGCCCGCCGGGGTGTAGAAGGCGGGGATGCCGCACCCGCCCGCGCGCAGGCACTCCGACAGCGTCCCCTGAGGCACGAGCTCCAACTCGATCTCGCCCGAGAGGTAACGACGGGCGAGTTCCTTGTTCTCCCCCACGTACGAGCTCATCGCCCGGACGATCCGGCCGGCGTCCAGCAGCCGTCCGAGGCCGCGTCCGATGGTTCCGCAGTTGTTCGACACGATCGACAGCTCGGAACTGCCCCGTTCGTACAGCGCGTCGATCAGCGCGAACGGGACGCCGCACAGTCCGAACCCGCCGACCGCGATCGACGTGCCGTCGCCGATGTCCGCGACCGCATCCGCCGCCGCGGGAAGCACCTTGTCCATGTCCCTACCCTGCCAACCCGGACCGGCGCCGCCGCTACCGTCCTTCCGCTGAGCGGAAATCTCCAAGTCGGCGCGCTGTCCGCCGCCCGCGAACATGACGCCGACCTGCCCGGCGCCGTCCATGATCAGCTCATGCGACTTCTGGTGATCGGCGGATCCGGCTTCCTCGGCCACGCGTTGGTGACCCGGGCGCTGCGGCGGGGCGACCGGGTGACGACCTTCAATCGCGGGCGGAGCGGTACGGACGTGCCCGGGGCCGAGGTCGTCCGGGGCGACCGGGAGAACGACGACGACCTGCGCCGGCTGGTCGACGGCCGCCGCTGGGACGCCGTCATCGACACCTGCGGATACGTGCCCCGGGTCGTCGGGCGGTCGGCGCGGGCGCTGTCGGGCCACGCGGACGCCTACCTGTTCGTCTCGTCCATCCACGCCTACGCCGACTGGCCGGAGCACCCGGTCGACGAGAGTTCCACGCTCCGGCCCTGCCCGCCGGACGCCGGGCCGGACGCCGACGTCCCGTACAACGCCCTCAAGGCCGGCTGCGAACGCGCGGTCGAGACCGGCTTCGACGGCCGTGTCCTCATTCTGAACCCGGGCCTGATCACCGGGCCGCGCGAGCAGGTGCCGCGGCTCACGTGGTGGCTGATCCGGATCGCGGCCGGCGGGCACGTCCTCGCGCCCGGCGATCCCTCGCGCCCGATGCAGCTGATCGACGCGCGGGACATCGCCGCGTTCGGCCTGGCGCGGCTGGCGGCCAGGGCGACCGGGCGGTTCCTGGTGAGCGGGGTCCCCGGCAACGCCACGTTCGGCGCGCTGCTGGACGAGTGCGTCCGCGTCACCGGGTCGGACGCCGTGCCGACGTGGGTGGACGACGCGTTCCTCCTCGACCAGGGTGTGGCGGAATGGACCGAGTTGCCGATGTGGGCGCCGGACGGTCCCCAGAACGCGGGCCTCTGGCTGCCGTCCTCGGACAAGGCGCTGCGGGAGGGGCTGCGCTGCCGGCCGGTCACCGAGACCGTCCGCGACATGTGGGCCTGGATCCGCGATGAGAACGTCACCGCGGACGGCGACCAGGGCATCGACCCGGACAAGGAGCGCCGGATCCTCGCCGCCTGGGCGGCGCCCGACCTCCATCGGTCGTAGCAATTGATCTTGGTCTGATGTAGTCCTACTCGGACGGCGCGCGGACACGAGCGGCCCAGTTCCCCTTGAGGGCATGGCGCTGGGGACGCGGCGGCGCCCGCTGAGCGGGACGGCTGATTGGTAACGTCGGGACCGGCAAGGAGGAGGAGTGCCTGATGCAGCTGGCCGATGGAGTGGGTGCCGTCATCACCGACCGGTCGGGCGGGACGAGCGCCGCACCGTACGACTCGCGCAACCTCGGTGGCGCGGTCGGGGACGATCCGGCCGCGGTCCGGGAGAACCGCGCCAAGACGGCCGCCGAGCTCGGCGTCGAGCGGGTGGTCTACATGCGTCAGGTGCACAGCGCCGACGTCCGGTACGTCACCGGGCCGTTCGGCGACGAGCCTCCGGGCCTCGACGGCGTCTACACGGACCGGACGGGCCTGGCGCTCGCGGTGCTCGTCGCCGACTGCGCGCCGGTCCTGGTGGCCGATCCGGAGGCGCGGCTGGTGGGCGGCGCCCACGCGGGACGGGCGGGTACGGCCGCCGGGGTCGTTCCCGCGTTGGTCGAGGCGATGGCGGCGCGGGGCGCCGACCCGGGGCGGATGGTGGCGCTGATCGGCCCGAACGCCTGCGGCGCGTGTTACGAGGTGTCCGCCGAACTGCGCGACGAGGTGTCCGCCGTGCTGCCCGCGACCTGGTCCACCACCCGTCAGGGGACGCCCGCGCTGGACATCCGGGCGGGCATCACCGCCCAGCTCACCGCGGCCGGCGTGACCGACGTACGGCACGACGCCCGGTGCACCATGGAAAGTCGCGAGCTGTACTCCTACCGCCGGGAGGGCCGCACCGGCCGCTTCGCGGGACTCGTCTGGCTGGAAGTGTGACCGGAGCGACGCTCCCGTCGCTCCCCCGCGACTCGCAAGCGACCATCCGGCCCCACAGCGCGACCGGAGCAGCAGAGCAGCACTCCCGCCGCTGCCCCGCGATCCGGAACAGATCATAACGAACCGGTGTTGCTACGAGGGCGCCCGTCCGCCGGCCTGAGGGCCGCGGAAATCAAGTGGCGCGGTGCCCGCCGATCGGGCACGGTGGACGCCGGATCCTGGACCGTCCGACCTCCTGCCTATCCTTCCCCTTGCGATGGGATCTTCGATTACCGACCTGCAGACCCGCCTGCCCGAGCTGATGCTGCGCGACCGGCATCGGCTTCGTCGTCGTCTCGACGGACTGCGGAAGGTGCGCGCCGCCGAGGCCCGGGACAAGATCCTCGCAGAGGTCACCGCGGAGGTGGAGGCCGCGGAGCGCCGCGTCGCGCGGCGCCGCGCCCAGATCCCGGCGATCACGTATCCCGAGGCCCTGCCGGTCAGCCAGAAGAAGGACGAGATCCTCAAGGTGATCGCGGACCACCAGGTGGTCATCGTCGCCGGTGAGACCGGGTCCGGCAAGACCACCCAGCTACCCAAGATCTGCCTGGAGCTCGGCCGGGGCGTCAAGGGGCTGATCGGGCACACCCAGCCGCGCCGGCTGGCCGCGCGGACGGTCGCCGACCGGATCGCCGAGGAGCTGGACACACCGCTGGGCGAGACCGTCGGCTACCAGGTGCGCTTCTCCGACCACTCCGGTGAGGACACGCTGGTCAAGCTGATGACCGACGGCATCCTGCTGGCGGAGCTCTCCCGCGACCGGATGCTGCGCCGCTACGACACGCTGATCATCGATGAGGCGCACGAGCGCAGCCTCAACATCGACTTCATCCTCGGCTACCTCAAGCGCCTGCTGCCCAAGCGCCCCGACCTCAAGGTGATCATCACCTCGGCCACGATCGACCCGGAGCGGTTCTCCAAGCACTTCGACGACGCACCGATCGTCGAGGTGTCCGGCCGCACCTACCCGGTGGAGGTGCGCTACCGCCCGGTCGAGGAGGACGACGACCAGGTCCAGGCGGTTCTGGACGCGGTGGACGAGCTGGCCCTAGAGCCGCCGGGCGACGTCCTGGTCTTCCTGTCCGGCGAGCGGGAGATCCGCGACACCGCCGACGCCCTCGAGAAGCGAAAGCTGAAGAACACCGAGGTGCTGCCGCTGTTCGCCCGGCTGTCGACGGCCGAGCAGCATCGGGTCTTCCAGCCGCACCGTGGCCGGCGCATCGTGCTGGCCACCAACGTGGCCGAGACGTCGCTGACCGTGCCGGGCATCAAGTACGTCATCGACCCGGGCACCGCCCGCATCTCCCGCTACAGCCACCGCACCAAGGTGCAGCGGCTGCCGATCGAGCCGGTCTCGCAGGCGTCGGCCAACCAGCGCAAGGGCCGCTGCGGCCGTGTCTCG
>JBJMIW010000194.1:0-6755 GCA_045806665.1 Actinoallomurus sp.
GAGCGACCAATGAGCCGGAGTGAGGCCGCCGCAGCGAGCGGAGTGGAGGGCCGAGGGACGAGGTTCTCCGTGAAGCGAGTGAGAAGGGCGAGCGACCAATGAGCATCGAGGTTCTGAACGAGTCCGGCGCGGAGGTCGACGAGAACGCACTGTCGGCGCTCGCCGCGCATGTGCTGGAGGAGCTGCGCGTGCATCCGCTCGCCGAGCTGTCCATCGTCCTCGTCGACGAGGACGCGATGAGCGAGCTCCACGAGAAGTGGATGGGCGAGCCGGGCCCGACCGACGTGCTGTCCTTCCCGATGGACGAGCTGCGGCCGGGTCACGTGTCCGGAGGCGCCGAGGACGCGCCGCCGGACCCGGCCCTGCTCGGCGACGTCGTGCTGTGCCCGTCCGTCGCGGTACGGCAGGCGAAGAAGGCCGGTCACAGTGCTGAGGACGAACTGCACCTGCTCTGCACTCACGGCATCCTGCATCTGCTCGGCTACGACCACGCCGAGCCGGAAGAGCACAAGGAGATGTTCGGCCTGCAGGCGGAGCTGCTCGCGTCATGGCGTGCGGCTCGGGCCCGGCCCTCCTCATGACCGCTGTTCAGGGTTGGTTGATCGTCGGGGCCGCCGTGCTGGTCGCGGTCGCCGGTCTGTTCGCCGGAGCCGAGACGGCGCTCGCCCGGATCTCCCGGATCCGGGTGGAAGAGCTCCTGCGCGAGGAACGGCGGGGCAGCCGGCAGCTCGCCGAGGTCGTCGCCGACCCGCCGCGCTATCTCAATCTTCTGCTGTTGCTCCGGGTGAGCTGCGAGCTGACCGCGACGGTGATCGTGGCGGCCCTGTGCATCACCTGGCTGGGCGCGAACTGGCGGGCGTACCTCACCGCCGCGGCACTGATGATCATCATCAGCTACATCGCGATCGGCGTCACGCCGCGCACGCTCGGCCGCCAGCACGTCGACCGGATGGCGTTGGTCGGCGCGGCCGTGATTCATCCGCTGGCCCGCGTTCTGGGGCCGCTGCCGCGGCTGCTGATCCTGCTCGGCAACGCCCTCACGCCCGGCCGCGGGTTCCGCGAGGGGCCGTTCGCGTCAGAGGCCGAGCTGCGGGACCTGGTCGACCTCGCCGAGCAGCGTCAGCTCATCGAGCCGGACGAGCGCGAGATGATCCACTCGGTGTTCGAGCTGGGCGACACGCTCGTCCGTGAGGTGATGGTTCCGCGCACCGACATCGTGTTCATCGAACGTGACAAGACGCTGCGGCAGGCGCTGTCGCTCGCGCTGCGCAGCGGGTTCTCCCGCATCCCGGTGGTCGGGGAGAACGAGGACGACGTGGTCGGGATCGCGTACCTCAAGGACATCGTCCGCCGCAGCCACGAGTTCCGTCAGGGGGAGTCCGTCGAGACGGTCGAGTCGATCATGCGACCGGCGACGTACGTCCCGGACAGCAAGCCGATCGACGAGCTGCTCCGCGAGATGCAGGCCCGTCAGATCCACTGCGCTATCATCATCGACGAGTACGGCGGAACCGCCGGGCTGGCGACCATCGAGGACATCCTCGAGGAGATCGTCGGCGAGATCACCGACGAGTACGACCAGGAACTGCCCCGGGTCGAGCAGCTGCCGGACGGATCCGCGCGGGTCACCGCGCGGCTTCCGGTCGAGGACCTGGCCGAGCTGTTCGAGGTGGAGATCGAGGTCGACGAGGTGGAGACCGTGGGCGGCCTGCTGGCGCACGCGCTCGGCCGGGTGCCGATCGCCGGGTCCCAGGCGACGGTCGCGGGGCTGCGGCTGACCGCGGAGAGCCTCGCCGGCCGGCGGAACCGCATCGGTACCGTGCTGGTGGAGCGGATCCCGGCCGAGGAGTCCGAGACGGTCGAAGAGGCGCGGGAGAACGCCGAGGCCTGACCCCCAGTACGCTGGGGCGCGTGAGTGAGCTCGATCCGGAAGACGCGAAGATCATCACCTTGGCCCGGTCCACGCGGGCCCGTGCGGGTTCGGCAGAGGGCGCCGCGGTCCGGGACGAGACCGGCCGCACGTACGCCGCCGCGACGGTGGAACTGCCCTCCCTGAAGCTGACGGCGCTGCAGGTGGCCGTGGCGATGGCCGTGTCCAGCGGAGCGGAGACCCTGGAGGCCGCCGCGGTCGTCACCGAGGACGCCACCCCGGACGTCGCGGTCGTCCGCGACCTGGCCGCCAAGGCGCCGGTACTCGTCGCCGGCCCGGACGGCACCGTACGCACGGTGCTGACGGACTGACCGTAGTACGCGCTGTCGGAGCCGGGCGTGGAATACGGGACAATCGACGGTGTGACCTCGCCCCAGACACCGACCGACACGCGCTTCAAGTCCGGGTTCGCCTGCTTCATCGGGCGGCCCAACGTGGGCAAGTCCACGCTGATGAACGCCCTCGTCGGGACGAAAGTGGCGATCACCAGCAGCAAGCCGCAGACCACACGCCGTGCCATTCGCGGCATCGTGCACCGGCCCGACGCCCAGCTCGTCATCGTCGACACCCCGGGGCTGCACAAGCCCCGTACGCTGCTCGGGGAGCGGCTGGACAGCCTGGTCCGCTCCACGCTGAGCGAGGTCGACGTCATCGGGTTCTGCGTTCCCGCCAACGAACCGGTCGGTCCGGGCGACCGCTTCATCGCGGCGGAGCTGGCCCAGGTGAAGAGGACCCCGGTCGTCGCGATCGTGACCAAGACCGACCTCGCCGACCGGAAGCAGGTCGCCGAGCAGTTGGTGAAGGTCTCCCAGCTCGGCGAGTGGGCGGACGTCGTGCCGGTCTCGGCGGAGTCGGGCTACCAGCTGGACGTGGTCAGCGACCTGCTGTCCGTCCGGCTGCCCGAGGGGATGCCGCTGTACCCCGAGGGCGAGCTGACCGACGAGCCCGAGCAGATCCTCGTGGCGGAGCTCATCCGCGAGGCCGCGCTGGAGGGCGTACGCGAGGAGCTTCCGCACTCGATCGCCGTAGTCGTGGACGAGATCACCCCGCGCGAGGGCCGCGACGACCTGATCGACGTCCACGCCTGGCTCTTCGTCGAACGTCCCAGCCAGAAGGGGATCGTCATCGGGCCCAAGGGCGCCCGGCTGAAGGACGTCGGCACCCGCGCCCGCAAGCAGATCGAGGCGCTCCTCGGCACCAAGGTCTACCTTGACCTACGGATCAAGGTGGCGAAGGACTGGCAGCGCGACCCGAAGCAACTGCGCCGCCTCGGGTTCTACGACTGATCGTCCCGCGCGAGCGCGGCCAGGCCGAGCGCCAGCACGGCCACCGAGGCCAGCACGGCGATCCAGAAGCCCCAGGTGATCGACTCGGTGACCCCGCCGTCGCCGAGCGTCATCCCACGGTGGAAGACCGCAAGCAGGCCGAGGGCTCCGGGGATCGCCGCGTACGGGATGAACCGCTGGTGCACGGCCCGCCCGGCGAGGGCGAGGCCGAGCGCCGCCATCCCTGCCAGCACGACGATCTGCCCGTACGGTGCGGCGAGGCCGTACGTGGCGTGCCCCTGGGGCGTCGACAGCACCACCTGGATCCCCTGCCCGAGGTCGGGGGTGCGCCACGTGCTCCACGGCAGGAAGACCGACAGGAGCAGCAGTGCCGCCGCGCCGATCAGCAGGACACCGACGTACTCGCCGAGGCTCTTGGTCGGCGCGGGCTCGGCCGGCGTCGGCTCGGGCGCGGGTGGGACCTCAGGCGGCGTGAACCACGCCTGAGGCGGTCTCGGCACGGCCGCGCCGTCCGACGTCGGCTCCGCGGCCGTCGCGCGCACCCGCTCGTCGTCGGGTCGCACGGACGGGACGGCGTCGGCGTCGTGCAGGGGATCGTCACCAGGCGGGGTGGTCATGGCGCGGCAGCCTAACGTCCGATGGCCGGGAGGATCGGAGATTCGGTCAGGTTCGCGGCCCTCAGGAGCAACCCGGAGCCGCGGCCGGACTGCCGGAAGGAACGACGGGCTCGATATTCTCCGATATCAGGTGCAACCAGGAGGAGGTCGCCCGTGCTATTGATCTTCGGGTTCGCCGTGTTCTTCCGGACGGTGGGCCACGGTGACTTTCACTGTCCGCACTGCGGAGGCGACCGGCGCTATCGGCGCCGGGTGGCCCGCCGATGGTTCACGCTCTTCTTCCTGCCGGTGATCCCGCTGACCAAGGTGGGCGAGGTGATCGAGTGCGCCACCTGCCGGAACCGCTTCAGCGTCGGCACGCTACGCCTGCCCACCGTGCAGCAGATGGAGGCCGCCCTCCCCGTGGCCATGCGCGCCGCCGCGGTGCGTGTCCTGACCGCAGACAGCCCCGAGGACACCGGTGCGCGGAGCCGCGCGGTCGACGCGATCCGCGGTTACGGTGCCGCCGACTTCGACGACGACGCGCTCCAAGCCGCCCTCGACCAGCCTCCGGGCGACGACGACGAGGTGATCGCCACGGCAGGGGCGCAGCTCACCACGGAGGGCCGGGAGTGGTTCCTCGCACAGGCGGTCCGCATCGCGCTGGCCGACGGGGCGCTGAGCGACGCCGAACGTCAGGCGCTCCGCCTCGTGGCGAGCCGGCTGGGCCTCACGCCCGCGCACGCGTTCGGCGTGATCGCCACCACCGAAGGGGCCGCGCGCGAGTGACCGCGGCCGCGACAGCGCAACGACCGGGGGCGTGCCCGGATGCGGGTGCGCCGTGACATGGCAGGAGCCGTCCGTGGTGGAACCCGAGGAGCCGACCGTGCGTACCGCCCTGGTGCGGCGGCCGAGCCCGCGCCTGGCCGACGGGCTCGTCACCCACATCGACCGGACCCCGGTCGACGCCGAGCTGGCGGCGCGTCAGCATGACGCGTACGTCGCGGCCCTGCGGGAGGCGGGCTGGGGGGTACGCGAGCTGCCGGAGGCCGACGACCTCCCGGACGGCGTCTTCGTGGAGGACACCGTGGTCGTCTGCGGCGGCCTCGCGGTGCTCGGTCGGCCGGGCGCGCCCGAGCGACGGGCCGAGGTGGCGTCAGTGGAGCGGGCGGTCACCGAGCTCGGGCTCGAGATCGCCCGGATCGACGGGGAGGCGACTCTCGACGGCGGTGACGTGCTGCAGGTCGGCATGACCGTCTACGTCGGGCGTTCGTGCCGTACGAACGAGGACGCGATCTGCCGGTTGCCGCGGCTCCTAGGCACCCGCGGTCGGCACGTCGTCCCGGTCCAGGTGAACGGGTGCCTGCACCTGAAGACGGCCATGACGGCCCTGCCGGACGGCACGCTGATCGGCAACCCGGACTGGGTGGACACCTCGGCCCTGCCCGGGCTCCGCGTGGCGCCCGAACCCTCCGGAGCACACGGCGTGGTGCTGGGGGAGAAGCAGCTGTTGATCGCCGCGTCCGCGCCCCGTACGGCCGAGCAGCTCCGGGAGGAGGGCTACGAGGTCTCCGTCGTCGACATCAGCGAGTTCGAGAAGATGGAAGGCTGCGTCACCTGCCTGTCCGTCCTCATTCCCTGATCCCGACGCGCTCCCTGATCCACTGCGCGAGTCCGGCGATGACGTGGTCGGTCACCGGTCCGGCGGCGACGTCGATGACGACCTGAGCCGAGACCTCCCCGTCATCGTCCCCCGCGGGCGGCGTCCAGGGGTGGCCGTTGCGCGGCACCTGGGTGCACCATCTCACCTGGTGGGATCGTTTGGGATGCACTGCGCGGGATCTGTTAACTTGTTTGACGTGCTGCGTGAGCTGCTCCTCCTTAGCGGCCGCGGCGGGGGCCTGTAACAGGCTGGCTCCCTCGCCGCGGGGCTTCGTCATGGCTGTCGGCCGCAGGCACCTTTTCCGGGAGCACCCCTTTCATGAATCCTCGAATCCAGCAACAGCCCAGCCCCATGCCCTTCGGCCGGTACGCCCCTTCGACGGGGGTCGATCTGCCGGACCGGACCTGGCCGAGCAAGACCATCTCCAAGGCCCCGCGCTGGCTGTCCACCGACCTGCGTGACGGCAACCAGGCGCTCATCGATCCGATGAGCCCGGCGCGCAAGCTGGCCATGTTCGAACTGCTGGTCCGTATGGGCTACAAGGAGATCGAGGTCGGCTTCCCGTCGGCCAGCCAGACCGACTTCGACTTCGTCCGCCAGCTGATCGAAGAGGACCGGATCCCCGCCGACGTGCAGATCTCCGTCCTCACCCAGGCACGCGAGGAGCTGATCGAGCGCACGGCCCAGGCGCTGGCCGGTGCGCCGCGCGCGACGATCCACCTGTACAACGCCACCGCGCCGCTGTTCCGGCGCGTGGTCTTCGGCATCGACCGGGACGAGTGCAAGGGCCTGGGCGTGCAGGGCACCCAGCACGTCATGAAGTACGCCGAGAAGTACCTCGGCGACTGCGACTTCGGCTACGAGTACAGCCCGGAGATCTTCGTCGACACCGAGCTGGAGTTCGCGCTCGAGGTCTGCGAGGCGGTCATGGACACCTGGGAGCCGGGCCCGGACCGCGAGATCATCCTGAACCTGCCGGCCACGATCGAGCGGTCCACGCCGAACGTCTACGCCGACCAGATCGAGTGGATGAGCCGCAACCTGTCCCGCCGCGAGCACATCGCGCTGTCGGTGCACCCGCACAACGACCGCGGCACCGGCGTGGCCGCCGCCGAGCTCGCGGTCATGGCCGGCGCCGACCGCGTCGAGGGCTGCCTGTTCGGCAACGGCGAGCGCACCGGCAACGTTTGCCTGGTGACGCTGGGGATGAACCTCTTCTCCCAGGGCGTCGACCCGCAGATCGACTTCTCCGACATCGACGAGATCCGCCGCACCGTCGA
>JBJMIW010000195.1:0-8034 GCA_045806665.1 Actinoallomurus sp.
ACGCCGAGCGGCACGCCGAATCTCCTGCCGTACGGATCGACGGTGCTGAGCTGGGGCTATCGCTCCACGATGCGCCGATCCGGAGACGGGGAGGCGCCCGGCGACTGATCGACGAGCACGGCCGAAAGGGTCTGGCCGAGTCTCCACATGACTCGGTGCCGTTCAACCGATGGCGTTCATCGACGTCCGCTCGGCCTGGCCTGATGCCAGGACTCGTGCAGACGGGGGCCGGCGTGGGTGCGTGTCGTCTGGAGGCATGACAAGGTGTGCATGTGCCACTGCCCTCCGACGCTCCCGAGCTGGCCGATCTCGACCTGCTGCTCTCGGTCGAGCGACTCGGAAGCCTGGGGCAGGCCGCCCGGGAGCACGGCATTTCCCAGCCGGCTGCCAGCACACGGATCAGGCTGCTCGAACGCCGGCTCGGACTTGTGCTGCTCGATCGCTCGCCCACAGGCTCACGCCTGACCCAGGCGGGGGTCAGCGTCGCCGAATGGGCGCGCGAGGTGATGGCCGCCACGTCACAGTTGCTCGCCGGGGCAGCCGCGCTGCGCAACGTGGAGAACGGCTGGCTCCGGGTGGCCGCCAGCATGACCGTGGCGGAGTACCTCATGCCGCGCTGGCTGGTCGCACTGCGCAATGAGCTGCCCGAGCTCACCGTCGCACTGCGCGCGGAGAACTCGCACGACGTCGTGGAGCTCCTGTGGGCGGGCGGGGTCGACCTGGGATTCGTCGAGGATCCGTCCGCGCACGCCGACTTGTCCGAGCTGGTGATCGCCCACGACGAGTTGGTCGTGGTGACCGGGCCGGCGCACCCCTGGGCCGGCACTGACACACCGATCACCAGTCGTGAGCTGGCGACCGGGCGCCTCGTGCTGCGCGAGCGCGGCTCGGGGACCCGCGAGACCCTGCATCGCGTGCTGGGCGAGCTCCGCGACGACGATCCGCACCTCGAGCTCTCCTCGACCACGGCGATCAAGGAGGCGGTCGGGGCCGGAGCAGGCGCCGCCGTGCTCAGCGCCCTGGCCGTCGAGCGAGAGCTGCGCACCGGCCAGTTGGTACGGATCCCGGTGACCGGCATCGAACTGACCCGCACGTTGCGCGCGGTCTGGCGGCGCCAGACCAACCTGTCCTCCCAGGGCAAGGCCTTGCTCCGGATCGCCACCCATACGGGAGCCGTCGCGCGAGACCTGAGCGAGGCGACCGGTAACGGTCGGCACCGAGTGGGCAACCTGAGCCGGCAACGTGAACCACCTGCTGGGCGGATTTGAGCGCGGACATCGACGGGGCGTCCGGAGGGACAGGGTGTTCAGTGGGACAGGATGGTCTGCACGCCCGACAGGACGGTCGTCACGACGGAGAGCGCACGCACGACCGCGAGTGCCCTCGGGCTGGGCGCCGCGGCTCGGTCTCCCAGTGAGACGCCGGGCCGGCAGCGCCGCCGGCCCAGGACATACACCGCGCAGCCCGAGCACAGCGTCCCGATCCCGAGCGCCAGACTCACCGGGTGCAACGTGCCATGCCCAAGACGTATCAGCAATGCTCCGAACGCCGCGAATGAGAGCGCGGTCCGATCCCAGGCCAGGCGCGTACGTTCCCACTGCAGCCCGGGCCGAGGACTTCGTGTTCCTCCGTGTTCGCGGGCAGCCTTCGCGTTCACGAGCGGTTTCCGGGCGGTATGAGAAGTTCCAGCCCGTGGGAAGAACACGGCCGGTGACCGCGCGGGCCCCGGCGGTTACCTATGGCGTGTGACCCGCACGGGAACAGCGTGCTCGGCGAGCATGAGCCGCTTCGTGCGGTCATGAGGGATGTCCGGCGCCATGCACGATGAGCACGAGCGCGCCCACGGCCACCAGGCTCAGGCCCAAGGCCAGGACGCGTGCCACCGACGAGTGCGGCAGCGCCCGGTTCATTCGGATCGCCCGTTCGTTCCGTTCCCAGCGGGCGTAACTCGATGCGGACACCAGGAGGGCGAGGGACACCAGTACGACGCCCAGCGCCGTCCGGCCGCCGGGGATGCTGAAGCGCGGCACGAGCTGGACGACGCCGACTCCACCGGCGAGCAGCCCGAGGGACGTCCGGATCCAGGCCAGGAAGGTGCGTTCGTTCGCGAGCGAGAACCGATAATCCGGGTCCTCTCCGACCTCGTCCAAAGCCGGCTTTCGGGTGCGCCACAAGCTGAGCACGACCACCTCCGTCACGCATGACGACACATCGGCCGAACACTAACCATCAGCCCCGCTTGTTCCGTCGTTCCGAGGAGGGTCATAACCCATGCCTATGGCCTCATCACGGACTGACCGCTACCGTCGCCTGCAGCGTCGTGCGCAAGGTTGACACGTGCAATATGGCTTCGCGATCGATCAGCGCACCTGCATCGGCTGTCATGCGTGCACGGTGGCGTGCAAGACGGAGCATGACATCCCCGTGGGGCAGTTCCGTACGTGGGTGAAGTACGTGGAGAAGGGGGAGTTCCCGTCAACGTCCCGGGAGTTCGGCGTGATGCGGTGCAACCACTGCACCGATGCGCCGTGCGTCAAGATCTGCCCGACCCAGGCGTTGTTCAAGCGCGATGACGGCATCGTCGACTTCGACGGCGACCGCTGCATCGGCTGTAAGAGCTGCATGCAGGGGTGCCCGTACGACGCGATCTACATCGACGACGAGACCAACACCGCAGCGAAGTGCAATTTCTGCGCCCACCGCGTCGACCAGGACCTCGAGCCGGCCTGCGTCGTCGTCTGCCCCACCCACTCCATCTGGGTCGGAGACCTCGACGATCCGGACAGCGGAATCAGCCGACTGGTGAACACCAACCCGACGGCCGTACGCGCGCCCGAGAGGGACACCGGCCCCAACGTGTTCTACCTGGGCGCCGACCGCGCGGTGCTGGATCCGCTGGCCGCACCGGTCGATGACACCTACATCTGGGCGCAGCCGGACCAGCAGCGCCTCGACATGGCGCGGGACGGGTACGGGGACACGGAGACGAAGGCCCGTACCACGCTCAACACCGCGCATCCGCGGCCCTGGGGCTGGCGGGTCACCACCTACCTGTGGACCAAGGCCGTCGGCGCGGGCGCTTTGCTGTTCGCCGCGCTGGCGCTGGTCTTCGGCCTGGACCTCGGCCCGATCGGCCGGTTCGTCGCGCCCGCACTCGCGGTCGCGGGCGCCGCGAGTACCGGCGCGTTGCTGGTGTGGGACCTCAAGCGGCCGGAACGGTTTCTCTATCTGTTCCTGCGGCCCAATCCGACCTCATGGCTGGTCTGGGGTGGGGTGGCGCTGTCCGCCTGCGCCGGGGGCGGCGGGCTGTGGCTGCTGTTCGGTGACTTCTCTGTGCTGCGCTGGCCCGCGATCCCGGTCACCGTGATGACCGCCGGCTACACCGCTTTCCTGTTCGGCCAGGCCAAGGGGAGGCAGCTGTGGCAGTCGCCGATGCTGTTCTGGCACCTGATCGTCCAGGCGGCGATGGTCGGCTCGGGCGCCCTGCTCGTGGCCGCGCCGTTTACCGATCTGGACGACGCCGCGACCCGCTACCTGACCGTGGGATTCGCGGTCTCGGCAGTGTGCCACCTGCTGTTCCTCGCATTCGAGTACGGGGGTGGGCATTCCGGCCGTGGCGCCGCGATCGCCGCTCACCTGGTGTCCCGTGGTCGTTACGCGAGGACATTCTGGCTGGGCGGTGTGCTGCCTGTGGTGGTGGCGATCCCGCTAGTGTTCCTCGGCCCGGTCGCAGGTGTCGTGTGCGGCCTCGCCGTCCAGGCCGCCTTGCTGGCGTACGAGAGCGTCTACGTCCGCGCCGGCCAAGATGTGCCGCTCTCTTAGGGAGTTCCTCGCATGAGTATCGACCTTCCGGGTGCCCGCAGTCATGAACGGTTGCGGAACTACCCTCCGCCGGAGACGTGGGACCATCACGTCGAGAACGACGCAAAGGCGCATCCGCGCAAGGTGCCCCGCGAATACATGCTGATCCCGACCACCTGTTTCAACTGTGAGTCGGCCTGCGGACTGCTCGCCTACGTCGAGAAGACGGACCTGTCCATCAGGAAGGTGACCGGCAACCCGGCCCACCCCGGTTCGCGGGGGCGCAACTGCGCCAAGGGGCCCGCCACCATTAACCAGCTGAACGATCCCGAACGTATCCTGCACCCGCTGCGCCGTACCGGCGAGCGGGGGAGCGGTTCCTGGGAGCGGGTCACCTGGGACGAGGCACTGGACGACATTGCCGCGCGCATCCGGCGGGCGATCATCGAGGACCGCAACGACGAGATCCTGTACCACGTCGGCCGTCCTGGTGAGGACGGCTTCGCCGAACGGTTCCTGCAGGCGTGGGGTGTCGACGGGCACAACAGCCACACCAACATCTGCTCCAGCGGCGCACGCCTCGGCTACAGCATGTGGGGCGGCTACGACCGCCCCTCGCCCGATTACGCCAACGCCAAGGTCATTCTGCTGCTGTCAAGCCACCTGGAGACCGGCCACTACTTCAACCCGCACGCACAGCGGATCATGGAAGGGAAGCTGGACGGCGCGAAGCTGGTCGTGCTGGACCCCCGGATGTCCAACACCGCGGCAAAGGCCGATGTGTGGCTGGCCCCATGGCCGGGCAGTGAAGCCGCGATCCTGCTGGCGGTGGCGTCGTACCTGATCCGCACCCGGCAGCTGGCGATGGACTACCTGCGCCGCTGGCTCAACTGGGAGACGTATCTGGAGCGGCTGCATCCGGAGGCGCCGCGCGACTTTGACACCTTCCTGGACCGGCTGGAGGCCGACTACTCCCGTTACACCTTCGAGTTCGCCGCGCAGGAGTCCCGCGTACCGGCGGAGCGGATCGAGGAGCTGGCCGAGATCGTGGCCGGCGCCGGCACCCGGCTCGCGGCTCACATCTGGCGCGCCGCCGCCGCCGGCAACCTGGGCGGCTGGCAGGTGGCCCGGTCGTTGTTCTTCCTCAACGTGCTCACCGGCAGCGTCGGAACCAAGGGAGGCACCAGCCCGAACGGCTGGAACAAGTTCGTCGCGCACGGCCCGAACATGCCCACCGCGCACGAACGGTGGAACGAGCTCCTCTGGCCGCGGGAGTACCCGATGTCCACGAATGAGATGTCGATTCTGCTCCCGCACTTCCTCGCCGATGGCCGGTCCAGGCTCGCGGTCTATTTCAGCAGGGTCTACAACCCCGTCTGGACCAACCCCGACGGCTTCATGTGGATGGAGGCGCTGACCGACGAGAACCGCGTCGACTGCCACGTCGCGCTCACGCCGACCTGGTCGGAGACCGCGGCCTACGCCGACTACGTACTGCCGATGGGCCACTCCACGGAGCGGCACGACACCCACTCCTACGAGACCCACGCTGGGCGCTGGCTGGGCTTCCGCCAGCCGGTGCGCAGAGTGGCCATGGACAAACAGGGCCAGACCTACAACGACACGCGTGACGCGAACCCGGGCGAGGTCTGGGAGGAGAACGAATTCTGGTTCGAGCTGTCCTGGCGGATCGACCCGGACGGCGAGCTGGGGATCCGCAAGTACTTCGAATCCCCGTACCGGCCCGGTGAGAAGATCACCGTCGATGAGTACTACCGGCACGTCTTCGAGAACGCCGTGCCCGGTCTTCCACAGAAGGCGGCCGAGGCCGGCCTGACCCCTCTGGAGTACATGCGCAAGTTCGGGGTCGTGGAGATCGACTCGGAGGTCTATCGGGTCGATGAGAGGCCGCTGACGCCCGATCAGCTGGAGGGTGCCGAGGCCGACGAGAACGGCGTGCTGCGCCGTCCGACCACACCCGACTCGGTTCCACCGCTCATCGGCGAGGCCGGATCGGTCGGGGTCAGGCACGGTGACGGCACGGTGACGGCCGGCTGGCTCACGCCCTCGCGGAAACTGGAGATCTACTCCACCGCCCTCGCCGACTTCGGCTGGCCGGAGCACGCGACTCCCGGCTATATCGAGTCGCACGTGTCGCGTCACCAGGTCGACGTGGACGCGGGAGAACTCGTCCTCATGCCGACGTTCCGGCTGCCCACCCTCGTCCACACCCGCTCCGGCAACGCCAAATACCTTAATGAGATCAGCAACACCCACCCACTGTGGGTGAACCCGCAGGACGCCGGTGATCTCGCCACGGGTGATCTCGTCCGCGTCCACACCGAGATCGGCCATTTCGTGGCCCGGGTCTGGGTCACCGCGGGAATCCGGCCCGGAGTGATCGCCCTGTCCCACCACATGGGCCGCTGGAGGCTGCACGAGCAGGACGGCAGCCGGTGGGTCAGCGGCCTCGTTGACCTGCGGCGTAGCGATGAGGGCGTCTGGCGGCTGCGTTATCGCAGGGGAGTGCGGCCATTCGAGTCCGCCGACCCCGACAGCTCCCGGATCAACTGGGAGGACCCCGGCGTCCATCAGAACCTCGCCTTCGCGGTGCATCCCGACCCGTTGTCAGGTATGCACTGCTGGCACCAGAAAGTGCGGCTCGCCCCGGTGGAGCCGGGCGATGAGTACGGCGACGTCGTCGTGGACACCCGCAAGTCTCGCGCCGTGTACCGGGAATGGCTGGCGAAGACCCGGCCTGGTCCGAACGCGGACGGCCTGCGCCGCCCCGAGTACATGATGCGACCGGTGAAGCCCAAGCGGCGGGCCTTCTATGTCTGAGCATGAGCGATCGATCTACACCGCGCTCGCCTCGGTCGATGACCCCGAGATCCACCGCCCGATCACCGATCTCGGTATGGTCGACGGGGTCCACGTCGGCAAGCGCGGCCGGGTGGGCGTACGGCTGCTTCTCACGACCTCCGGCTGCCCGCTTCGGGAACGGCTGCGCACCGATGTCGAGACCGCCGTCCGCTCTTTGCCGGGCATCCGGCATGTCGACGTCGAGTTCGCCACGATGACCGCGCGGCAACGGGCAGAACTGGGCGAGCGGCTACGCGCGCAGGTCCGGAGCGTGCGCGGCGTCCTGGACGGGGGCCCTGCGGTGTACGCCGTAGCGAGCGGCAAGGGCGGGGTCGGCAAGTCGACCGTGACGGCGAATCTGGCGGTGGCACTGGCCGGTGCCGGCAAGAGAGTGGGCGTCCTCGACGCGGACGTGTGGGGTCACTCGATCCCGCTGCTGTTCGGAGTGGACCGTGCTCCGGTCGCCCTGGGCGGTGCCATGTTGCCGGTCGAGGCCCATGGCGTACGCCTCATGTCGACTGGATTCTTCGTCAACGACGGCGAGCCACTGATATGGCGCGGGCCCATGCTCCATAAGGCGCTCCAGCAGTTCCTGGACGATGTGCACTGGGGTGAGCTCGACGTCCTGCTCGTCGATCTGCCGCCGGGCACCGGCGACATCGCCATCTCCCTGCTCGAACTCGTCCCCGACGCGCAGGTCGTGGTCGTCACGACCCCTCAGCCGGCGGCCCAGCAGGTGGCCCAGAGCGCCGGGCGGATGGCGGCTGATCTCGGAATCACGATCACGGGGGTGGTGGAGAACATGTCGCAGTTCGCCTGTGGGTGCGGACGGCACACCCCGCTGTTCGGCACCGGAGGGGGCACCGTACTCGCAGACGGGCTGGGCGTCCCGCTGCTCGGCAGGGTGCCTTTTGACGTGGAGCTGCGCGAATCGGGCGACATCGGTGTCCCTGTCGTGGCCGGTCATCCGGACGCCCCATCCGCGTCCGTGCTCCGCGACATCGCCCGATCGCTGCGCAAGTCACGGAGAAGCCTCGTCGGAGTGTCGCTGCCGTTCTCACCCGTGTAGCCGTTCTGTTGAGCGGGCGCCGTTCAGTGAGCCTTTCTCGTGCGCCCAGCAGAGCGGGAGGTGAAGCCGTGATGTAGCGGTGGATCTTGCTGTTCGCAAGCTCGTCGTCGCTTGCCGGTGAAAGTCCGGTCCGGGTAGCTGCCAGGAGGCCCGGTAGCAGGCTGGCGGCTTCGTCTGGAAACGGGCGGGGTCGAAGCCCAGCGTCAAAGGCCCTTTTAAGGGGGAGCGATGATGCGGTCCGTAGCGTGAAGCGAAGCCTGCGACGTCGTTACTCAGCCGTCTTTCGGGGCGGACAAGGGAGT
>JBJMIW010000196.1:0-14083 GCA_045806665.1 Actinoallomurus sp.
CCGATCCAGCGCTACCTCGGGCCGCTGGTCCCGCAGGAGACGCTGATCTGGCAGGACCCCGTTCCCGTGGTGGACCACGAGCTGGTCGGGGACGAGGACGTCGCCGCGCTCAAGGGCAAGATCCTGGCCTCGGGGCTGTCGGTCTCCCAGCTCGTCGCCACCGCGTGGGCGTCGGCCTCCACGTTCCGCGGCAGCGACAAGCGCGGCGGAGCGAACGGGGCGCGCATCCGCCTCGAGCCGCAGCGGGAGTGGGAGGTCAACGACCCCGACACGCTGGCGCAGGTGCTGCGCACCCTGGAGGGCATCCAGGAGTCCTTCAACGGCTCCCAGATCGGTGGGAAGAAGATCTCGCTCGCCGACCTGATCGTGCTCGGCGGGTGCGCCGCCGTCGAGCAGGCG
Organism: Actinoallomurus sp.; assembly: GCA_045806665.1. Classification (GTDB taxonomy): domain Bacteria; phylum Actinomycetota; class Actinomycetes; order Streptosporangiales; family Streptosporangiaceae; genus Actinoallomurus. The sequence goes on from JBJMIW010000196.1 coordinate 400, forward strand.
GCCAAGAACGCCGGCCACGACGTCCAGGTGCCGTTCACGCCGGGCCGTACGGACGCCTCGCAGGAGCAGACCGACGCGGAATCCTTCGCCCCGCTCGAGCCGGTCGTCGACGGGTTCCGCAACTATCGCGGGAAGGGCGACCGGCTGCCGTCGGAGTTCCTCCTGATCGACCGGGCGAACCTGCTGACCCTGAGCGCGCCCGAGATGACCGTCCTCGTGGGCGGCCTGCGCGTCCTGGGCGCGAACTCCGGCCAGTCCCCGCTGGGCGTCTTCACCTCGACGCCCGGGGCGCTGACCAACGACTTCTTCACCAACCTGCTCGACATGGGCACGGTGTGGCAGGCGACGTCCGAGGAGGCGGAGACCTTCGAGGGCCGCGACCGCACCACGGGTGAGGTCAAGTGGACCGGCAGCCGCGCCGACCTGGTCTTCGGCTCGAACTCCGAGCTCCGCGCGGTCGCCGAGGTTTACGCGAGCGACGACGCGAAGGAGAAGTTCGTGAACGACTTCGTCGCGGCGTGGGACAAGGTGATGAACCTGGACCGGTTCGACCTCGTCTGACCACGACGTCCAGGCCGGCCCGCCCGGGCCGGCCTGGACGTCCTCAATCCGGCACCAACCAGATCTTCCACGTCCGTGTCCTGATCAGGCACCGCTCGGAGCCGCGGCCGGCGGGAACCTTCCCGCCGGCCGCGTCGCACGGCGGTGAATCCTCGACTCCGCCGGATCAGCGGGCGGCGCAGGTGATGCAGGTCCGCGCGGCGGGACGCGCGACCAGGCGCTCGGGGGCGATCGGGCCCCCGCAGCGTTCGCAGGTACCGTACGTCCCCTCGTCGAGGCGTTCGGCGGCTCGGTCGAGATCGGCCAGGTGATGGCGCGCCTGACTCAGCAGGGACTCGACCTGAGAGCGTTCGAAGGCGATCGTCGCGCCCTCGGGATCGTGCTCGTCGTCAACGCCGATCTGGCTGGAGGACTCGACGATCCCCTCCCAGTCGCGCGTCAGATCCTCGATCTGACGCAGCGTGCTGGCCCGCACGGCGTGCAGCGCGTCCGCGGGTGAGGTTCCGTCGGGAAACGAATCAGTCATCTCACAGGGAGAACCTCTCGGCGCCCATCCGGATTCCCCGGTACGGCTTCCGCAACGTATGCAAGTCGTTTGCGGCGATTGCGATATTCTTGCGGCATGTCACGACGACTTGCTGATGTGGCCCGGAAGGCCGGGGTCAGTGAGGCCACCGTCAGCCGGGTGCTCAACGGCAAACCCGGCGTCTCGGCGGCCACCCGCGACAACGTGCTGACCGCGCTGGACGTCCTGGGGTACGAGCGGCCGACCCAGCTGCGCGGCGACCGGGCACGCCTGGTCGGCCTCGTGCTGCCGGAGTTGCAGAACCCCATCTTCCCGGCGCTGGCCGAGGTGGTCGGCGGCGCCCTGGTGCGGCTCGGTTTCACGCCGGTCCTGTGCACCCGCACGGCGGGCGGCCTGTCGGAGCCGGAGTACGTCAACCTCCTGCTGGATCAGCAGGCGTCCGGGGTGATCTTCGCCGGCGGGATGTTCGCGGAGGCGGACGCGTCGCATGATCACTACTGGCTGCTCCGCAAGCGCGGCATGCCGGTCGTGCTCGTCAACGCGGCAGTCGCCGACCTGGGGTTCCCGGCGGTCGCGACGGACGACGCCGTCGCGGTGGAGCAGGCGTACGGGCATCTGCGCTCGCTCGGCCACGAGCGGATCGGACTGGTCGTCGGCCCGGCGGACCACATGCCGTCCCGCCGCAAGGTGGCGACCTTCGAGCGGCTCGCCGAGGCCGACGGCCTGCCCACCGGCGGGGAGTTCGTCGAACGCACACTCTTCTCGCTGGAAGGAGGACAGGCGGCGACGTCCCGCCTGCTACGCCGAGGGGTCACGGGGGTGATCTGCGGTAGCGACCCGCTGGCGCTCGGCGCGGTGAAGGCGGTCCGCCGGCAGGGGCGGCGGGTGCCCGAGGACATCTCGGTGGTCGGCTTCGACGACTCGGCGTTCATGAGCTGCGCCGATCCGCCGCTGACGACCGTCCGGCAGCCCATCGACGCGATGGGGCGTGCGGTGGTGACCCTTCTCGGCGCCCAGATCGACGGCTCGCAGGCGGCCGACGACGAGCTGCTCTTCGAGCCGGAGCTCGTGGTCCGCGGATCGACCGGTCCGGCCCGCTGACGCGGTCGCCGACAGCCTGAGCCCCGCGTCGGATCGCTCGGTTGTCGATCTTTTCCATTTTTAGTCTGCCTGTTGCAGCATGATGTTGATCTCTATATCGTTCTCGCACCGGATCCTGCATGCCGGTCCCGCGATGGCGCTCCCTGGCGCCCTCTACGTCTATCAAGGTGAGGAGCTCGGCCTCTGGGAGGTCGAGGACCTGCCCGAGGACCGGCTGCAGGACCCAGATTTCGCCGCCTCATACAGGCGGCCGCCCGTATGCGTATTCGTGACAACCATGCGATCGCCGCACCCTTGACATGCTTATCTCACCTCTTAAATCATGTCGTGAAATTAGCTTCATGTGAGGAAGTGGCATTATGAGCGTGCGGGCCCGTACCGCCATCGGCGCCGTTCTCGGCGCCACCCTCCTCGCCGTGCTTCCCGGCTGCGGGGGCGGGACTTCGACCGGCTCCGGCGGTGGCAACGGCCATCCCAAGACCCTCACCTACTGGGCGAGCAACCAGGGCGCCAGCCTCGAGGACGACAAGGCCAAGCTCACCCCGGAGCTGCAGGCGTTCGAGAAGCAGACCGGGATCAAGGTGAAACTCGAGGTCGTCCCGTGGTCCGACCTGCTCAACCGCATCCTCGCCGCCACCACCTCCGGGCAGGGGCCCGACGTGATGAACATCGGCAACACCTGGTCGGCGTCGCTGCAGGCGACCGGCGCCCTTCTGCCCTTCGACGACAAGAACTTCGCGAAGATCGGCGGCAAGGACCGGTTCCAGGACTCGGCGCTCGGTTCGACCGGCGCGACAGGGAAGCCGCCGACGGCGGTCCCGCTCTACTCTCTCGCGTACGCGCTGTACTACAACAAGAAGCTCTTCAGCGACGCCGGGATCGCCAAGCCGCCGGTCACCTGGAGCGAGTTGGTCCAGGACGGCAAGAAGCTGACCACCGGCGGCCACTACGGCCTGGCCGTCGAGGGCGCCAACATCCCGGAGAACATGCACCACGCCTTCATCTTCGCCAAGCAGCACGGCGCCGACTACTTCGACGCGTCGGGCAACCCGACGTTCACCGCACCGGGGATCGCCGAAGGCATCAAGCAGTACGTCGACTTCGTGGCCGGCGACAAGATCGCCGCGCCGGGCAACGCGGAGTACGCCCAGAACGAGTCCGTCCGCGACTTCTCCACCGGCAAGGCCGCGATGCTCCTGTGGCAGGCCGCCGGCAAGAACCTCCAGACCCACGGGATGAAGCCCGACCAGTACGGCGTCGCGCCGGTTCCCGTGCAGTCCGGTACCCCCGGACAGGGGCAGAACGTCAACTCCATGGTCGCCGGGATCAACCTCGCCGTCTTCAAGAACTCCGGCAACCTGGACGGCGCCCTCAAGTTCGTGCAGTTCATGACCAGCGACGCCGAGCAGAAGAAGCTCAACGCCGAGTACGGCTCGATCCCGCCGGTGAAGACCGCCGCGCAGGACCCGGCGTTCGGCGCCCCGGAGCAGACCATCCTGCGCAACACCATCGCCACGAGCGCGGTGGCGCTGCCGCAGGTGCCGAAGCAGTCGCAGTTCGAGCAGGTCATCGGCGGGGCGGTCAAGGACCTGCTGGCCGACGCCGCGGCCGGACGGCCGGTGACGCTGGAGTCGGTGCGCAGCCGGCTCGCCAAGGCCCAGCAGCAGATGTAGCGCGGATCCACCACTGATGACAGCGACCGCGCATCCTCAGGCGCCCCCCGGGGACCGGGAGACCGGCCCGGGGGCGCCGCGCCGGCGCCCGTTCCGCGTGCCCGACCGGGTGCGCCGCGGGGGCCTGCCGTACCTCCTCCTGCTGCCCGCACTGATCCTCGAGCTCATCGTCCACGTCATTCCCATGGTGGTCGGCGTGGTGATGAGCTTGAAGGAGCTCACCCAGTTCTTCATCCGCGAATGGTGGAAGGCCCCCTGGATCGGGTGGGGCAACTACCGGGTCGCAGTCAAGGTGAACGAGCCGATCGGGCACGCCCTCCTGAACTCCTTCCTCGTCACCTGCGCCTTCACCGTGCTCGCCGTCGGCCTGTCCTGGCTGCTCGGCACGGCGGCGGCCATCCTCATGCAGGGCGACTTCCGCGGCCGGGGCGTGCTGCGGGCGGTGTTCCTCACGCCGTACGCCCTGCCGTTGTACGCCTCGGTGATCGTGTGGGCGTTCATGTTCCAGCACGACAACGGCCTCGTTAACCATGTGATGCACGACGAGCTCGGCATCGGCAGCAAGCCGACCTTCTGGCTGCTGGGCGACAACAGCTTCATCTCCCTCCTCGTCGTCTCGGTCTGGCGAAACTGGCCGTTCGCCTTCCTGGTCATCGTGGCCGGCCTGCAGAACATCCCGCGCGAGCTGTACGAGGCGTCCGCGATCGACGGCGCGGGGATCTGGCAGCAGATCCGCCGGGTGACGATGCCGTCGTTGCGCTCGGTCAACCAGGTCCTCGTCCTGGTGCTGTTCCTGTGGACGTTCAACGACTTCTCCACGCCGTACGTGCTGTTCGGCCAGTCCGCGCCGGCGGCCGGGGACCTGATCTCCCTGCACATCTACCATTCGTCGTTCATCACCTGGAACTTCGGCCAGGGATCGGCGATGTCGGTGCTGATGCTCCTCTTCCTCGGCCTGGTCACGGCCGCCTACCTGCTGGTCACGTCGCGAAGGAGGAACGCCGGTGCCTGACCGATCACCGATGGCGCCGCCGCGGTCGTTCGTGTGGACCCGGCGCGTCGTCCTGACCCTCCTCACGCTGTTCGCCCTGCTGCCCGTGTACGTGATGCTGAGCAGCTCACTCAAGCCGCTGCAGGACGTCGCCGGAACGTTCCGCTGGATCCCGCAGCGGATCACGTTCCGCCCGTACGTCGACATGTGGCGGACCGTGCCGCTCGCGCACTACTTCGTCAACTCGGTCATCGTCTCGGTCGGCGCGACCGTCCTCTCGGTGGTCGTGGCGATCTTCGCGGCGTACGCGGTCAGCCGCTACCGGTTCAAGGGCCGGCGGGTGTTCACCGTCACGGTGCTGTCCACGCAGATGTTCCCCGGCATCCTGTTCCTGCTGCCGCTGTTCCTCATCTACGTCGGCATCGGCAACGCCACCGGGATCGCGCTGAGCGGCTCGCGCGGCGGCCTGATCCTCACGTTCCTCACCTTCTCGCTGCCCTTCTCGATCTGGATGCTGGTCGGATACTTCGACTCGATCCCGGAGGGGCTCGACGAGGCCGCGCTGGTGGACGGGTGCGGGCCGCTCGGCGCGCTGTTCCGCGTCGTCATCCCCGCCTCCCTTCCGGGCATCGTCGCGGTGGCGATCTACGGCTTCATGACCTCCTGGAGCGAGGTCCTGTTCGCCTCGGTGATGACCAACGACACGACCCGCACGCTCGCCGTGGGGTTGCGCGCCTACGCGACCGAGACCGACGTCTACTGGAACCAGGTGATGGCCGCCTCGCTGGTCGTCAGCGTCCCGGTGGTCGCCGGATTCCTGCTCCTGCAGCGTTACCTGGTCGCCGGTCTCACCGCCGGAGCCGTCAAGTGAACGCCGCCATCACCACAGAAAGGCACTCCGTGGACGACCTCAGCCTGCTTCCCATGGACTTCGCATGGGGCGTGGCGACCTCCTCGTACCAGATCGAAGGCGCGGCCGGCGAGGACGGCCGGTCTCCCTCGATCTGGGACACCTTCAGCCACACCCCGGGGAAGGTGGACGGCGGCGACCATGGCGATGTGGCGTGCGACCACTACCACCGCTGGCCCGAGGACATCGAGATCATGAAGCGGCTCGGCGTTGGCGCCTACCGGTTCTCCATCGCCTGGCCGCGCGTCGTCCCCGATGGCGCGGGTCCGGTGAACCCGGCCGGGCTGGCGTTCTACGACCGTCTCGTCGACGCCCTGCTCGAGGCCGGCATCACGCCCTTCCCCACGCTGTACCACTGGGACCTGCCGCAGGTGCTCCAGGACAACGGGGGCTGGACCAACCGCGACACGGCCCGCCACTTCGCCGACTACGCCGGCTGCGTCGCCGAGCGGCTCGGCGACCGCGTCACCGACTGGGCCACCCTCAACGAGCCGATGTGCGCCGCCTGGATCGGCCACATCGAGGGCCGGCACGCGCCGGGCATCACCGATATCAAGGCGGCCGTCCCCGCCTCGTACCACATGCTCCTCGGCCACGGGCTGGCGGCGCGGGCCCTGCGGACCACCCGACCCGACACGCGCGTCGGCATCGTGCATCTGCTCAACCCGGTGGAGCCGGCCAGCGGTTCGGCCGCCGACGCCGCGGCCGCCGCGCGCTTCGATGGGCACACGAACCGCTGGTGGCTCGACCCGGTCTTCGGGCGGGGCTTCCCCGCCGACATGCTCGAGGTGTATGGGGTCGACCTGCCCGAGCAGCCCGGCGACCTCGACGTGATCGGCGCGCCGCTGGACTGGCTTGGGGTCAACTACTACCGGCCGGCCGTGGTCGCGGACGATCCCGACGGCGCCCCGCCGTACGTCCGGGAGACCACTCCGCCCGGTCGCCGGCTCACGGGGCTGGACTGGGTCATCGAGCCGGACGGGCTGGAGCACATCCTGACCCTGATCAGCGAGGACTACCGGCCACCCCGGATGTTCGTCACCGAGAACGGCTCGGCGTGGACCGACACCGTCGACGGCGAGCGGGTCCACGACCCCGACCGTGCCGACTACCTCGAAGGGCACCTGCGGGCGTGCGCGTCGGCGGTCCGGCGCGGCGTGCCGCTGGCCGGGTACTTCGCCTGGTCGCTGCTGGACAACTTCGAATGGGCGGCCGGCTACGCCCCGCGCTTCGGGCTGGTCCACGTCGACTTCGCCACGCAGCAGCGGACCGTCAAGGACAGCGGACTCCGCTACGCCGAGCTCATCCGGTCCCACCGGGAGCGCCCCGGCGTCTGACGTCACCCCCGTCGGGCCCTCGCGCCCGACCGCAGACCGCGGCCCTCGCCGGTGTCCGTCTCCCGGCGAGGGCCGCGCATGTCCCCGGACCGGCCGGTCGACAGCAGGAGGCGCTCACCACTCTGGCGTCCGTGCTTATCGAGGCAGGGGGGAACCGAACTGGGGCGGTGGCTGACAACCGCGTAGTGACGTCCCTAGGGTGGGATGAAGGGCCCGCGCGGCGGGACGCCGCGCGGGCCGGGAGAGATCACATCAGGTGCTGATCAGCGGGTCACGGGTAGCTGACCACGTTGACCGGGGTGGTCGCGGTGCCCTGGGCGGCGCCGCCGGTGTTGTTGATGACGTGGTCGATCGTGCCGTTGCCGCCGAGGGACACCGTCAGCAGGTCGTGGAACTTCACGCCGGAGGCGTTCGGCACCTCGAAGGCGTGCGCCGCGTGGATCGACGGATCGACGTTGAAGTAGCAGTAGCTGCCGAGGCCCCACCCTTCGTGCGTCGTGACGTTCGCGCCCACCTTGTAGGCCGCGTAGCCGTTGGTGGAGCCGTTCATCCAGGCGCCCTGGTTCGGCGGGTCGTACGGCATCTCGTTCTGGAAGAAGTACGTCCGGCCGCGCTCGCCGTTCCAGACGACCTCGTACTTCTGGTAGTGCTCGACGAAGAGGCCGTACGCGGTGACGTCGTTGCCGTTCACGATCAGGCCGGTGTCGGCGGTGTTGCTCGTCCAGCCGACGCCGGAGCCGTGGTCGGCGCGCCACGCCCAGATGTGGTCGATGATCGCGTTGTTGCTGTTGACGACCAGGCTGTTGGTGGCCTTGCCGACGCCGGCGCCGCCGATCCGGAAGAAGACGTCCTGGATCGACGTCGGGTCGGTGGAGTGGTCGGCTCCGGATCCGCTCGGCCCGACCTGGAGCAGATTCGGAGAGTTGACCGAGCCGGCGTCGAACAGCAGCCCGGCGATCTTCACGCCGTTCACGTCGGCGACGGACATCGGGGTGACGCCGTTCTGGGGCACCAGCGTCGCGTACCCGAGGCCGAGGACGACCGTGTCCGGGCGGGTCACGTTGAGCGTCTGGTCGATCTTGTAGACGCCCGGGGTGAACAGCAGGTTCAGCCCCTGGGCCAGCGCCTGGTTGAGGGTCGCCGCGCTGTCGGAGGGCTTGGCGACGTAGAACTGGCTCAGCGGGATCGACGAGCCGGCGGTGCTGCCGCCGCTCCACGTGGTCCCCTGGGCGTTGTGACGCAGCGCCGGGACGAAGACCCGGTAGGCGCCGGAGGAGTCCACGTAGAGGAACGGCTTCTCCCGCGTGACGGGCGAGTTCGGCACGGTGGTGTAGGGCGGGTTCGGGAAGCTCTGCGCGGGCGCGCCCGCGACCCCGGTGAACACCATGTTCCACACGCCGTTCCCCCAGCCGCCGATCTGGCTGTCGCGGGTGAACCACTGCTGCTGCGAGTACGGCTGTACCTGGCCGTCGACCTTCGTGTCGGCGATGTAGCCGCCGCTGGCCCAGCCGTAGCCGGTCGGCGCGAGGTTCAGGTCGCCCTTGATGTGCATGCGGCGGAACGGCGCGGCCTGGGACACCGCCCAGCGGTCGAAGCCGCCGGACGGCTGCACCGCCATGTTCTCCGCCGACCGCCAGAAGTTCTGGGTGGCGTTCCCGTTGAACCACCCGGCGTCGACGGTGACGCCGCCGTTGATGGTGACCGCGTCCGGGGACGTGCCCAGCCCGGCGATGGAGGTGTAGAAGCCGATGTTCGCGTTGACGTTGTAGCTGCCCGGCTTGAATAGCAGCGCGTACCGCTCGCTGCCGAACTGGTTGCTCTCCTGCTGTTTGAAGACGGAGTCCAGCCGGCTCTGGATGGTGGCGGACGACATCGACGGGTCGAAGACGATGACGTTCGACCCGAGGTCACCACCGCCGGGCAGCGTGCCTCCTCCCCCGGAGGCCGTGTGCACGACGAACTCCCAGAGGGAGTAGCCGTAGCCGGTCGTCCGGGCGGTGCCGTACATGCGGACGTAGCGGCCGGTGCCGGTGACGTTCAGGGTCTCGGTGCCCCCCTGACCGTTGGTGGTGGAGTAGACGGTGGTCCAGTTCGACCCGTCGGCCGAGGTCTGGATCTGGTAGGCCTTGCCGGCGGCGGCCTCCCACTGGAGGGCGACCTGGCAGATGTCCTGGGAGGAGCCGAGGTCGACCTGGATCCACTGCGGGTCGCTGAAGGCGCTGGACCAGCGGGTGCCGGTGTTCCCGTCGACGGCGTTGGAGGCGGGGGTGCCGGCGTTCTCGGTGGAGGACGCCGTGGCGGGGCGGCCCTGGGCCGCGTTGGCGGTGCCGCAGGTGGCGGCTCGAGCGGTCGGGGTGAGGGCCATGAGGAGGCCGGTCAGGAGGGCGAAGACCGCGACGATCGCCACCGGCAGGTGGCGGGGCCGCGGCCCGGTCCGGGGACCTGGGACGAAGGCGGGTTGCATGACGTCTCCCGGTATCGGGGGCGGGGAGGACGGCGTGCGGCCGCGTCGCCACACGCGCGTCGGGGCGGGGCGTTGCTACGGTGCTTAATTAATGACGTGATTTAACCTCGGGCGTCATCCATCGTCAAGAGCCCGTAACACCCGGCAGGATCCCTTTTCGAGTGCTTGTTATAAGATCTGAAGTAATCGGGGAGGGCGATATGCGAGATCACTTCACACCAGAACGACGGCGAGGCACGGTCCGGGACCTACGCCGCGACAACCGGTCCGTGCTGCTCTGGTCGCTCTACTTCGGCCAGCCCTGCACCCGCCAGGAGCTCAGTCAGGCCACCGGCCTGTCCCCCGCGTCGGTCAGCAACGTGATCCGCGAACTCATCGAGGAAGGCGTCGTCGCCGAGGCCGGGGCGGTCGACTCCGACGGCGGCCGTCCGCGCGTCCTCCTACGGATGAACCGCGACTACGGGTACGTCATCGGCGTGGACGTCGGCGAGACCCGAGTCCGCGTCGAGCTGTTCGACCTGGCGATGACCGAGCGGGCCAGGGCCGACTATCCGCTGGACCCCCGCGAGCACGGCGTCACGACGATCGTGCAGCGGATCCTGGAGGGGCTGTCCGCCGTGCTCGCCGACGCCGGCGTTGACGCCTCAGCGGTCCTCGGGGTGGGCATCGGCGTCCCCGGCGTGGTCGAGCAGGGCGACGAGGTGCTCGTGCACGGCCAGACGTACGGCTGGGACGCCGTCCCCCTCGAGCGACTGCTCCGGTCCGGGACCGACCTGCCGCTGCACATCGACAACGGCGCGAACACGATGGGCCGCGCCGAGGTGTGGTTCGGCGCGGGACAGGGCGCCCAGCACGCGGTCGTGTGCCTGATCGGCTCGGGCGTCGGCGCGAGCATCATCGCGCACGGCAGGACGCACCGCGGGTCGACGTCCAGCGCCGGCGAGTGGGGGCACACCACGATCGTGGTCGGTGGCCGCGGGTGCCGATGCGGGTCCCAGGGATGCCTGGAGGCGTACGTCGGAGCCGAGGCGATCCTCGACCGTTACGGGAGAAGGCCAGGCCAGGACGAGGAGTCCGCGCTGGCCGGCCTGCTCGACGCGGCCGCCCACGGCGAGGAGGACGCGGGACACGTCCTGGAGGAGACGACGCTCTACCTGGGCGTCGGCCTGGCCGATCTGATCAATCTCTTCAACCCCGAGCGGATCATCCTCGGCGGTTGGGCCGGCCTGCTGCTCGGCGAGCGGTTGCTGCCGGCCATCCGCGACACGGCCCAGCGGCACTCGCTCAAGCACGCCTTCTCCGAGACGTCGATCGAGCTGGGCAGACTGGGCCCCGCGGCCGTCGCGCTCGGCGCGGCGACCCTCCCGATCGAGCTGTTCCTGAACGGCGCGCCGCTGTCCGTCGCGGACCGGCAGCGGTCCGCCGGCTGAGCCAGGCCGGATCGAGCGCTACCGCTTTCGCCTTGCTACCGTAGCGCGCTGCCAGATCCTGCTGGAGACCGGCTCGCTGAGGGGCGTGAATCGCCCTCAGGTCGCCGGCTTCAGGTTGTAGACGCGGGCCGCGTTGCCCGCCAGGACGAGCGCGGCGGTCTCCTCGTCGGGGCAGAGCGCGGCGACCGCCCGGGCGTTCTTGGCGATCCCCGGGACTCCCGGCCAGTCCGTGCCGAAGATCATGCGTTTGGTGAGGCGGTTCCAGTCGTACCGGGCGTAGTAGTCGCGCAGCCGGGACGGCGGCAGCCCGGACAGCTCGATCCACACCCGTTCGTTGGACAGGGCCATGAAGGCGGCCGCGTCGTACCACCATCCCCGCCCGCCGTGCGCGAGAGCCACGTTCAGCCTGCGGAAGTCGCGGAGCACGTCGTCCAGGAAGATCGGGTCGGCGAAGCGGTTGGTCGAGCCGGGAAACGTGCTGGTCCCGCAGTGCACGACCAGCGGGATCCCGGCCGCCTCGCACAGCTCGTACGCGGGGTACAGGGCACGGTCGTTCGCCGGGACGCCCGCGTGCACGGGATGCAGCTTGCAGGCGACCGCGCCGAGGTCGAGCTGCCGCTGCAGCTCCTCCTCGATCGGGTAGTGCAGGTGTGGGTTGATGTTGGCGATCAGCTTGATCCGGTCCGGGGCGTGCCTGGTCAGCGGCAGCATGTCCTCGACCGGCTGCGTGCCGGTCGCCTTCGGGCTGTACTCCGCCAGCAGGAGCGCGATGTCCACGCCCTCCTCGGCCAGGTACGCGTCGAACCGGGCGGGGGCGACCGTACCGGAGGCGTCGTAGACCCGGTCGAGGACGTCCCCGTCGCCGAAGTCGTGCGCCCACTGCTTCCACGCCGGCTTCAGCGTGGGCAGCCGGGCGGCGTGCAGGTGCACGTCGATGAGCGGCATGCCGTCCAGCATCAGACCGCCTCGTACGGTTCGGAAACGGTCATGAGAGCGCGGCCTCCTCCTGCGGGCCGGACAGGGTCCCGGTGGCGTGCGCGCGCAGCTCCACCCGACGTACCTTGCCGGTCGGGGTGGTCGGCATCGCGTCCACGAACACGACCCGGCGCGGTCGCTTGAACGACGGCAGCCCGGCCCTGCAGAACTCGATGAGCTGCGCCTCCGTGACCTCGGCGCCGACGCCGGTCACCACGTAGGCGACCGGTTTCTCCAGGCCGTCGGTGTCGATGGCGGCCACCACCACGGCCTGGGCGACCGCCGGGTGCGCCAGCAGCCGGGTCTCCACCTCGGCCGGCGCGACCCACATGCCGCCGGCCTTGAGCATGTCGCCCGTACGGCCCTGGCAGACGTAGTAGCCGTCGGCGTCCCGCACGTACGTGTCGCCCGTGCACAGCCACTCGCCCTGGAACACCTGGCGGGAGGCCGCGTAGCGGGACCAGTACCCGGTCGCCGTCGACTCGCCGCGTACGTAGAGGGTGCCGGGGGTCCCGGGCGCGACCTCGCGCCCTTCCTCGTCGAGGATGCGCAGCTCGTAACCGGGCACCGGCACACCGGTCGTGCCGGCCCGTACGGAACCCTCCTTGTTGGACAGGAAGATGTGCAGCATCTCGGTCATCCCGATGCCGTCGAGGATGTCAACCCCGAAGTGCTCGGTCCACCGGTGGTAGAGCGCGGCCGGCAGCGGTTCACCGGCCGAGGCCGACAGCCGTACTCCCCCGAGGGCCTGCCGGGGCAGCTCGGCGCGCAGCATGTTGGCGAAGAACGTCGGCCCGGCGAAGAAAAGCGTCGCACCAAAGGTACGGGCGCGTTCGGCCAGCAGGTCGGGCCGGGAGGGCGCGGGTTCCAGGATCACGGCCGCACCGGCCCAGAGGGGGAACAGGAGCGAGTTGCCGAGGCCGTACGCGAAGAACGCCTTGGCCGCCGACAGGCACCGGTCGTCCGGGCGGATGCCGAGGACCTGCTCGCCGTAGGTTTCGCACACGACGCGGACCGAGCCGTGGCGGTGCATGGCGGCCTTGGGCGTCCCGGTGGTGCCGGAGGTGTACAGCCAGAAGGCCGGGGAGTCGGCCATCGTGGGATGCGGCTCCCCGTCCGGCTCGACGCCGGCCAGGTCCGCCAGCGCGTGCACCGGCAGCGGAGTCGTCATCGCGACGCCGTCCCCGGCGACGACACCGGCCAGCTCGGGCGCCGCCGCGGCCGCCTCCGTCGCGATCGCCGCGTACTCCGACGTCACCGCCAGCAGCCTCGCGCGGGAGTCGCGCAGCAGCTCGGCGAGACCGTCGGCGTGCAGCATCGTCGAGACCGGCACCGGGATGGCGCCGATCCGCAGCGCCGCCAGGAACACCGTGACGAAGTCCGGCGAATCGGCCATGAACATCAGCACCCGCTGCTCGGGCAGCAGGCCGATCGCGCGCAGCCCGGCCGCGGTGCGCCGGACACGGTCGTGCAACTGCGTATACGTGAGCTCGCCGGCGGCGCCGGCCAGGGCCAGGCGATCGCCGTCGCCCTTCTCGATGTGACGGTCGAGCAGGTGGACGCACGCGTTGAATGGGTCGCTCATGTGCTGCCGTCCCGATTCAGACGAGGTGGACGTAGTCGTAGTCGAACGGCTTGCCGTTGATCCCCTGGCGGGGCGGGGCGATCCAGGCGGCGATCTTGCCGGGTTCGTGCACCGGCTGCATCAGCGAGCGA
>JBJMIW010000197.1:0-21655 GCA_045806665.1 Actinoallomurus sp.
ACGATCGTCGCCTCGCCGATGTGGGAGATCCACCCCGTCCTCTGCACGAACGTCACCGTGCGCGGCGTGACGATCTCGAGCCACGGGCCGAACAACGACGGCTGCGACCCCGAGTCCTGCACCGACGTCGTGATCACCGGCAGCACCTTCGACACCGGCGACGACTGCATCGCCATCAAGTCGGGCCGCAACGCGGACGGGCGGCGGGTGAACGTGCCGAGCCGGAACATCCTCGTGCAGGATTGTGAGTTCCGCGACGGGCACGGGGGCGTGACCATCGGCAGCGAGATGAGCGGCGGGGTCACCCAGGTCTTCGCCCGCGACCTGCGGATGACCAGCCCGAACCTCAACAGCTGCCTGCGGCTGAAGAGCAACTCCATGCGGGGCGGCTACATCCACGACGTCTACATGAAGGACGTCGAGGTCGGCCAGCTGTCCGTCGCCGCGATCCAGATCGACTTCTACTACGACGAGGGTCCCGGCCATCCGTACAACCCGGATGTGAGCGGCATCCACGTCGAGAACCTGCACGTCGGCACGGCGAAGTACGTCCTGGACATGCGCGGCTACCCCGACGCCCCGATCAAGGACGTCACACTCGCACACTCCCGGATCGACAAGGCGACGGACACCGACATCGTGGAGAACGTCCAGGGCCTGGTCCTCACGGACGTCACCGTGAACGGCTCTCCGGTCGGCGCGCACGTCTGACCGGGTCGCCGTCCGGGCCCGGCGACCGCGGAAGCCGGGTGCCGTGTCAGAGGTGGGTGCGGCAGGGATGCTCTCTGCCGTACTCCACCTCCCACTCGGCCACCGCCTGCCTCCTCATGTCGGCACTCGGGGCGAGGAAGCGCAGGTAGTCGACCTGACTACCGGCCGAGCGTGTCCAGGAGGTAGTCGCGGAGGACGACGGCCTGGTTGTGTTCGGTGTCGCGTGCGGCGTACAGCAGCGTCACCGGACCCCGCCGGGCGGCGTCCAGCAGCGGGCGTACGGCGTCGGGCCGCTGGTCCAGTTCGCGGCGGTAGCGCTCGGCGAACTCGGCGAAGCGTTCTGGGCGGTGCCCGAACCAGCGCCGCAGCTCAGGTGAGGGCGCGACCTCGCGCAGCCAGCCATCGATCTTCAGGTCGGTCTTCCGCATTCCGCGCGGCCACATCCGATCGACCAGGAAGACCGCGCCCCTCGCGCCCTTCCCGTCGTCGTACACCCGACGGAGCTCTATCGACACCATGGGGGTCTCCTATCCCGGCCGACGACGACCGTCCCACCCCGTGAAGCGGGCGGTCATGATGGGCAGGCCGGTGACGCCGAGCTGCCGGATCGGGCGGAAGCGGTTCAGCAGCGGGAACACCATGCCGTACAGCGGTCCGCGGCCGCGGGGAGCGCGCAGGTCGCGAAGCTCGGCGACGTTGGGAAGCGCCCGGATCCTGTCCCTCGCCGAGCGCGACCACCTGGCCCCGGCAATCATCGCAGCCGCTCTCGCGCATGAAAAGAGGCCCGGAGGGTGAATCCCTCCGGGCCTCATTGGTAGCGGGGGCAGGATTTGAACCTGCGACCTCTGGGTTATGAGCCCAGCGAGCTACCGAGCTGCTCCACCCCGCGTCGATGGCTTAACTGTATGGGGCACATGGTCCGCGCGCAAATCGACCGCGCCCGGCCCTGGTCTCCTCGGTCGGGTTCACCGGGTAGGCGTCGGTGTGGGGGCCGCGGGCGGGGCGGTGGTCCCCGTCGGCTTCGGCGTCGTCGGCGTCGGCCGCGCGGTGCTCTGCTTCTGCAGCCTGGCGAGCTCGTCCAGCGCCGCCTTCAGCCGCTTCTGCGCCTCGCCGTACCCCGCCCAGTCGTTGGTCTTCAGGGCGGTCTGGGCGTCCGCGTACGCGCGGCCGGCCGCCTCGATGGCCGCCCGGATGTTCTCGTTGGCCTGCAGGGGCGGGCCGGTCGGTGCCGCCGCGCCGCCGCCCAGCACCTGGCTCAGCGCGTCCTGGAGGGTGGCGCCGAAGCCGATGTCGTCGCCGTACGAGACGAGGACCCGTTTGAGCAGCGGATAGGCGCCGGCTCCGGAGTTGGCCTGCAGATAGATGGGTTCGACGTACAGGAATCCGCCGCCGAACGGCAGCGTCAGCAGGTTGCCGCTCACCGTCTTTGACCCGGGACCGCGCAGGAGTGTCAGCTGCTGCGAAACGGTCGGGTTGTTCTCGAAGGTGTTCTGTACCTGCTCCGGTCCGGGGGTCACCTGGCTGCGGGGCACCTGGAGGATGCGGATCTGGCCGTACATCCGGCTCGTCGGCACGCTGTCGACGGCCATGAAGGCGGTGAGGTTGGTCACCTTGCCCTTCGGCGTGAACGTCGAGGTCAGCGAGAACCCCGGGTCGTTCTGGCCGGGCATCTTGACGCTCAGGTAGTAGGGCGGCTCGACGGTCCCCTCGCCGGTCGGGTCGTTGGGGATCTGCCAGAAGTCACCGCCGCTGTAGAAGGCCTGCGGGTTCTCGACGTGGTAGCGGGCGAGGATGCGCCGCTGCACCTTGAACAGGTCCTCCGGGTATCGCAGGTGCGCCAGGAGATCGTTCGGGATGGCCGAGCGCGGGTGAACCGTGCCGGGGAATGCCTTCATCCAGGTCTGGAGCACCGGGTCGGCCAGATCCCAGGCGTACAGGGTCACGGTGCCGTCGTACGCGTCGACCGTGGCCTTCACCGAGTTGCGCATGTAGTTGACGCTGTCCCCGGCCTGAGCCGCGACCGACACCCGGCCCGTGTTGGTGTCGCGGGTGGCGTCGGCCAGGCTCGTACGCTCCGAGTAGGGGTAGTCGGCGGCCGTGGTGTAGCCGTCGACGATCCACACGATCCGTCGGTCGACGACCGCGGGGTAGGGGTTGCCGTCGACCTTCAGCCAGGGCGCGGCCTTCTGCACGCGCTCGCGCGGCGTGCGGTCGTACAGGATGCGCGACTTCGCGTTGATCGCCCCGGAAAGCAGGAGGTTCTTCTCCTTGAATCGCAGCGCGTAGAGCGCCCGGTCGAACAGCGAGCCGATCGGGACGCCGCCCTTGCCGTCGTAGGCGGTGTTGGTCTGCCCGCTGGGGCTCTTGTCGTTGGGGTAGTCCAGCTCGCGCTGCGCAGTGCCCCCGACGATGGAGTAGCGGGGCGAGCGCTCGCCGAAGTAGACGCGCGGCTGGGTGATGTTGAGCGAGCCGGTCGGGGGGATGTCCTTCTCGGTGAAGGCCGGCGCGCCTTGGACGTCGACCTGGTTGCCGGGGGCCGCGACGAAGCCGTACCCGTGCGTGTAGACGAGATGGCTGTTGATCCAGTTGGTCTGCCCGGACGGCGGCCCGTCGATCTCCCGTACGGCGACGACGGTGTCGCGCAGGGCGCCGCCGTCGGCCGGGTACCGGTCGATGTCGAGCGGGTCCGGGAACTTGTACCAACCCTTGATCTGCTGGAGCTGCTGGTACGTCGGCGAGACGACCGCGGGGTCGAGCAGGCGCACGTTGGGCAGCGTGGCTGTCTCCTGCTTGGCCTGTTCCGGCGACAGCTTGGTGTTCGGCACGTAGTCGGTCACCTGGGTGTTCGCCACGTCGTACGCCTGGCGGGTCGCGGCGATGTTGCGGCCGATGTACCTGGCCTCCTTGTCGACCTCATTGGGCTTGACCTGGAAGGTCTGGATCAGCAGCGGGTAGACGCCGCCGATGAGGATGGCCGACAGCACGAGCAGGCCGAACGCCATGCCGGGCAGCATGGCGCCGCGGCGGACGAGCGTGGCGAAGAACATCAGCGCGCAGATCAGCGCGATCACCGCGAGGATCGTCTTCGCGGGCAGGACCGCGTTGACGTCGGTGTACGACGGGCCGGTGACGACCCCGCGCTGGGAGTCGGCCAGGCCCCACCGGTCGAACCAGTACGCGACCGCCTTCAGCAGCACGAAGACGCCGAACAGGACGGACAGGTGCGCGCGCGCCGCCGACCCGACCCGCTCCCCCGGCCCCTGCAGCCGGACCCCGCCGTACAGGTAGTGCACGACCAGCGCCGCGATGAACGCCAGGATCACCGCCGCGAACAGGAAACCGAGCACCAGCCGCAGCAGGGGATATGTGAAGACGAAGAACGAGATGTCCTTGTGGAACTGCGGATCCTTGATGTGGAACGGCCGGCGGTTCACGAACGCCAGCCAGGTGCGCCACTGACCGGCCGCCGAGGACCCGGCCAGCAGGCCCGCCAGGACCAGCACCGCGGCCACGATCAGCCGTCGGTGCGGGTCCATCGCGGTGCGGTAGCGGTCGAGCCCCTGCTGCTCCACCGACACGGCCCGGTACGGCGGACGCAGCCGGTAGGCGATGACGATGTTGACGCCCAGGACGAGGATCATCAGGACACCCGCGCACAGGAACAGCGTCAGGCGCGTCGTGATCTGCTTGGTGTACACCGACGAGAACCCGACGGACCGGTACCACAGCACGTCGGTCCAGATGGCGGTGAACGCGATGAAGAGCGCGACGAGGATCGCCAGCACCACGAGGACACGCATCAGCAGCCGTGATCGGCCCACACGGATCCGGCCGCTGAAACCGGGGCTTCGCAACGTCACGGCCACTCCCCTTCACCGGGTTTCTCTGAGGGCAACTTACCGAGCGCCGCCCGGGTTCCCGCGACGCCCGGGACACCTGTGGCCGAATGGTGCCCGGCGGCGATGAAAAGATGGGCGGTTGACGTCCTCCCCCGCCTGAAGGCGCTAACCACCACCACCGACATTCGAAGGAGGGAGCGGCGTTTGCTCCCCGGCCTGACGGCTCGGGTCTCCACGCCGCGCAACCGATGACCCGATTGGAAGAGGTCGTCCGCGATCTCGAACGGCATGCGTCCACCGCCGGCTGGGACGCGCCGCCCCGGCTGTACGCGCTGGTGGAGGCCGGGGAGCTGAACCGCGGCGAACCGGAGCTCGCCCGGCAGCTCGGCGTCGCGGACGAGCCCGGGGGCATCGCCGCCCTCGAACAGCCCGACCTGCCCCTCGACCGGCCCATCGAGGATGTCCTGCACGGCATCGAGTGGCCGGATCAGGTGGCCGGCTGCGTGCTGGTCCTGGAACGCATCCTGCTGCCGGAGGACGCCGAGGAAGACGTCCCGGACGACGACCCGGTCGGCTGGGCCGCCCGGCACCCCGGCCGCGAGGACGTACGCGTGGTCGTGGGCGTGCTGCGGGACGGCTCCCGTCACTCGGCCATGCGGCTACGCGGTCACGACAGCGAAGACGAGGTGCTGAGCGGCACCGAGCTCGTGCCCGGCCTGGCCGACGCCCTGGCCTCGACGCTCAGTTAGCCGGCGGGACAGGAGGGGACGCTGCCCTGGCCGGTCCGGATTCCGGCCAGGGCCTGCAGCGCACCGTGCATGGTGTCCACCCGCACCAGCCGCAGACCCTTCGGCTTGGCGGCGACGGCGTCGCCGCAGTTCTGCGTGGGGGTCAGGAAGACGGTGGCTCCGGCCTGACGCGCGGCGACCATCTTCTGCTGGATACCGCCGATCGGGCCGACCTGGCCCTCGGGCGTCACGGTCCCGGTGCCCGCGATGAACCGGCCGCCCGTGATGTCGTCGGGCGTCAGCTTGTCGTAGATGCCGAGCGAGAACATCAGCCCGGCACTGGGCCCGCCCACGTCACCGACGCTGATCTTGACGGTGACGGGGAACTGGAACTTCTCCTTGAGGATGACGCCGACCACGGCCTTGCCCGCCCGGTCGCCCGTCTTCTCCGGGGAGGTGACCGTCTTCACGGGCGCCTGGGTCTCTTTGCCGTCCCGCTTGACGGTGAAGGTCACCGTGTCCCCCGGCTTGTGCACGCTGACCCCCGCGGTGACCCCGGTCATGTCCTTGATGTTCTTGCCGTCGATCGCGGTGATCTGGTCACCGGGCCGCAGCCTGCCGTCCGCCGGCAGGCCCTTCTGGACGGAGTCGACGAGGACCGCGGTCGTCGTGGGGAGGTGCAGCTCGTGCATCGCGGCGGCCGTGGCGGACTCCTGGGAGTTCGCCATCTCCTGAGTGTTCTCCTGCTCCACCTTCTTGGTGGAGACGTTCTTGGGGAAGATCGTCTCTTCGGGGACGACGGCGACGTTCGGGTCGAGCCAGCCGCGCAGCGCGGTGAACAGGTCGATGCGGTTCCCCGGCCCACCCTGGTAGGCCACCGTGACGAAGTTGAGGTGCCCCTCCGTCGGGTAGGTCTTCGCGCCGGTGATCTGGATGAGCGGTGCCTTGCCGAGCCTGCCCAGCGTGTCCGACGTCGGACCGGGCCGGAGCGCGACGTACGGAACGGGCATCAGCGCCGCGGCCAGGCCCAGCAGGAGGATCAAAAAGCTCGCGACGACCAGAGTGGCAGCACGGCGGGACATGCCCGGAAGCCTACGCGGTCGACCGGCGCCGTCACCTCCGGGTCTTGCCGCGCGGCCGCTCCAGCGCGTCGCGGAACCGCTGGAAGTGCTCGATCTCCTCGAACGACCCGCGCACGGACGGCCGGCGCCCCCGCAGCGTCAGAAGAGCCCCCGTCAGCAGAGCCACGGCGACCGGGATGGCCCACCACGCCAGAATGGACATGCGCGTCACCTCGGTACGAAGCGTTACACCTAGGTAACCTGCCCGCTCCGCCGCAGGTCAGTCCACCCCGACCCATTCGTCGTCCCCGTTCGTGAAGAGCTGATGCTTCCAGACGGGGACCTCTGCCTTGAGGTCGTCGATCAGTCTCCGGCAGGCCGCGAACGCCTCCGCGCGGTGCGGGCAGGCGGCGGCCACGACCACGGCGAGATCGCCGATCTCCAGGTCCCCGACCCGGTGCACCGCCGCGATCGCGCGTACCGGGAACCCCGCGGCGACCTTCTCCAGCACCGTTCGGAGCATCTCCACCGCGGTCGGATGCGCGGAGTACGAGAGCCGGGCCACCGCGCGCTGATGATCCTCATCGCGTACGGTGCCGACGAACAGCGCCGTGCCGCCCGCACCGGGGTCGGCGACGGCGGCGAGCACCTCGTCAACGGACAGCGCGGTCTCACGGAGTTCAGCCAGCCGGATCACATCCACGCACGAACGGTACCCTGCTGGTCGGACGTCAAGGTAGATACCATCCCCCGCGTTGAAAGGGCACCCGCCACGGGAAGGACGGGAGAAAAGGGATACATCCCCGGTGGTAAAGATCACCACGACCAACATCTGCGGTCCGACCTGCACATGTACGAAGGCCGTACCGACATGGAGACCGGGCGCGTACTCGGCCACGAGGACCTGGGCGAGGTGATCGAGGTCGGCGAGGCCGTCGACCGCGTCAAGGTCGCGTGATGCTGGCCGATATCTTCGCGACGGGCTGGCACGCGACGCAGCTCGCCTGCCTGCAGCCGGGCGAGACCGTCGCCATCTACGGTGCCGGGCCGGTCGGGCTGATGGCGGCCCTGGCCGCGACCCTCAGGAGCGCCAGCAAGATCTTCGTCGTCGACCGGCATCCGGACCGGCTCGGCAAGGCCGAGGAGATCGGCGCCATCCCCATCGACGACTCGAAGGGGGCACCGGTCGACCAGATCCTCGACCAGACCGATGGCATGGGCGCCGACCGCGACGGCGGCTGAACCTCCCGGCCCCAAAGCTCTAGCTGCGGCGCTTGCGCCGGGCGCGCCGCACGATCGCGGCGGTGCCGATCACCGCGACCGTCGCGCCCGCGGCGGTGGCCATCGTGGCCTCCTTCCGGGCCAGACGACGGCCGACCACGGCGTGCCGCCCGGCGACCTCCTCGAGGAGCGCGGCCAGCGCCTCGGCATTGCCGTGCGCCGGTTTCCAGCCGGCGTGGCGCAGCGTCGCACAGTCGGCGACCCAGGGGTACACCACATAGTGCAGGTCGGTGGCCGGCGCCGGCGTCACGCCGATGCGGTGCAGCCGCTGGGCGGTGCCGAAGGTGATCGCGGCCGGCAGCTCGAACCGGCGTCGCCCGGTGATCTGCTCGACCTCGTCCTGTTCGAGCCAGCCCTCGCTGCCGACGGCGACGCGGCCGGAGATCTCCCCCGTGATCGCCAGCTCGAGGGCGCTGACCAGGTCGTCGACGTGGCAGAACTGCCAGCGAGGGTCGCATCCCTTGACCGTGAGCAGGCGCGGCGCCTCGAAGTGACGGGTGACGACCGTGTCGATGTCCGGGCCGACCAGCGCGGCGGGCCGCAGCACGGTGACCGTCATACCGGGGTGCGCCACCGGCGCCATCGCCGCCAGCTCCTCGATCTCCAGGAAGTCGCCGACGATGCCCTCGTCGGGCTCGGCCCCGAGCGGGGAGTCCTCCGGAATCGGCACCGGGTTGTCCGCCTGCGCGCCGTACACCATCGCGCTCGTCATGACGATCACCCGGCGGACCCGGACGGCCGCCGCGGCGGTGATCACGGTCTGCGCGCCGCGGACGTTGTACGCGCGCCGCTCCCGGTGATCGGTGTCCGGGGACAGGTCCATGTCGAGGTGGACGATCACGTCGACGTCGGAGATGCGGTTGGTGAGCTGCGGATCGCGGACGTCGACGACGCGCCAGGTGATGCCGGACACGTCTCCGCGGTGGTCGTCGAGGCCGACGACCTTCCTGATGTCCCCCGAGTCCGCCAGGCGGGCGACGAGCGCACGTCCGATGCCGTCGGCCGCCCCGGTCACGGCGACGACCGGCCCCGTGCTACGCCGTGGGCGAACCTCTCGTGTACTCAAGTCGAGCGAGTCCTCCTTAGGCACGTCCCCGGCCGTCGACCGGCTAACGTGAAGGTTGTGACCCATTCATCCTGCCTGAGGTCGAGCCTGTGAGCGACATCCCCTTCGGGTTCAACCACCCGGGAGAACCCGGCGACGAGAACAAGCCCGGTGACCAGGGCCCCTTCGGCGCGGGCGGCATGCAGGATTTCGCCGCCATGCTGCACCAGTTCGCCGACATGCTGGCCGGCCAGTCGGCGAGCACGGGCCCGCTCAACTGGGACCTGGCCAAGGACATCGCCCGGCACACCGTGGTCGAGCGCGGCGACCCCTCGGTGGTCGACGCGGAGCGGCGCTTGGTCGTCGAGGCGCTGCGGCTGGCCGACCTGTGGCTCGACGAGGCGACGACGCTCCCCGCGGGGATCCGCAACCCGCAGGCGTGGAGCCGGTCGGAGTGGATCGAGAACACCCTGCCGGTGTGGTCGAAGGTCTGCGACCCGATCGCCGCGCGGATGGTCGACTCGATGGGCGACGCGATGCCCGAGGAGATGAAGGCCGTCGCCGGCCCGCTCGTCGGCATGATGCGGCAGATGTCGGGCGCGATGGTCGGCGGGCAGGCCGGGCAGGCGCTGGGCGCTCTGGCGCTGGAGGTCGTCGGCTCCGCGGACATCGGGCTCCCCCTGGCCCCCGAGGGCGTCGGCGCGCTGCTGCCCGCCGGGGTCGCCGCGTTCGGTGAGGGCCTGGAGGTCAGCGCCGAGGAGGTGCGCGTCTACATGGGGCTGCGCGAAGCCGCCCATCAACGGCTGTTCGGGCACGTGCCGTGGCTGCGCGCCCACCTGCTCGGCGCGGTCGAGGACTACGCGCGCGGCATCACCGTGGACCTGTCCAAGATCGAAGAGGCGATCTCCGGCGCCGACCTGACCAACCCGGAGGCCCTGCAGGAGGCCCTCGGCGGCGAGCTCTCACTGACCCCGGAGGAGACTCCGCAGCAGAAGGCCGCGCTGGCCCGCCTGGAGACCGCGCTGGCCCTGGTCGAGGGCTGGGTCGACACGGTCGTCACCGCCGCCGCCGACGGCCGGCTCCCGTCCGCCGGCAAGCTCGGCGAGGCCGTACGCCGCCGGCGCGCCACCGGCGGTCCCGCCGAGCGCACCTTCGCCACGCTGGTCGGCCTCGAACTGCGGCCCCGGCGACTGCGGGACGCCGCCACCCTGTGGGCCGCCCTGGGCGAGGCGCGCGGCAACGAGGGACGCGACGCCGTCTGGGCGCACCCCGACCTGATGCCCACCGCCGACGACCTGGACAACCCCCAGGCGTTCGTCGAGGGCAAGGGCGCCGACCTGGACATCTCGCAGTTCACCGAGCCGGAGGACGAATCCGGCGACGGCGACTCCGACGAGAAGCCCGGCCCCCGCGACTGACCCCGCCCCCAGATCAGACAGCGCCGCCGCTGCCGCGCGATGAGGTGACGATGACACTGCACGCCGACGCCGTACGCGCACTGTCGGACTGGGCGGCGCCCGACGCCGAGCAGGACCTGCTGCGCCGCGACTTCCTCGCGCACCTGTCGGCGCACGAGAACGCCATGTGGCGCGAGTGCGTGCCCGGCCACCTGACGGCCAGCGCGGTCGTCCTCGACCCGGCCGGGGAGCGCGTGCTGCTCACCCTGCATCCGAAGGCGGGCCTGTGGCTGCAGTTGGGCGGCCACTGCGAACCGCACGACGCCACGCTCGCGGGCGCGGCGCTGCGCGAGGCGACCGAGGAATCCGGCATCGACGGCCTGCGCCTGCTGCCCGGCCCGCTCCACCTCGACCGGCACCGCGTCTGGTGCCACGGCGGGTCGTACCACCTGGACGTCCAGTACGTCGCCGTCGCCCCGGCCGGCGCCCGGGAGCGGATCAGCGAGGAGTCCGACGACCTGCGCTGGTTCCCGCACGACGACCTCCCCGAGGACACCGACGAGGTCGTGCGCCGCCTGGTCGCCCGCGCCCGGAGTTAGCCCGCATCCGCCACGCGAGTCAGCCCGCGTTCGCGCGGTGCGAGCCCTTCCGCCCGTGCGAAGATCTCCACAGATCCCCTCGGGCGGTGGTGGAGTCATGGCGCGATTGGTCCTGTCCTCCAAGATCCTCGACGGTCTCGACTTCGGTGCGCCGTCGGCCGAGCGCGACATCGGGCGCGGGCGCCGAGATCAACGGGTACATCCGCAACAACCACGCCAACGTCCAGATGGGCCGGCTCTCCGTCCTCGTCTCGTACCTCAAGCGGCTGGAGAACATCAAGCTCGGCCCGATCGAGGCAGGCGCGAAGACCCGCGAACTCGACCGGCTCTACAAGCTCGAGGAGATCCACTCCCTGCTGCCCGCCCTGCGGAAGGTCCTCGACAAGCAGCGCGTGACGATCGTGGTCGACGAACTCGACCGCGGGTGGGACTCCTCCGAGGACGCCAAGGCGTTCGTGGCCGGGCTGTTCCAGGCGTGCGTCTCGGTCAACGCGCTGCACGAGAACCTGTCGGTGTACGTCTCCCTCCGGCGTGAGCTGTATGACGACATCCCGGCCCTGTACGAGGACGCCCAGAAGTACCAGGACCCGCTTGAGACGATCCGGTGGAGGGAGGACTCCCTCCTCGAACTGATCGCCAAGCGCATCCGGTACTCCGCACGGGAGATGGGCTACGACGCGCAGGCCCTCGACCGCGCCGACGATCTGACGTGCTGGAACGCCGTGTTCACCCCGATCCCCGGAGGGCCTCCCGACGGTTCGTTCCGCTACGTGGTCGACCGTACGCTCTACCGGCCGCGCGAGATCATCGAGTTCTCCACGACGGTGCTCGAGGTCGCCCGGGACCGTACGCCCACGCTTCCGCTGCCGTACGACGCGATCCGCCTGGCCGAGCGCGGCTACTCCGAGGAACGCGCGAAGGACATCGCCGCGGAGTACCGCTTTCAGTACCCGGGCCTGCTCGGCATCTTCGAAGTGTTCCGTGGCCGGGAGCACGCCTTCGAGCGGGAGGAGCTCCAGTTGCTCTGCCTGGAGCTGGTCCTCGGCGACATCCCGACCAGCGCCACGTCCTCCTGGCTGCCGGTCTGCGACCCGGATGGTCTCATCGAAATCCTCTGGCAGACCGGGTTTCTCACCGCGCAGCAGTGTCGAGTGTCGCCACGTCAACGGTTCGGAGAGTGTCGTCGACGCCACGTACTTCGGCAGCCGGTTCATAGGCTCGGCCAGGACCTGCTGCTCCTCGGGAGCCGTCGGCCAATGGGCCGCGAAGATCTCGTAGGTGCGGCGCCCGAGCAGGAACCCGCCCGATCCGGAAACATTCTGGACGAGCCATTCCATCGCGATGTCGTTGAAGTACGGCGTAGACCAGCCACCATGGCGGAATCCGTCCGAGGGATCCTCCTCAGGCCCAGACGGACTCTGGTAGACCCCATCGAGGCTCACCCAGTCACTCACGATCACCTTGCGCATCTCGTCATTCCTCTCCGCCGCGGCGGGTCAGTTCCTTCCCGGCCTCCGGCAGCCGCGTCCTTCGGCGCGCCACCGTCCCGGACCGCTTTTGGGCCGGTCTATCCGTAGGAGACGAGTCGGCCCGCGAACTCATCGGTCGGGGCCGGGGAATTTCAGCGCGGCGCCTCGGGTGGCAGGTCGAACGGCCGCTGAGCAGCGGGTCCGATGAAACCGTTCATCTCGACGATCTCGTGGCCCCGGAGGGTCAGGACGTTGACGGCGCTGAGCGAGAAGGTTTCGCCGGCGAGGTCGCCCATGTAGCAGGCGACCGCAGTTGGCTGTTCGCCGTCATCGGTACCAGCTTCCATGGGTACTCGAATATCCGTTCCGCGAAGAACATCCCGACCGCGGGTTCCCGCTCTGTCCTTCAATCTCGGCGGGACGACGGCGCTGCGCATCGTCGACTTATGTCGGTCTGCGGTCCCAGTCCCCGATAGGACGCCGCTTCGGAAAGGGCAGCACCGATGCCGATGTCGTCGGATTTGCAGCAATTGCCCGGATCCGATTCGACGAAATCGATGATGAGATTGATCCACGCGCCGCTGAGCGTATGATCCGGGCCGGTCGTCCGCAGTGACGTTGCCGCCGTTGTGGTCACGTTGCCGTCGACGTTGACGGGTCGATGACCGCTTTGCCAGGTCTGCGACGTCAATGCCGACGGCAATGTGGCTATTGATCCGGCCACGCTCGGGGCCGGAGCCAGGCTCGGCGGGTGGTTCGTCCCTATGAAGGACCCGATTGCGGTGGCTTCACTGAGCGTTACGCCCGCCCGCCGCAACGCGAACCAGGCCTTCCGAGCCCAGAGCAGCTAAGTGATCGCACGGATCGAAGCCTAGGCAGAGCTACGCGTTTCAATGCCCTCCGTGCCCGCAGCAGCTCAGTACGGGGAGGCGTCGGAGGTCAGCTCGGTCAGGTGCTCGACGAGCAGGTCGCGGAAGACGCGGGACTCGCGGAGATCCGATCCGAACACGTCGGTGATCCCGAGGAGTGCGTCGACGACCTCGCCCGGCCGGTCGGTGCGGGCGACGGCCATGCGCAGGTGGTCGGCGAGCGGGTCGTTGAGCTCCTTGGCGGTCCAGACGTGCCGCATCCACGCCGCCACGGCCAGAGCGGCCCAGCGGGGTTCTGCCCCGGCGGCCAGGCGGTCGCGGACGACGCCGAGCAGCCGCTGCGGGAGCTTCTGCGAGCCGTCCATCGCGATCTGCGCGGTGCGGTGCTTCAGCGCCGGGTTGGCGAACCGGGTCAGCAGCGACGCCTTGTACTCCTCCAGGTCGAACCCGGTCGGAACGGTCAGCGTCGGGGTCGCGTCCTCATCCATGTAGCGGCGCACGGCGTCGCCGAGCACGTCCACCGCCTCGGAGACGTACTCGAACCGCGAGCCGAGGTAGGCCAGCATCGAGTGGGAGCCGTTGAGCAGCCGCAGCTTCATCAGCTCGTACGGTGCGACGTCGCCGGTGAAGATCGCGCCGGCCTTGTCCCAGGCGGGGCGGCCCGCCGCGAAAGAGTCCTCGATCACCCACTGCGTGAACGGCTCGGTCACCACGACGCCGTGGTCGCGGACGCCCAGCAGGCGTTCGGCCTCGTCCAGGTCGGCCGCCGTGGTCGCAGGGACGATCCGGTCGACCATCGTCGCCGGGAACGCCGTCTCACAGGTGATCTTCACGCCCGCCCGTTCGGCGTACTCCTCGACCAGGCCGCGCAGGGTCGCGCTGTTGGCGGTCAGGTTGTCGCAGCACAGGACGGTCACCGGCGCCTCCCGCCGGGACAGGCCACGGACGAGCCGGCCGATGACCGTGCGCGGCTCGCGGCCGGTGATGTCCAGGCAGATCTCCGGATCGTCGATCCGGAGCCGACCGGTGGCCGGATCGTGCCGGTAGCCCTTCTCCGTCACGGTCAGCGAGACGATCCGCACCTTCGGGTCGGCGATGCGGTCGGCGGTCGCGTCTCCGGTGAGCACCTCCCGGACCGAGCCGATGATCCGCGCCGACACGCCCTCGGGGCCGCGTTCGAGGACGCTGTACAGCCCGTCCTGCGGGGCGAGCTGCTCGACCACGGTCGCGCTGCGCTGGGTGATCCCGCAGATCCCCCAGCCGTCGCCAGCGTCCTCGGTGTAGACCGCCTGGTGCGCCCGGTGGAACGCGCCGATTCCCAGGTGCACGATCCCCACCGACGACGGCACCTGCCGCGGCCAGCTCGTCAGTGACAGCCGCATGGTGTCCTCCCGTTGCTCGGTCTTCACAACACCGCCCCGATCTGCCAGGGCGCGAAGTCATCGTCGCCGGGCCCGAGCGCCTCGGCCGCCGTCCTGCGGCCCGAAGCGACCTCCAGCACCAGCCGGAACAGCCGTTCGCCGGGCACCGAGCCGGTGGAGAGGTCGAGGTCCATGTCCTCGGCCATGGCCCGGTAGGCCTCCGGGGTCGCGGCCAGGTTCCGGCCCGGCACCGGACGGCAGCCGTCCGCCGGGCCGCCGCCGGTCGTGAAGCACATGACGGCTGCGCCGCCCGCCACCTGCCCGGTCGCGGAGACCGCAGCCTGCCCCGGCGTGTCCATGAAGACGAGCCCGCGCTCGGTCACGGGCTCGGCGTACGCGTGCACCGCGGTCAGCGGCGCCGTGCCGCTCTTGGCCACCGCCTGCTCCGGCGCGTCTGGAGAGAGCCCGGCGTACCTCTCCCACCAGCGGACCCGCTCGAGGAGCCGCTCCCCGACCTCCGGGGAGACCGCGCGGCGCGCCAGCAGGTGCTCGGCACCGTACAGCTGCGGAGTCCCGGCGAGGATCGCGGTGCCGCCCTGCCGTACGAGCAGGTCGACCGCCGCGCCGAGCGCCGGGCCGGCCGGCCCGGCGGTCCCGGTGTCGGCCAGGCCGACGATGAGTTCCGAGGCCGGGACCGGGACGCGCTCGGCCCGGTTCGCCTCGGGCAGCAGGTCGCCGATCAGCTCGACGCCGTGCCGTACGGTCGCCGCCGTGCCGCCCATCTCCTGGATCGTCATCGTCGGCGTGCCCTCGGGCAGGTCGAACCCGGTGAGCTGGGCGACCTCGCAGCCGAGCCCGACGACGAGCAGGGCGGCGAAGTTCGGGTGCCGGGCGTAGCCGTTCAGGGTGCGCCGCAGCAGCCGGATGCCGTCGCCGTCGGCGGCCATCCCGCAGCCCGTGCCGTGCGTGAGCGCCACGACGCCGTCCACGTTCGGGAACTCCTCCGCGAGGGCCGCCGACCGGCTCGCGATCATCTTCGCGACCGTCGCGGAGCAGTTCACCGACGTGAGGATGCCGATGTGGTTACGGGTGCCGACCCGCCCGTCCGGGCGGACGATCCCCTGAAAGGACGCCGGCACGGCCTGCCCTTCTTCGCGCGGGCCCGCCGCCACCGTCGCATCCTCACGCCGAGCGTCCATGCCGTCAGCCGTTCTGCACCCAGGCGTGCTCGGGGTCGAGGTACGGGATCATCTGCCGGCCCTCACCCGCCATGACCCACAGGTAGCAGAGCTGGTAGCCGGGCGCGGCAACGACCGGATGGTAGCCGGCCGGGATCGCCGCCACGTCGCCGTCGCGGACGGTGAAGCACTCCTCGCCCTCGCCGTCGTAGCGCAGCTGGATGCCGAAGCCGTTCTCCGGCTCCAGCTTGAACAGGTAGACCTCCTCGAGCTTGACCTCGCGCGGCGGCTCGTGGGTGTCGTGCTTGTGCGGCGGGTAGCTCGACCAGTTCCCCGGCGGGTTGATCGTCTCGCCGAGCAGCAGCCGGCCGGCGGAGTCGCCGGGGCCGAGGATCGTCCGGACCGTACGGGACCAGTTACCCTCGCCGCGCTCGGCGATCTCCTGGTCGTCCGGGCCGATGATCCGCGCCTCGCCGGGCGTGCCGTCGCCCAGCGGGGCGGTGGCGATGACGATCTGGGCCGGGCCGCCGGTCGCCTGGAACCGCAGGGGGTGCCCCGGCGGGGCGTACACCGTGTGGCCCGCTCCGTCGAACACACCGCTGCGGCCACCGGCCGTGCCCAGCCCGTCGACGTCG
This sequence comes from Actinoallomurus sp., assembly GCA_045806665.1. Lineage (GTDB taxonomy): Bacteria > Actinomycetota > Actinomycetes > Streptosporangiales > Streptosporangiaceae > Actinoallomurus. The sequence continues at coordinate 16,174 of JBJMIW010000197.1, forward strand.
ACGACGCCCGAGAGGACGACCGCGGCGACCTCCTCGTCGCGGTTCAGCTCCAGGGTCTCGCCCTCGGCCAGATCGGCCAGTTCGAGGCCGATCAGCTCGGTGTCCTTGCCGGGGGTCAGCAGGGGTTTCAATCTCTCTCCTTGATCTGGGTGACCAGCTGGGTGGGGTTGACGAAGCGCAGTGCCGCGACGAGCAGCACGAGCATGGACAAGGTGTAGATGACCGCCATCGCGTCGATCTCCTGCTGCGCGCGGATGCCCGCGGCCGAGACCGAGTAGTACAGCGCGACGACCAGGGTCTGGCTGTCGGCCCCGGCGGTCAGGAAGGTCAGCTCGAACATACCGACCGTCCGGACCAGGACGAGGATCCCGGCGGCGAGCATGCCGGGGATCAGCAGCGGGCCGAGGATCCGGGTAAAGATCACCCACGTCCTGGCGCCGCACATTCGGGCCGCCGCCTCGATCTTCGGGTCGATCTGCTCGATGAACGGCGTCATCACGAGGATGACGAACGGCACCGCCGGCACAAGGTTGGCCAGGACGACGCCGCTCAGCTTCCCGGCCAGGTGGAACTTGTACAGCACGGTGGCCAGCGGCACGCCGTACGTGATCGGCGGGATGAGGATCGGCAGCAGGAACGCCACCATCACCACCCGCTTGCCGGGGAAGTTCCGGCGGGCCAGCGCGTACGCGGCCGGGACACCGACCACGACAGAGACGACGACCACGGCGGCCGCGACCTCCAGCGTTACCATCAGGACGCTGCCGAGGTTGAACTCCCGCCAGGTCGCGCCGTACCAGTGGGTCGTCCAGCCCTTCGGGAGCCAGCCGCCGAACCACTTCCTGCCGAAGGAGTCGACGACGACCGCGCCGACCACGCCGAGCAGGATGAGCATGAAGAAGGCGACGGCGCCCCAGACGATCCACGCCGCGGGCCGCAGCGCGACCCGTCTCGGCGCCTTCTCCTCGGTCACGGGAGGCGCTTCCGTCAAAGTGCTCATCCCTTGCCTCCCGTCGCGCCGCGGTACAGGCGGGCGCGCCAGCCGAGGACGAGGCCGATGACGATCAGCTCGACGGCACCCATGATCATCGCGATGGCCGAGGCCATGGAGTAGTCGTACTGCTCGAAGGCGGCGTGGAACGCGGCGATCGAGATGACCCGGGTCTGCCGCGCGGGCTCACCGACCATGATCGCCGAGGGGAACACCGAAAAGGCCAGCACGAACGACAGGCAGAACGTGATGGCCAGCCCCGGGGCCAGCAGCGGCATCGTGATGTGCCGGAACCGCTGCCACCAGCCCGCCCCCAGCGTGGAGGCGGCCCGCTCCAGCGTCGGGTCGATCCCGGTCAGGTACGACAGGGTGAGCAGGAACGCGAACGGGAACCCGGTGATGACCAGCGAGAAGACGACGCCCCAGTAGTTGTGCGTGAGCCGCACCGGGTGGTCGACGATCCCGATGTCCACCAGGATCCGGTTGAGCCAGCCCGTCGGCCCCATGAAGGCGAGCAGGCCCTCCGCGGTGAGCACCGTGCCGAGCGTGATCGGCACCACGAGGATCGTCGTGATGGTGCGCTTGCCGCTGAACCTCCCGCGCATCCGGTATGCGATCGGCACCGAGGCCAGCACGTTGAACAGCGCGGCCGGCAGGCCGATCTTCAAGGTCGTCCAGATCGTGCCGCGCAGGTACGGGTCGGAGAAGAACAGCCGGTAGTCGGCGAGCGGCCCGGTGCCGTACTTGTTCGCCGCGTCCGAGCCGGCCTGCGGCTGAAAGGACAGTTGCAGGCCGTACACGAACGGGTAGATGAACAGCGCGACGACGAAAATGACGCCGGGCAGCAGGAGCAGCAGCGTACGGTCCAGGCCGCGCTCGGCGAGCCGGTGCCGCAGCGAGATCTGCGGCCGCGCGACGGCCGGCGCTGCCACCTACGCCACCTCCTCGGGCGCCGCCGGGCTCTCGGCGGCGAACACCAGCACGCGCTCCGGCGGCACCGACACCGTCACGCGGTCACCGGGCGCCAGCCGCGTCCCGGCGCGCAGGTGCAGCGCGACGCCGTCGTCGGTACGGGCCTCGATGGCCTGTTCGCGGCCCTGGTACTCCACGACCTCGACGGTGACCTCGGTGGCGTTCGGGCCGTCGCCGACGGTGAAGTCCTCCGGCCGGATGGCCGCGACCGCCCGCTCGCCGAGGTCGTCGCGCCGGACGCCGGTGAGCCCACCGCCCCCGAGCCCATCGAGCACGACGGTCTTCTCGTTGACCTGGGAGACCGGCAGTTCGAGCTCGTTGCGGTAGCCCATGAAGCCGGCGACGAACCGGTTGGCCGGTTCGGTGTAGACCTCCTCCGGCGAGCCGATCTGCTGGACCTTGCCCTTGCGGAGCAGGACGAGCCTGTCTGCGAGGGAAAGTGCTTCCTCCTGGTCGTGGGTGACGTAGATGGTGGTGAGCCCGAGCGTCTGGTGGATGCGCTTGATCTCGGTGCGCATCTCCAGCCGCAGCTTCGCGTCGAGGTTCGACAGGGGCTCGTCCATCAGGACCAGCGGCGGTTCGAGGACGATCGCACGGGCGATCGCGACGCGCTGCTGCTGGCCACCGGACAGCTGGCCCGGGAACTTGTCCGCGTGCTCCTCCAACTGGACGAGCTTGATCGCCTCGTCCACCCGGCGCCGCGCGTCGGCCTTGGGGACCTTGGCCATGCGCAGGCCGAAGCCGATGTTCGAACGCACCGACATGTGCGGGAACAGCGCGTAGTTCTGGAACACCATGCCGAATCCGCGCTGCTCCGGCTGCAGGTTGTCGATCCTGCGGTCGTCCAGCGTGATCGCGCCGCCGGTCAGCGGCAGCAGCCCGGCCAGGCAGTTCAGCGCGGTGGACTTCCCGCAGCCGGACGGGCCGAGCAGGGCGACGAACTCCCCGCCCGTGATCGTCAGGTCGAGCCCGTCCAGTGCCCGTACACCCCCGAACTCACGGCTCACGTGGTCGAGCCGCAGCTCCGAGATCTTGGTCTGGCTCACTGCCGCTCCTCGCCGGGGCCGGACGTACGCGGGGCCGGGCTCACTTGTGCACCTTTCCGCCGCCCACGGTCCGGTCCCACTGGTCGAACGCCGTGACCTGCTGCTTGGCGGGCAGCGACGTCTCCTTCGGGAACTGGGCGATCCACTTGTCGTACTCCGGGCGCCCGAACTGCTGGATGATCTGCTGCGACTTCGCCGGGGCCATCGAGACGCTGACGCCGTTGACCGCCGGGCCCGGGTAGAAGTAGCCGGTGTCGTACGCCTTGGCCTGCTGCTGCGGCGTGAGCATCCACTTCATCAGCTGGATGTCCGCGGAGAGGACGTCGGCGGACACGCCCCGCGGGATCGTGGCGTACTGCGCGTCCGTCACCCAGTGCATGCCCTTGAGGTAGGTGACCTTGTCGCCGGCCGGCACCTGGCCGAGCGCCCGCGGGTTGATGTCCCAGCCGGTCGTGCTGGCGACCATGTCGACCGACCCGTTGGCCAGGTTGGTCATGGTCTCGGAGGTCTTGGACGGGTAGTAGTCGACGTACTTGCCGAGCTCCGCCAGGTAGTTCCAGGTCTTGGTCCAGCCCGCCGCCGGGTCCTTGGGGTTCGAGTCACCGAGGAGGTACGGCAGGCCCATGAGGAACGTACGGCCGGGGCCGGAGTTGGCGGGCCGGGCGTACTGGAACTTCTTCGGGTGCGCCTTGGCCCAGGCGAGGAGCTCGTCCGTGGTCGTCGGCGGGTTGGGCACCTTCTGCGGGTTGTACTCGATGAGCGGGCCGGACGGGTAGTACACGACCTCGACGCCGTGCCCCTGCGCCAGTTCCTGCATCTTGGCGGCCGGGTCCTGGTAGTTCGGGTTGCCGATGCGGCTGGAGTAGTCGTCGGTCTTGACCCACAGGTTCTGGTCGACGCCGGCGGACAGACCGTCGGTGCCGGTGAGGACGAGGCCGATCTGCACCTGGCCGGCGCTCTGCTGCGCCTTGATCTTGCCAGGCAGCTCGGGGGCGGTGGCCTTGGTGTAGGTCACCTTCTTGATCACCTTCGGGTGCGTCTTGACGAACTCGTCGATCACGCCCTGGGTGAGCTGCAGGTTGCCCGCGACGTCGATGATGTTGAGGGTCACCGGGTTCTTCGGGTTGTCGGGCACCTTGTCCGGCGTGACGTCCTTGGTCCCGCCCCCCGAGTTCGGCGAACCGCAGGCGCTCACCGCGAGGATGAACGTCGTCGCGAGGCACCATTTCTTAGCGCGCATGAGGGATCTTCCTTCCGGTCACGATCGGGCCGGGCCTGTGGTCGAGGCCCGCACGATCAACTGGCAATCGAGTTCCCGGCGGAGATCCCCCGCGTCGGCGCCGGAGACGGTCAGGAGGCTCACGAGCAGGTCGACGGCTGCGCGACCGGCTCGTTCGTTCTGCATGGCGACAGTCGTGAGCGGCGGGGTGGCCATGCCCGCCATCGGGATGTCGTCGAAGCCGACGACGCTCATGTCCTCGGGTACCGCGACGCCCCGGTCGGCCAGCCGGGACATCACTCCCAGCGCCAACAGGTCGTTGAAGGCGATGATCGCGGTGACCCCTTCGGCGATCGCCAGGTCGGCCGCGTGCGGCCCACCCTCGAAGCGCGGGGCGAACGGCCCCAGCTCGACGATCTCCATGTCGTACCGGGCGCTCTGGCGCAGGCCGCGCCGTCGCTCCCGGTTGGACCAGGACGTCTTCGGGCCGTTCAGGTAGGCGACCCGGCGGTGCCCGAGTGCGGCGAGGTGGTCGATGGCCTGGCGCATGCCGCCGGACGCCCCCATCAGCACCGCCGGGTTGTCGCGTACCTGGCGGTTGATGAAGACCAGCGAGGTCGTCCCCACCACGCGTTCGAGCTGGTTCGGGGTCATCCGCGACGAGCAGAGGATGACGCCGTCGACCTGTTTGGCCATGGCCTGGACGAGGGCCATCTCCTCGGTGGCGTTCTCATCGCAGTCCGCGAGGAAGACGGCGTAGTCCGCCTCGCGGGCCCGGGCCTGGACGCCCTTCAGCACGGTGGGGAAGAACGGGTTCGACAAGTCGGGGACGATCACGCCGAAGTTTCCGGTCTTGCCGGTGATCAGCCCCCGCGCGGCGCGGTTCGGGCGGTACCCGAGCCGCTCCGCGGTCTGGAGCACGTGCTGCCGGGTCTCATCCTTGACCAGGTCAGGAACGGTGAACGCCCGGGAGACGGTGGACACCGAAACCCCCGCCTCACGGGCTACGTCCTGGATGGTCACCGGCACCGCTGCTCCTTAGGTGTGCGTTGGATGCATGAAACTATGCAAACGTTTGCAGAGCCGGTCAATGTAACGTGCTGGACATAAAGGTGTAACCCGGTCAGTGACCTGCGAGGAGTGACCGTGTGTTGTCCCAGCCCTCCAGGCCGGGGTCGAGGAGGGAGACGTCGGCGGGCGTGCGCAGCCGGTGCCAGCCGGGTGCGGAGCGTACGGCGCCGGGGGTCCCGGCGG
>JBJMIW010000198.1:0-4532 GCA_045806665.1 Actinoallomurus sp.
AAGATGTACTTCTGTCCGAGGATCGTCGCCAACTCGATGAGCTGCTGCAGGCGGTTCTCGTCGGTGAACTCGCTGTAGTTGTGGTGGCTGGAGATCGCCTCCAATCCGTATCGGTCGAGCATGGTACGGATCGCCGGCGCGTGGGCCGGGTCGGTGGCGCCCGGGAGGCCGGCGAACTCGACCTTGCGGTAGCCGGCCGCGGCGAGGGCGCTCAGGACGGCCTCCGGCTGTGCCATGAAGGCGTTGCGCACCGAGTACAGCTGAAGGCCGATCTTGGCGTTCGGGATGTGCCTGCCACGGACCGGCGATGCGGGCTCCTCGGCGAAGGCGCTCGTCGCCAGGCCGCCGGTCGCGCCGACCGCGGCGACACCCGCCGCGGTGGCGGCCATCCCGCGCAGGAACTTACGCCGGTCGAATGCAACGCGTTCTTCTCCACACATGTGAACCTGCTCCTTCTCGGTTACCTGTCGTCCGGGATCGGATGACCTGGTCGTCTTCGGCCACCGAGGCGGCCTGGGCGGCCTGCCGCCGCCGGGCGGGCGACCTCGGCTCATCAATGGGCCGAGGCCGCCCGAGACCGGCTGGACTCACTTCTTCTCGCAGCCGTGGTTCTTGTTCGGTTTCGGACACTGCTCGCCCGATCCGCCCTTGATGACGGTGAACGTCGCCGTGCTCACGTCAGAGGTGTTGCCGGCCTTGTCGGTGGCCCGGAACCGCACCGTGTGGGCACCCGGCTGGTCGACCACGAGCGGCTTGGCGTACAGCGCGAACGCCCCACTGTCCAGCGCGTACTCCACCTTCGCCACACCGGACTCGCTGTCGCTCGCCGAGATTGTCACCGTCGCCGCGCCCACGTAGTTCCAGGCCCAGTCCTGGTCGCCCGTGACCTGCGCCGACACCTGCGGCGGGGTCGTGTCCTTCCCCGGCGGAGCGACCACCGTGAACGTCACCGAACCGACGTCGGAGGTGTTGCCGGCCGTGTCCGTGGCCCGGTAGCGCACGGTGTGCGAGCCCGAGTCGTTCACCGACAACGGCGCCGAGTACGTCGCGAACGCCCCGCCGTCCAGCGCGTACTCCACCTTCGCCACACCGGACTCGGTGTCAGTCGCCGAGATGGTCACCGTCGCCGCGCCCACGTAGGCGCCGTTGGCGTCCTTGTCCCCCGCCACCGACGCCGACACCTGCGGCGGCGTCGTGTCCTTCGGCTGCGAGGCCACCACCTTGAACGTCACCGTGCCCACGTCGGAGGTGTTGCCGGCCTTGTCCGTGGCGCGGTATTGCACCGTGTGCGAGCCGGGCTGGCCGACCACGAGCGGCTTGGTGTACGCCGCGAACGCATCGCCGTCCAGCGTGTACTCCACCGTGGCCACACCGGACTCGGTGTCGCTCGCCGAGATCGTCACGGTGGCCGAGTCCTTGTAGTTGCCGTCGGCGTCCTTGTCACCTGTGACCTGCGCCGACACCTGTGGCGGAGTGGTGTCCTTCGCGGGCGGGGCGACGACCGTGAAGGTCACCGAACCCACCTGGGAGGTGTTGCCGGCCTTGTCCGTGGCCCGGTACTGCACCGTGTGGGAGCCCGGGTCGTTCACCGACAAGGGCGCCGAGTACGTCGCGAACGCCCCGCCGTCCAGCGCGTACTCCACCTTCGCCACACCGGACTCGGTGTCGCTCGCCGAGATCGTCACCGTCGCCGCGCCCACGTACGCGCCGTTGGCGTCCTTGTCCCCCGCCACCGACGCCGATACCTGCGGCGGTGTCGTGTCCGTGCCGCCGCCGTCGGTGACCACGAGCTCGCCGCTCATCTGGTGGCCGGGCATGGCGCAGTAGTAGTGGTACTTCCCCGGGGTGAGGTTCACCTGGACCTCGTGCCGGCCCCCGCTGGCGTCAAAGGGGCTGGCGATGATGTTGACGTCGACGTCGTGGTTGTAGCCGGCGGTCGAGGTGTCGAAGGTCAGGGTGTGCGCCATCCCGGTGGTGTTGCCGGTCGCCGCGCTGGTCTCGAACACGATCGTCGCGGGCCCGGCCGTCGCCGTGGTCGGCGCGGACTTGTACGCGGTCATGCTGTCGTCGGCGGTCCAGGTGAGCACCTGCGCCGCCGCCTGACGAACCTGCTGCCCGGCGTTCGCGGCGGCCGCGCCGGGTGACAGCCACAGCAGCGGCAGCGCCAGGCTCATCAGCACTACGGCGATACGCCGTGCGATGGCGGGGGCGTTCGGCGCCCTCCGCGCTTTCCTTATCAATGGGGCGAAAAGGGATCTGGTATCCATTCGCTGTACCTCTCACGGTCTCCGCGATGGGGGCCGTCGGACGGCGTGCTCCGGTGAGTCGTTCGGGCGGGTGCCGGGCGCGGGGACACTCGTCCGCGCGCCCGGCACCGCCGGTCTGGCTACAGCTCCCGCACCCGGATGTTGCGGAACTCGACCAGGTCGTTGTTGCTGTGGTTCTGCAATCCGATGAACCCGCTGATGAACTGGCGCAGATCCGTGGGCGGATCGCCGGCACGAGACGACTGCTTGCCCGGTGTGTTGTCGAACTCGTTGATCACTACGCCGTTGCGAATGATCGTGTAGTGCTGCCCGACCACCCGGACCTCGTAGTCGTTCCACTGACCCTTCGGAGTCACCCTGGCCTTGTCCAGACCGAGCGGCGAGAAGTTGTAGACCGAGCCCGTCTTCTGCGGCTCGCCCGTGTCACCGTCGTAGATCTGGATCTCCTGGCCGCAGTAGATCGCGACCCATGCGTCGGACGTACGGGCCGATCCGATCGTCCCGCAGCTGCCGGTCGGACGCTGGGCCAGCGGGGTTCTCAGGTCGGGGAACCGTACGAAGACTCCGCTGTTCGCGCGGTACCCGTCGGGTGCGACGTCACGGAACTGCAGTCTCACGGAGAAGTCGGCGTACGCCTTCTTGGAGTACCACAGCATTCCCAGGCCGCCGGAACTGCGGATGGTCCCGTCGCTCTGCAGGTCGAACTGACCGGACGGGGCCTGTGACCACCCTTGGAGGGACTGCGCCGTCCCGTCGAAGATGGGCTCGTACCCGTTCGTCTTGCCGATCTCCGACTGGGCGGCCGCCTTCTTGAGCGCCTGCGCCTCGCTGTCGTTGATGACGCCGTCCTTGCGGAACCCGTCCACCAGATGGTTCAGGTAGCTCACGAACTCGCCGTGGTTCGACCAGGCGCGCTCGTCGTCGATCAGGTCGTTGATCGTGCAGCCGCCACCGACCGCGTGGTTGGCCACGCCGGTGTCGGTGTCCAGCAGCCGGACCGTCGGCCGGGCGTCGGGCGCCGAGCAACCGACCGTGACGTCGATCTTCCCGGTGGCCACCTCGCCGTTGGCGTAGGTCACCTTGAGCGTGGCGTGGTAAGTGCCGAAGTCCGCGTACGTGTGCGTGGGGTTCTCCTCCTGCGACGGCTTGCTGCCGTCGCCGAAGTCCCACGTCCACGACAACCCGCCGGCCTTACGGCTGGAGAACGCGATCGTCTTCGGCGTGCTCTGCTGGACGGCCCGCACCGTGGCGTCGCTCGGGTTCGGCGTCGCCGGCCCACCGTGGTAGGTGATGCGGATCAGCTTCTGGTTCGGGTCGAGGGTGAAGAAGCCGCCTCCGTAGTCCTGCATGTAGAGCGCCCCGTCCGGGCCGAACTTGGCGTCCATCCAGGACTGCATCTGGTTGCTGCCACCGCCGGGCTGGATGATGCTGCGCACGTCCTCGGCGAAGGCGGGTGCGCCGTGCTGCGGGACGGTCTTCGGGTCGACGGTCACGGCAACGCGGTTCTGCGCGTTGGACTCGTCACCGATGAACCACTTGTTCTCCCAGTACGCCGGCCAGGCCACACCGCTGTTCGTGTCGACCTCGGAACGGTGGTAGGTCGGGCCGCTCATGATGGCCTGGCCGCCGCCCTTCAGGTACGGCTCGGTGAAGGTCTCGTCACCCAGCTTGTACGTCGGGAGGCCGCTGCCGTCGGTCCGCTTCGGGTAGACGGGGCCACCGCCCTGCGGCGAGTACCAGATCATGTTGTCGCGCGCCGGCGGAATGTCGACGAGACCGGTGTTGCGCGGCGATGTGTTCTTCAGGTGGTCGCAGTCGTACCAGCCGGCGGGCTGGCTAGCGTCGACGTTGCTGCGGTCACGGTAGGGCTGCCTGTTGCCCATGCAGTAGGGCCAGCCCTGGTTGCCCGCGTCCTGGATGATCGTCGCGGTCTCGTACTTGGCCGGACCCCAGGTCTCGTCCGGAACGCCGGCGTCCGGACCGACCCATCCCGCGGTCAGCCAGTCGTTCTGCTTGTCCCAGGCGATCCGCGCGATGTTGCGGACACCCATGACGTAGATCTCCGGGCGGGTCTTGCCGCCGCCCTCCTCCTTGCCGGTGAACAGGTTGCCCTTGGGGATCGTGTACGTGCCGTCCGGCTCCGGGTGGATCCGGATGATCTTGCCGTTCAGGTCGTTGGTGTTACCGGCGGTGCGGCGGGCGTCCTGGAACGAGATCCCCTTGTAGTCCTGGGTCCAGTTGTTCCCGGAGTACCCCGCTCCGGCT
>JBJMIW010000199.1:0-21278 GCA_045806665.1 Actinoallomurus sp.
CCGGACGGCCATCGGAGCGCTCCTACGTGACGGAGGCGGTCGGGCACCTGGACGCGGACCTGGACACTCGCGCGGCGCTGTCCTGCCTGGACCGGCTCGCCGAGGACGACTCGGTGCCGCCCGGCGCGAAATTCGAGACGGCGATCGAGCTCGACATGGTTCTGGGCCTCGATCTGGTGCGGCTGGTCGGTCGTCTCTAATCGGGGATAGGGCCGCGGCCGATCCACCGGTTCTTGGGAACCTCTTTTCTTGTCCCTACCGTCTCAGTAAGCTCATGAGGTAATTTGCGCCGAAGCCCGGGAATTGACGATGCGATTCCGCATGTGCGTCGGCCCGCTGATCCTGGTGGGCCTGCTCACAGCCTGTGGAGGCCGTGCGACCGGCGGCTTCCATCCCAGCGGACAGGCTCAGGGAGATGACTCCCCGGTGGCCTCCTCATCCTCCGTTACGCCGCCGCAGTCCGACGGAACGGCCGGCACCGCGGGCGGCCCGACGAGCGGCCCGCTCCCCCGGACCCCGCAGTCCGCCCTCGCCGCGTACCGCGAGTACCAGCGGATGTACGAACAGGCGTACGAGACGAATGACACCGGCCGGCTCGACGCGGTGGCCATGGACCCGCTTTTGTCGATCATCGACAAGGACGTGGTGAGGATCCAGCGGCAGGGCGTCTTCTGGCGATTCCACAATGTCCTGAATCCACGCATTCAGGGCCGCTCAAAAGACGACTCCATCGTCGTGATCCTCGACTGCGTACGGACCCTCGGGTCGTACCGCTTCTCCGCGAAGACCGGAAAGCGGCTGGCCTCCTGGCGCGACGGCAGCCACCTGTACCAGGCGGTCATGCGCTACATGGACGGCACCTACAAGATCTCCGACGCGACGGAGGGCAGAACATGCTGACCAGACGAGCCTCCATCGCCGCGCTGCTGACCCTCCTCCCGGGCGCCGCCGTCGGCCTGGCATCCGGCACGGCCGCCGCGGCCCCGCTGTGCCTGCCGAACGCATGCGCCCACAGCAACATCACCATTCCCGGCGGCGGGGGCAGCACGGGCGGCGGGACCGGAGGCGGTGGAGGCGGCAACGGCGGTGGCACCGGCCCCGGCCTCGGCTGCCCCACCGTGGGCGGCCAGGTGGTGTGCGCCCCGGCCGGCGCCACACCCGCGGCGGTCCAGCACGTCCCCACGATCGACGTCGCCTACAACGCGCGGGACGGCCTCGAGCTCCCGGTCCCGCACATCGGCACGGCGCCGAGCCCGCGTACCTACATCCAGATGACGACCGGCCTGTGGGTCGACGACGTGGGGAACAAGGAGGCCGTGGCCGCGGTGCCGGGCCAGCAGGTGACGGTCACCGCCTCCCAGCCGACCGTGACGTGGGACATGGGAGACGGAAAGAGCGTCACATGCCCCGCGGCGACGGCGGGCACGCCCGGCGGCACGGACTGCGGCTACGTCTACCAGAAGTCCTCGGCGAGCCGACCGGGCCGCAAGTACACCGTGACCGCGACCATCAGCTACTACGTCACCTGGGCCTGTGCCGGCGCCGACTGCGATACGGCCGGCGGCGTATTCGGGCAGATGACCGGTCCTCCCGGAAACCTCGCCCTCGCGGTCGGCGAGGTCCAGACGCAGTCTCAGCCCGGCTGATCCACCGCCTCCAGGAGGAGCGACCGGTGTTCCGACCACGCGCGATCCCGCCCGCCCTGCTCGCCGTCGCCGTCGGCGTCCTCGTCGCCGGATGCGGGGGCGGCCACAAGGCCGGGACGTCCGCGTCGCCGGCCGGCCGTACGACGGCGGCGAGCCCGTCGCCGGCCCCCAGCTACGCGCCGGGACGGGTCGCGTCGGCACTCCTGTCGGCCCGGGACGTCGACCCGCACGTCAAGGAGGAGCCGCTGAGCACCCCGGCCCTGAAGGAGCACGCCGTCCCCTCCTGCTCCCTGTCGGCGATCAAGCCGTCGGGGAGCCCGGACGTGAAGGTCCGTGAGTTCAACACCAGCCAGTACGCCGGGGCCAACTTCGGGCAGATCTCACTGACCTACCCGGACGCGGCCGCCGCGGCGGCCATGTTCGCCGCCGTCCGGACCAAGGTCATGGCGTGCCCGGCCAAGAAGCAGGTCGCGCAGAAGACCCTGTCGGGCGGCCGCATCGCCCTGGCACACGACGACACCTGGCGCGCCTCGGACGAGACCACGCCCGGGTGGTCGCACGTACGCGGCTTCGAGAAGTCGGTCATCTCGCCGTCCTCGAGCGTGATCAACGTGTTCTACCGGGCGTACGACTACGTCAGCCGCGGCAACGTCGTCCTGGTGTCGATGTACTGGGAGCGCGTCGCGCCGAAGGCGTCCGGAGACGCGATCGCCAAAAAGGCGACGTCGCTGCTGACCAAGCAGCTCGCCCGGCTGCCGTAACCCGGCCCGCCGGTCCCGGCTGCGGTAACGCGGTCAGGCATGCGCCGTGCCCAACCGGCGGCCCGCCACCACGATCCCGTCCTCGTCGGCGTACAGCCACGACCCGGGCCGGAACTCGGCGCCGCCGAACGCCACCGGCACGTCCACCTCGCCGACGCCGCCCTTGGCGCTCTTGCGGGGGTTCGAACCCAGCGCCCGGATCCCCAGGTCGAGGTCGCGCAGGGCGACGACGTCGCGGACCGCCCCGTTGATCACGACTCCGGTCCAGCCGTTGGCGACCGCCGACGCGGCGATCATGTCGCCCATCAGTGCGGTGCGCAGCGAGCCGCCGCCGTCGACGACGAGCACGCGACCCTCCCCCGGCGCGGCGAGTGTCCTTTTGACCAGCGCGTTGTCCTCGCGGCAGCGGACGGTCGCCACCGGCCCCGCGAACCGCGCCCGTGCTCCGTACGAGCGGAACTGCGTCTCGCTGCTCGCCAGCTCGGCAGCGTACTCGTCGATGAGATCAGCCGTCGTGAAGCTCATCTACCGCATGGTAACCACGGAGTGATCAGGCGTCCGGTCCGCCGGTCGGGCGGCCGAGCAGCCGGGACAGCACGATGGAGGTCTTGGTCTGCACGATGTTGGGTTCGTTGCGCAACCGCTCGAGGGCCTGTTCGAGGGCCTGGATATCGTGGGCGCGCAGGTGGATGAGCGCGTTGGCCTCCCCGGTGATCGTGTAGGCCGCCACCACCTCGGGGTGCCGGCGGATGCTGGCGGAGATCTCGTCGGGCGACGTGCGGCCCGCGCAGAACAACTCCACGAACGCCTCCGTGGTCCAGCCCAGGGCCGAGGGGTCGACGACCGCGGCGTAACCCGTGATCACGCCGTCGTGCCGGAGCCGGTCGACCCGGCGCTTCACCGCGGGGGCCGAAAGCCCGACCTGGTCGCCGATCTGGGCGAAGGACGCCCGGGCGTTCTCCAGGAGGCACGCAACGATCCGCCGGTCGATGTCGTCAAGACGCAAGGATGGAACCCTTCCAAGCGCACATCCGTTATTGGTGTTGCGGATAAACCGACCTTACGCTTCCCGTGGTGCCTCACCAACCACCTGGGCGCGACATCGGGCCCGCATTGCCAGGAGCACACCATCGATGACGATGCAGACCCTCGCCCGCGATGACGCGGGCACCTCGGCGGGGCAGCCGGCACGGACCTACCTGATGTGCCCGCCGAGCCACTTCGACGTCCGATACGCCATCAACGCGTGGATGGACCCGAACACCCCGGTCGACCGTGACCGGGCCATGCACGAGTGGGAGCGCCTGCGCGCGACGTACGTCTCACTCGGGCATACCGTGCACGTGCTGCCGCCCGTCCCGGGCCTGCCGGACATGGTCTTCGCCGCCAACGGCGCCACGGTCGTGGGCGGCATGGTGCTGGGCGCGAAGTTCCGTCACCCGCAGCGCGCCGCCGAGGCCGAGGCGCACCGGGCGTGGTTCGAGGAGCACGGCTACCGCCGGATCCGGACCGCCGAGTACGTCAACGAGGGGGAGGGCGACTACGCGTTCGCCTACCGCGCGATCGTGGCGGGACACGGCTTCCGCACGGACCCCGCCGCGCACAACGAACTGTACGACGCCTTCGGGCTGCCGGTGGTCAGCGTCCAGATGGTCGACCCGCGCTTCTACCACCTCGACACGGCGCTGTGCGTCATCGATCCGTTCACGGCGGCGTACTACCCGGGCGCCTTCGACGAGGACGGCCTGATCAAGATGAAGGCGCTCTTCCCCGAGCTGATCGAGGCCACCGAGGAGGACGCCCTGGCGTTCGGTCTCAACGCGGTCAGCGACGGTCGCCACGTGATCATCCCCGATGACGCCACGACGCTGATCTCGCGGCTCACGGAGCGTGGCTACGAGGTCATTCCGATCGAGATGACCGAGCTGCGCAAGGCGGGGGGCGGCCCGAAGTGCTGCACCCTGGAACTACGCCCGTAGCAGGGACAATGGGACTCGGGAGACCCCGCGGGTCCGAAAAAGGAGCACCGTTGAACACGCAGGAGCTGCGGGCGCTGTCGGAGGAATACAGCGCGCACAACTACCATCCGTTGCCGATCGTGATCGCCGACGCCGAGGGCGCCTGGGTCACCGACGTCGAGGGCAAGCGGTACCTCGACATGCTGTCGGCGTACTCCGCGGTCAACTTCGGGCACCGCCACCCGCGGCTGGTCGAGGCGGCGCGGCGGCAGCTGGACCGCGTCACACTGGTCAGCCGGGCATTCGACCACGACCAGTTCGGGCCGTTCGTCGCCGAGCTGGCCGAGCTGGCCGGCAAGGAGATGGTCCTGCCGATGAACAGCGGCGCGGAGGCCGTCGAGACGGCGCTGAAGACCGCCCGCAAGTGGGGGTACGAGGTCAAGGGCGTGCCCGCCGAGCAGGCGAACATCGTCACCTTCGAGGGCAATTTCCACGGCCGGACCACCACGATCGTCAGCTTCTCCACCGACCCGGACGCCCGCAACTCCTACGGCCCGTTCACCCCGGGCTTCCGCACCGTGCCGTACGGCGACGTCGAGGCGCTGCGCGCCGCCGTCGACGACAACACGGTCGGGGTGCTGATCGAGCCGATCCAGGGCGAGGCCGGCGTCAACGTCCCGCCGAGCGGGTTCCTCGCGGCGGTACGCGAGATCTGCACCGCTCGCGGCGCCCTGATGATCGCCGATGAGATCCAGTCGGGACTGGGCCGTACCGGCACGACGTTCGCCGTCGAATACGAGAACGTCGTCCCGGACGTCTACATCCTCGGGAAGGCCCTCGGCGGCGGCATCCTGCCGGTCTCCGCCGTCGTCGCGGACCGCGACGTCCTGGGCGTGTTCAAGCCCGGCCAGCACGGGTCGACGTTCGGCGGCAACCCGCTCGCCTGCGCGGTGGCCCGGGAGGTCATCGCGATGCTGAAGACCGGGGAGTTCCAGGAGCGGTCCCGCACGCTGGGAGCGCACCTGCACGCCCGGCTCGGCGCGCTGCCGTCCGAGCAGGTCCGCGAGGTACGCGGCCGCGGCCTGTGGGCCGGCGTGGAGCTGAACGGCAAGGCGCGCCCGGTCAGCGAGCGGCTCATGGAGCGCGGCGTGCTGGCGAAGGAGACGCACGAGACGACCCTCCGGCTGGCACCGCCGCTGGTCGTGAGCCAGGAGGACCTGGACTGGGCGCTCGACCAGCTCGAGGCCGTACTGACCGAAGGCTGAGGCCTTCCCGACGGCTGCTCACGGAGGCCCGGACCCTCGAGGTCCGGGCCTCCGTTCTTTGCCGCTTTGTCGCCATAAATCGGATTGCGACCTTGGAAGCGGGAGGCCTATAGTCCACCTGGATTATTCAGGACGGATGAGAAAGACGCCCATGTCACGACCGCTCACGCCTCTCGCCCTCGCGGTGCTCAGCCTGCTCGAGCTGGAGCCCATGCACCCGTACGAGATGCAGCAGCGCATCCGGGACTATGCCGTCGACGAGGTGGTCAAGGTCACGCATGGGTCGCTGTACCACACGGTCGAGCGGCTCGCCGGTCAGCGCCTGATCGAGCCCGTCGAGACGACGCGTGAAGGTCGCCGCCCGGAACGCACGGTCTACGCGATCACCGAACAGGGGCGCGACGAGGCGCATTCCCGCCTCCGGGAGTTCATCGTTCGGCCCTGCCGCGAGTATCCGGCGTTCGGCATGGCGCTGTCCTTCCTCGCGACGCTGCCGCCGGAGGACGCCGCGCAGCTGCTCGACCGCCGCGCCATCGCCCTCGAGGCCAACCTCGCGGCGCACGACACCGTCGTCGAGGGCCTGCTCAAGCAGGGGCTCGAGCGCATCCAGGTGATCGAGGTCGAGTACCTGAACTCCCGGCTGCGGTCGGAGCTGGAGTTCGTACGGGCGCTCAGCGAGGACATCAAGAACGGTCGGCTGACCTGGCGGCCTCCCGGCCGCCCTGACGGGGAGAACACCCACAAATGAAGAGATGGCACGGCAACCCCTGGGCGATCCTGGTGACGCTCAGTCTCGGGTTCTTCATGACCCTGCTGGACCTCACCATCGTGAACATCGCGATGCCCAGCATGATCGACAAGCTGCACGCGTCCCTGGACGAGGTCCTGTGGGTGGTGAACGCATACGTCCTCGTCCTCGCGGTCCTGATCATCACCGCCGGCCGCCTGGGCGACCTGCGCGGCCAGCGGAACCTGTTCATCGCCGGGGTCGCGATCTTCACCCTGGCCAGCCTGCTGTGCGGCATCTCGCAGAACCCGGCGGAGCTGATCGCCGCCCGCGCGGTTCAGGGCCTGGGCTCGGCCCTGCTGATGCCGCAGACGATGGCGATCATCATCGCCACCTTCCCCGCCCAGCGCCGGGGTACCGCCCTCGGAATCTGGGGCGCGGTCGCGGGGGTCGCGACGATCGCGGGACCGACGCTCGGCGGGTTCCTGGTCACCGCCTTCGACTGGCGGTGGATCTTCTTCGTCAACCTGCCCATCGGCGTCGCCGTCCTCGTGCTGGCGTTCGCGGTGATCCCGAGCGTCCGGTTCGAGCGCAAGCACCGTCTGGACCTCGCTGGCGTGCTCATCGCGACGGCCGCGCTGTTCTGCCTCGTCTTCGCCCTGACCGAGGGCCAGCGGTACGACTGGAACGGCGTCATCTGGGGGCTGTTCGCGGCGGCGGCCGTCCTCTTCGTCGTCTTCCTCGTCCAGCAGCGGAGCCGCCAGGACCGCGAGCCGCTGGTCCCATTCGTGCTGTTCCAGGACCGTAACTTCACGGTCCTCAACTTCGTCGGCGCGGTCCTGTCGATCGGGATGATCGGCGTGTTCCTGCCGTTCACCATCTACCTGCAGTCGGTGCTGGGGTTCAGCGCGCTGAAGGCCGGCCTGGTCATGGCGCCGTCGTCGGTCGTGTCGATGTTCCTCGCGCCGGTCGCCGGCCGGCTGTCCGACAAGATCGGCGGCAAGTACATCCTCATGGCCGGGCTGACGCTGTACGGGATCGGCATGGGCTGGACGGTGGCGATCGCCGACGTCGGCACCCCCTGGCCGGCCTTCCTGGCTCCGATGATCGTCTCCGGGATCGGCATCGGAGGCGTCTTCGCACCCATGGCCACCGAAACCATGCGCGGGGTCGATCCCCGTATGGCCGGGGCCGCCTCAGGTGTCAACAACACCACCCGGCAGGTCGGTTCGGTCATCGGCAGCGCGGCCACCGGCGCGATCCTGCAGAACCAGCTCGCCTCCCACCTCCGTGACGAGGCCGCGAAGCGCGCCGGCGCGCTGCCGCCTGACGCGCGCGGCCCGTTCGTCGAGGGGTTCAACAAGGCCGCCAAGGGGGGCCTGGAGGTGGGCGCCGGCCAGACCGGTGCGGCCCAGCACCTCCCGCGGAACCTCCCGCAGCAGGTCGTCGACCAGATCACCCGGACGGCCGAGGGCGTGTTCTCGCACGGGTTCGTCGGCGCGATGCGGCCGACGATGACCCTGCCCGTCGCCCTCGTCTTCGTCGGAGCCGCCGCCTGCCTCGCGGTGCGGGGATACCGGCGCACCGCTGAGGACCGCTCTCCCGAGACGGTGGAGGCGACCACCGGCTGACCCGGGCGACCCGAGCGCGCACGTCCGCAGGGCGTGCGCGCTCCGCCGCGTGCCGGGCGCTCAGTCCCTCCGCGCGGGAACGGAGTCCGTGCCGTGCAGGATCCAGGACCGGGGCGAACGGGTGGCGGCGACCGCGGCGATGGCGGCGATCGACCCACCGAAGATGAAGACGTACCCGGCGGCGGTGCCGGTGACGATGAGGTCGCCCTCCGGGCGCCGGCTCGACAGCAGCACGACGACGATCAACCAGGGTGCGGCGACCGCGGCCACGCCGAGCCTGCTCTCCATCGCCCACCCGGCGAGCCGGAACGCCGCGAACGCGGCGGCCGACAGGAGGATCGCGGCGACCGGGACGCTCCCGATCGTCCAGGAGAACTCGAACGACCCCACCAGGCCGAAGAGCAGCCCGAGCACCAAGAGCACGCCGTACGCGAGGCCGATCACGAGGCCCGACTCGCGCGGCGGCTCCTGAGGGGCGTCCTGGCCCGTCGATACCTCCACAGCGGGTCAGGGTACCGGGTGCCCGAGACCGGACTCACGGCCGTCCTCTCCGAGCGGGCCCGGCTCCCCGGCGAGCAAGGTGTAGTACTCGACGCCGGGCAGCGGCTGTCCGATGTCGTTGGACAGCGCGAAGTACGGCGGATCAACGGTGATCTGCGTGCGGTGCGCCCGCATCGCGGCCACCTTCGCCGGCAGGTGGTCGCGGGCGTCGACACACGTGGTGACCTGCTCGTCCGGCACGCCGAAGCCGAAGTCGGCCACGGACTCGACCGGCTGGAACGGCCCCCGGCCCACCGCCTCCTCGAGCGTCGACAGGGGCACCGCGGTGGCGTAGAACCGCGAGGGCCGCCACGGCTCACCGGCCCCGAAGGACGGGTCCGCCGCCCGCTCGAACGCCCGCCACGCGACCCGATGCGCCTGGATGTGATCCGGGTGGCCGTAGAAGCCGTCGGCGTCATAGGTGACGACGGCCTGGGGGCGGACCTCGCGTATGACGGCGACCAGCTCGGCGGCGGCCCCGTCGACGTCGGCGCGCCAGAAGGACCGCGGATGGTCGTTGGACGCCACGCCCATCATCCCGGAGTCGCGCCAGCGCCCCGCGCCGCCCAGGAACCGGTGGTCGCTCACGCCAAGGGCGGCGCAGGCCCGCGCCAGCTCACCGACGCGGTACTCCCCCAGCGCGTCACCCTCCAGGTGCCGCAGCTCCCCGGGGATGACCTCGCCCTCTTCACCGCGCGTGCAGGTGACGAGGCAGACGTGGGCGCCCTCGGCGGCGTACTTGGCCATGGTCGCCCCGGTCTCGATCGACTCGTCGTCCGGATGGGCGTGCACGAACAGGATGCGCAGGTCGGCCATGGCCCGAACGCTATCCGGCGGGCTGGCCGCTCTTGTCACCGCCCGGCTGCTTGCCGCCATCGCCCGTGGGGAGGTCGGTCGGCGGCTTCGGGCCGTCCGTCGGCCCGTCGGTGGACGTCTCGCTGCTGGTCGGGTGGGTGGTCGTCTCCGTCGGCAGGGTCCTGGTGGGGGTGGGACGGTGGCTCGTCGGCCGCTGGGTGTAGATCGGCTCGGACCGCGAACTCACCCTGGGAGGCTGCTGCTGCTCCCGGGTCTGCGAAGGCTCGCTGGAGGCTTGGGCGCTCGGCGGCGGTGCGGGCGGGGGCGTGTCGCCGTGGTGTCCGGCCGCCCAGATGACCACCGCGGCGAGCCCCACGGCCAGGACGAGGCCGGCCACCGCCGCCAGGAGCAGCCGCGGCGACGTGCCCCGGCGGGCCGCGTTGCCCGGATGCGTCACCGCGGCGTAGGGCGGCATGGCCGGTCCCCCGGCGCCCGCGCCCGCCGCGGCCATCGCTCCGACACCGCCCGCCGCGATCGTGGGCGCGGCCGGGGTGACCGGCGCGGCCGGGGCGGCGCCGGCGGCCCTGGTCTCGGCGAACGCCGCGCCCTGGTCCAGCATCGCGGTCTGCGGGCCCCCGCCGGCCACCGGAGCGGCCGGGGCGACGCCCTCCTCGCCGAGCAGCCGCATCAGCAACTGCTGGGCGGCCGGCCGGACGGCCGGGTCCTTGGCGAGGCAGTCGGCGACGATCCCGCGCAGCGGCTCGTGCATCGCGCCGAGGTCCGGCGGCTCGCTGAGGATGCGGTTGATCACCGCCATCACGGTGTCCTGCCCGAAGGGCGCGGTGCCTGTGGAGGCGTACACCATCGTCGAGGCCCAGGCGAAGATGTCCGCCGCCGGCGTGATCTCCTTGCCGGCGAGCTGCTCGGGCGCCATGTACGCGGGGGTGCCGATGGCGGAGTTGGTCATCGTGGCGGCCGCGTCGAGGGCCTTGGCGATGCCGAAGTCGATGACCCGCGGCCCGTCGGGACCGATCAGGACGTTCTGTGGCTTGAAATCACGGTGGACGATCCCCACCTGGTGGATGGCGACGAGCGCGGTGACCGTGCCGATGGCCAGCCGCTCCAGCTCGGCCCCGGACCGCGGGGAGTCCCCGGTGACGAGCTGCTGCAGCGACGGACCGGGGACGTACTCGCTCACGATGTACGGCCGGTCGCCGTCGACGTCGGCCTCGAGGACCTGCGCGGTGCAGAACCGGGCGACCCTCTTGACGGCCTCGAGCTCGCGCAGGAACCGGCCACGCGCGGTGTCGTCCTCGGCGAGGTCGCCGCGGAGCAGTTTGATGGCCACGGGATCTCCGGAGGCCGAGCGGCCGAGGTAGACGGTCCCCTGGCCGCCCTCCCCGAGGCGACCCGTTACTTCATACGACCCCAGCCGGTCCGGGTCACCGGGCTGCAGGGGACGGGCGTCGGGCATCAACACTCCTGGGGGCACGGCTCATGGACACGAGTAGTCTTCCGCATGACCGGCGGGCTTGCACGGAGCATTCACACCGTGCTGGCAGGATCGACACATGACGACGAGCTTTCCCCGGCAGAGCGCGCGTACACGGCGATTCACCCTCGGAGCGCCGCGCGGCTACCAGGTCTCCCCCGACGGTTCACGGGTCGTGTTCCTCCGCACACGAGGCGGCACCGATCCCGTCACCTGCCTGTGGGCGCTCGACGTTCCCGCGCCGGGCGCCGAGGCGAAGGAGCGCCTGATCGTCGACCCGCGCGGTCTCGACCTGCCCGGTGAGGACGACCTGCCGGCCGAGGAGAAGGCCCGCCGGGAGCGCGCCCGCGAACAGGCCGGCGGCATCGTTACGTACGCCACCGACGAGCGGCTGACGCTCGCGGCCTTCGCGCTGTCCGGGCGGCTGTTCGTCACCGACCTCGACGCGACCGTCCGCCCCCTGGACGCCGCCGTCCCGGCCTTCGACCCGCGCCCGGACCCCACCGGTACGCACGTCGCGTACGTCTCCGGCCGCGCCCTGCACGTCATCGAGGTGGCGACCGGCACGGACCGTGCGCTGGCCGAGCCGGAGGGCGAGCAGGTGTCGTACGGCCTCGCGGAGTTCATCGCCGCCGAGGAGATGCAGCGGATGCGCGGGTACTGGTGGGCGCCCGACGGCGGCGCGATCCTCGCCGCCCGCGTCGACGAGTCACCGGTACAGCGCTGGCACATCGCCGACCCCGCCCACCCGGCGGCGCGGCCTCGCGAGGTCGCCTACCCGGCCGCGGGGACCCCGAACGCCGACGTCTCCCTCGTCGTCCTCGGGCTGGACGGCGGGCGGCAGACGGTCGCGTGGGACCGGGAGACGTTCCC
The DNA here is from genome assembly GCA_045806665.1 of Actinoallomurus sp. Lineage (GTDB taxonomy): Bacteria > Actinomycetota > Actinomycetes > Streptosporangiales > Streptosporangiaceae > Actinoallomurus. The sequence continues at coordinate 11,689 of JBJMIW010000199.1, forward strand.
ATACCTCGTCACCGCCCACTGGGACTCCCGCGGCATCCTGCTCGTCGTCCAGACGCGGGACCAGAAGACCATGCGGATCCTGGAAGCCGACCCGTCGACCGGCCGCACGACCCTCGTCCGCGAGGACACCGACCCCGTCTGGCTGGACATCGTGCCGGGCGTGCCCACCCGCACCGGCGCCGGCGACCTGGTCTGGGTCGCCGAGGACGGCCACCAGGCCCGCGGGCTGATCGTCGGGGGCGAGCGGGTCACGCCGGACGACCTGCACGTGCGCTCGGTGCTCGACGTGGACGGCGACACGGTCCTGTTCACCGCGTCCGAGGAGCCCACCGAGATCCACGTCTGGGCGTACGGCCCGGGGAGCCTGGACCGGCTCAGCGACGGCGCCGGCGTCTTCGGCGGCCGACGGCACGGCGGAACGACGGTCGTCACCGGGAGCCGGCTCGACCGGTTCGGCGCCGAGACGACGGTCCTGCGCGACGGCGGGCCGGTCGGCCGGATCGCCTCGCACGCAGAACAGCCGTCCCTCGAGGTCGGCGTGACCCTGATCCGCGCGGGCGAGCGCGCGCTGCGCACCGCGGTGCTGCTGCCGACCGGGTACACCGGGACCGAGCCGCTGCCGGTCCTCATGGACCCCTACGGCGGGCCGCACGCCCAGCGCGTCCTGGCCGCCCGGCGCGCCTTCGCCGAGCCGCAGTGGCTCGCCGACCAGGGCTTCGCGGTGGTCGTCGCGGACGGGCGCGGCAGCCCCGGCCGGGGACGCGACTGGGAGCGCGCCATCCACCATGACCTGGCCGGACCGGTCCTGGACGACCAGATCGCCGCGCTGCGCGGGGCGGCCGAGCGGTTCCCCCTGGACCTGTCGCGGGTCGGCATCCGGGGCTGGTCGTTCGGCGGGTACCTCGCCGCACTCGCGGTGCTGCGCCGGCCGGACGTCTTCCACGCCGCCATCGCCGGGGCGCCGGTCACCGACTGGACCCTGTACGACACGCACTACACCGAGCGTTACCTCGGCGATCCGGGCCAGGACCCCGAGCCGTACGAGCGGTCGAGCCTGTTCGGCGCCGTGACCGGCGGGGACTCGCCCGGAGACGTGACGCGGCCGCTGCTGCTGATCCACGGCTTGGCCGACGACAACGTCGTCGCCGCTCACACCCTGCGGCTATCCTCGGCATTGCTGGCCGCGGGTCGGCCGCACGCCGTCCTGCCGCTGTCCGGCGTCACCCACATGACACCGCAGGAGGTCGTCGCCGAGAATCTCCTGCTCCTCCAGATCCGGTTCCTGAAGGAAGCGCTCACGTGACCGTTGCTCCCACGCCCGGTAAGGGGCACCATTCTTCCGACGGTGCGACCGGCACCCCGACCCCCGACGAGACGTGAGCGAGATAATCGAACACTCGACCTCGGTCCTCCCCGGCGACGGCAAGCTGGAGATCCTGCTGATCGAGGACGACCCGGGCGACGCCTTCCTCTTCGAGGAGCTCCTCGAAGAGGAGCTGCCCGACGCCCAGATCATCCAGGCGCGCACGCTCCGTGAAGCCCGGGAGCGCCTGCACCCGGGCGTCCAGTGCGCGGTCGTCGACCTCTCCCTGCCGGACGCCGAAGGGCTCGACCTGTTGCGTCAGGTGCTCGCCATGGCCCCGCGCTCCGCGGTCCTGGTGCTCACCGGTCGCAGCGACGCGGCGGTGGGCGTGGCCGCCGTCGCCGCCGGCGCCGAGGACTACCTGATCAAGAACGAGGTCGACGGGCCGCTGCTCGCCCGCGCCATCCGGTACGCCCTGGAGCGCAAACGCGCCGAGGACTCCGAGCGCGAGCTCATGGAGGCCCGCCTGCGCAGCGAGGAGAACGCCCGGATCGAGCTGGGGCTGCTGCCCGTACCACTGATCAACGATCCGGACCTGCACCATCACTCGCGTTACCGCCCGGGGCGGGAGCGCGCCCTCCTCGGCGGCGACTTCTACGACACGGTGCAGACCTCCGACGGGTCGGTCCACCTCGTCATCGGCGACGTCTGCGGTCACGGCCCGGACGAGGCGTCGCTCGGCGTCCGGCTGCGGATGGCCTGGCGCACCCTCGTCCTGGCCGGCCACACCGGGATGGACCTGCTGGGCACGCTCGACACCGTCCTGTGCCACGAACGCTGGTCCGAGGAGATCTTCACGACGCTCAGCATGATCACGATCGCGCCGGACCGGCGGAGCGCGCGGTTCCACATGGCCGGCCACCCCGCGCCACTGCTGTTCGGCGACACGACGGCCACGGCGCTGCCCGACGACGCGTACGGCCCGGCCCTCGGCCTCTTCCCCGGCTCCGAATGGCCGGCCGCGGAGATCGGGCTGACCGGCCCCTGGTCTCTCATGATGTACACCGACGGACTCATCGAGGGCCGCATCGACGGCGGACCGGACCGGCTCGGCACCGACGGGCTGGTCCAGCTGGCGTCCGGCGCACGCGCCCAGGGCCTCAGCGGCGACCTGCTCATCGACCACCTCGTGGCCGAGGTCGAGTCCCTCAACGGCGACGCGCTCACCGATGACCTCGCCGTGGTCATGCTCTCCGGAAAGGCCCCCCGGTGACCAGTCCTCGGGAACGCCGCCAAGCCGAGGCACCGACGCTCCAGGTCGACTCGCAGGGCGTGCCGAGACTGGGCGTCGGGCACTGGTACGGCCTCGGCATCGTCCTCCTCCTTCTCGCGGTCGTCGCCATCGCCACCGCCATCGGGGTAGCGGTAAAGGACAGCGCCACGGGCCGCACCGCGCTGCTCCGGCACGTCGACCCGGCCGTACTGCAGTCCGGCCGGCTCAGCACCTCCATCTCGACGGAGGTCGGCGCGGTGCGCGCGTACACGCTGACCGGCGACACGACGGGCCCCGCCGACTACCGGCGCGCCCAGACCGAGACCGCAGCCGCCATCGACGACATGACTAGACTGCTGCGGGACGCCCGCGGCGCCGGACCGGCCCGCGCCGCCGTCGCCGAGGTCGGCACCCGGCTGGCCGCCTGGCGGCACGACTACGCCGATCCGGTCGTCACCAGGACCGGAAAGCCGTCCGCCGCCTTCGGCGAACAGCGGTTCAGCGCGGTGCGGGACGCGATCTCGGCCGAGCGCACCCGGCTCGCCGAGCTGCAGCGCCGATCCGCCGACCGGCTGACCGAGGAGGTCAACCGGCTATATGTAACACTGCTCGGCGGCGCGATCACGCTGGTCGTGGGCGCCGCCGGGCTCACTCTCCTCATCCGGCGCACCGTGCTCCGCCCGGTCGCCGCGCTGACCGGCCAGGTCCGCCGGGTGTCCCAGGGCGACCTCACGCACCCGCTGCAGGCCTCCGGGCCGGCCGAGATCGCCGAGCTGGCCGCGCACATCGACGCGATGCGCGACCACATCCTGGAGGAGTGGCGCGAGGCGGCCGAGGCCCGCGTCAAACTCGACGAGCAGACGAAGGAGCTGCGCCGCTCCAACGCCGAGCTGGAGCAGTTCGCCTACGTCGCCAGCCACGACCTGCAGGAGCCGCTGCGGAAGGTCGCGAGCTTCTGCCAGATGCTGGAACGCCGCTACTCCGACGTCCTGGACGACCGCGGCCGGCAGTACATCGACTTCGCGGTCGACGGCGCCAAGCGCATGCAGTCGCTGATCAACGACCTGCTGAACTTCTCCCGCGTCGGCCGGGTCAACCGCGACATGACGGTCGTGAACTGCGAGGCGGTCCTCGAGGGCGCCCTCGACAACCTGGGACTGGCCCGGTCCGAGTCCGACGCCGGCATCGACTGGGACCCGCTGCCCAAGGTCATGGGGGACGCGACGCTGCTCACCCAGCTCTTCCAGAACCTCATCGGTAACGCCGTCAAGTTCCGCAGCGACGACCCGCCGCAGGTGCGGATCTCGGCCCGCCGCACCGGTGACGCCTGGGAGTTCGCCTGCAGCGACAACGGCATCGGCATCGACGCCGCGTACGCCGATCGGATCTTCCTGATCTTCCAGCGCCTGCACCCGAAGGACGAATACACCGGGACCGGGATCGGTCTGGCCCTCTGCAAGAAAATCGTCGAATACCATGGCGGGCGGATCTGGTTGGACACCGAGCCGGAGCAACAGGGAACGACGATCCGGTGGACGCTGCCCGCGATCGATGACGACAGCGACGACAGCACGGAGACCACCGAACAATGAGCGACCTGACCGCAAGCCCCATCGAAGTGCTCCTCGTCGAAGACGACCCCGGCGACGTCGTGCTGACCAAAGAGGCGTTCGACGACAACAAGGTGAGCAACAAGCTGTCGGTCGTCAGCGACGGTGAAGAGGCGATGCGGTTCCTGCGGCGCGAGGCCGACTACGCCGACGCGCCCCGGCCCGACCTCGTCCTCCTCGACCTGAACCTTCCCCGCAAGGACGGCCGGCAGGTGCTCGAGGAGATCAAGGCCGACGAGACGCTGCGCGCGATTCCGGTGGTCGTCCTCACCACCTCCGAGGCCGAAGAGGACATCCTGCGGAGCTACCGGCTGCACGCCAACGCCTACGTCACCAAGCCGGTCGACTTCGACCAGTTCGTCAAGGTCGTCCGCCAGATCGACGACTTCTTCGTCAGCGTCGTCAAGCTGCCGCGCACCTGACGCCTACGCGGCCCTGCCCGGTCAGCCGTGACCGTGCCAGGATCGCCAGAGCGCGGCATAGGAGCCGTCCCGGGCGATCAGCTCTTCGTGACGGCCGAGTTCGGTGATCCGGCCGTCCTCGACGACGGCGACCCGGTCCGCGTCGTGTGCGGTGTGCAGCCGGTGTGCGATCGCCACGACAGTACGGCCGTCGAGGACCGCCGACAGACTGCGTTCGAGGTGCCGGGCGGCACGCGGGTCCAGCAGCGACGTGGCCTCGTCGAGTACGAGTGTGTGCGGATCGGCCAGGACGAGCCGGGCGAGCGCGAGCTGTTGCGCACGGGCGGGCGACAGCGCCGCGTTCCCGGTCCCGACCTCGGCGTCCAGCATCTCGTGCGCCCAGGACGCGTCGACCGCGTCCAGCGCCCGCGCCAGCTCCTCGTCGGTCGCGTCCGGCCGGGCCAGCACCAGGTTGTCTCGGACCGTCCCCCGGAACACGTGGTGCTCCTGGGTGACCAGGGCGACGTTGCGGCGCAGGTCCTCCAGCGGCAGCTCCACCAGCGGCACCCCGCCGACGGTCACCGCCCCGGCGCGCGGCCGCAGCACGCCGGCGAGCAGGCGGCCCAGCGTCGACTTGCCCGCACCGCTGGGTCCGACCATGGCCAGCCGCTCTCCCGGGCGCAGGCGCAGGTCCACTCCGTGCAGGACGTCCTGGCCGTCCCGGTAGGAGTAGCGCACGCCGTCGACGGCCATCCGCTCGCCGTCCGGCCGCCGGGCGCTCGGGGCGCGGTCCGCCGGCACCTCGGCGACGCCCAGCAGCCGGGCCAGTGACGCTCCGCCGACCTGAAGCTCGTCGACCCAGGACAGGAAGCGGTCGAGCGGGTCGATGAGCTGCTGGACGTACAGCGTGGCGGCGGTCACCTGGGCCAGCGACGCCATGCCGTGAAGGTAGAACAGCCCGCCGATCAGCAGCGTCGCCGCCACCGGCAGCACGTAGCCGACCTCCACGAGCGGGAACCAGACGGTGCGCAGCCCGAGGGTGTACCGCTCGGCCTTCCACGCGGCGGCGAGGTCGGCGTCGGTGCGCGCGACGCGGCGGCGCTCCAGCCGGAGCGCCTCGATGGTGCGCGCGCCCTCGACCGTCTCGCTGAGCCCGGCGGTCACGCCGCCCCACTCACGGTTCTCCCAGAGGTAGCCGTCGCGGGCGCGTTTGAGATACCACCGGGTGCCGAACCAGAGCAGCGGCACTCCGACCAGGCATGGCAGCGCCGTCAGCGGCCCGACCAGGATGAGCGCGCCGATCGCGAACGCGCCGGTGACCATCGCGATCAGCGTCTCGGGCACGGCGTGCCGGACGGTGCGGGCCAGGGCGTCGACGTCGCGGGACGTGCGGGTGACCAGGTCACCGGTGCCGGCCCGCTCCACCGTGGAGAGCGGCAGCTCCAGGACCCGGTCGACGAACTCCTCCCGGAGCCGGGCCAGCACCTTCTCGCCGAGGCGGGCGGACAGGTAGACCGCGTACCGCAGCAGCACGCCCTGCACGACGACGAACGCCAGGATGGCGATCGCGATCCGGTCGACCGTCACGTGCGAGGACCTGTCGCGTACGTCCTGGACGAGCTCGCCGAGGAGGCGCGGGGCGACCAGTCCGGCGACGGCGGCGATGCCGTGCACGGCGAGGACCAGGGCGAGCTCCTGCGGGTAGGCGAGCGTCAGCCGCCGCGCGTACGCCCGCACCTGGGCGGCCGAGGCGACCGGCAGGATCCCGTCCGAAGCCGATGCGCTCATGGGACCTCCTTCGTCGGAGGAGTGACCACACGCGCTGTGCTACCGATTCGCTCGCTCCGCTCGCTCATGGGGTGCGCCCCTCACTGATCATGTCCTCACGGGTCACGGTGGCGGCGTACGCGGGCTCCGTGGTGAGCAGGGCCCGGTGCGGGCCCGTCGCCGTCGCCTTGCCGTCCTGGACGAAGATCACCTCGTCCGCGTGGTCGAGCACGAGCGGACTCGTCGTGCACACCACGGTGGTGCGCCCGTCCCGGAACGCCCCGAGGCGGCCGGCGATCCGGGCCTCGGTGTGGGCGTCGACCGCCGAGGTCGGCTCCACGAGGATCAGCACCTGGGGGTCGGCGACGAGGGCGCGGGCGAGCCGCAGCCGCTGCTGCTGACCGCCGGAGAACTCCCGGCCGCCCTCGGTGACCTCGCAGCGCAGGCCGTCCGGAAGCTCGTCGACGACGTCCTCCGCGCAGGCGGCGCGCAGGGCTGCCCGGACCCGATGCGTCTCACCGTCGCCGCCGAGCTCGTCCAGCAGCCGCCCGGAGAACAGCCGCGCCTCGTTGTCCGCGACTAGGACGGCCTCCCGTACCGCCCGCAGGGACAGCTCCGGCAGGGGAACATCGCCCCAGGTGACCGCACCGTCGGCGAACCGGCCGAGCCGGTCCGCGATCGCCTGCGCGTCCTCCGGCGCGGTCGCGGCGACGGCGGTGAGCCGGCCGGCCCGTACGACGACCCCGGAGTCCTCATCGACCAGGTCGCCGCCGGCCAGTGACCGGGTACCGTCGTCGGGCAGTTCGGGGGTCATCCGGAGGATCCGGACCACCCTCCGGGCGGCGACGTGCGCCTTGGTCATCTTGTCGGCGGCCTCGGTGAGGGTCCGCAGCGGGTCGATGAGGAAGACGGCGTAGCCGTAGAAGGAGACCAGCTGGCCCGTGGTGATCTCGCCGTTCAGGGCGAACCGCGCCCCGGCCCAGGTGACCAGCGCGACCAGCAGGCCGGGCAGCAGCACCTGGGCACCGTCCAGAAGCGACTCGGTGCGCGCGACGCGGACGCCCGCCGCGCGAACGGCCTGGGACTCCTCGTGGTAGCCCGCGGCGACCACCCGCTCGCCGCCGATGCCGCGCAGCACGCGCAGCCCGGCGACGATGTCGCCCGCCCGGGTCGCCAGCTCGCCCTGCAGCTCGCGCTGGCGATGCTGATACCGGTGCAGCGGGCGCAACAGCGGCCCGACCACGAGGGCCAGCAGCGGCACTCCGGCCAGCACGATCAGGCCGAGCCGCCATGAGGTCGTCAACAGGATCACACCGGCGACGACGATCGAGACGACCGCGCCGCTGCCGCGCCCGCAGACGTCCATGGCCGCGCCGATGTGCGACACGTCGGCGATCCCGACGCTGACGACCTCGCCGCTCGCCAGCCGCTTGGGCAGCGTCGCGCCGAGCCGTACGGCCTGGCGGGTCGTGACCTGAATCGTGCGGAAGGCCGCGCCCAGCCAGTTGACGGTCGATAACCGGTGCCGCAGCACGCCAGTCGTCGCCTGGACCAGACCGAGGGCCAGCAGCACCCCGGACCAGGCCACCAGGGCACCCGAGTCGCGGACGGTCAGGCCCGCGTCGATCGCCCGCCCGATCACGGCGGGCACCAGGGCCTGACTCACCATCCAGACGACCCCGCACCCGGCGGCGCCGGCCATCGTGCGGGCCTGGGAACGTGCCGCCCACAGCAGGTAGCGCGCGGCCGACCGGTGATCGGGCATGCCGGGATCCGTCACGGGAAGTGAGCGCATGGAAACACCCCGATCGAGAGACGCCAGGTCTCTCGACGCTACCCAGCCCTCAAGATCAGCCGCGAATGATTTTCTCGTCGGCGAAGTGACAGGCGCTCGGGTGCGCCGAGCCCGTCGTCCCCTCGCCGGGGCCGTCCCCGGGGCCGCGCGCGGCCCGGACCTGGAGGAGGGGTTCCTCGGCGGCACAGAGGTCCTGGGCCTTCCAGCAGCGCGTACGGAACCGGCAGCCGGACGGCGGGTTGGTCGGGCTCGGGACGTCGCCCTCCAGCACGATCGGGGTCCCCCGCCGTGTCGGGTCCGGCACCGGCACGGCGGACAGGAGCGCCTGCGTGTACGGGTGCGTCGGGTGGTCGTAGATCTGCTCCTCGTCGCCGACCTCGACGATCTTCCCGAGGTACATCACCGCGACCCGGTCGGAGATGTGCCGGACGACGGCCAGGTCGTGCGCGATGAAGACGTACGACAGGCCGAACTCCTTCTGCAGGTCGGCCAGGAGGTTCATGACCTGCGCCTGCACGGAGACGTCGAGCGCGGAGACCGGCTCGTCGCAGACGATGACGTCGGGCCTCAGCGCGAGCGCGCGGGCGATGCCGATCCGCTGGCGCTGCCCGCCGGAGAACTGGTGCGGGTAGCGGTTCACGTGGTCGGGGTCGAGGCCGACGATCTCCAGCAGCTCCCGCACGCGGCGGCGGCGCCCGCCCTCCGGATCTCCGTGGATCGCGAACGGCTCGCCGACGATGTCGCCGACGGTCATGCGGGGGTTCAGCGAGGTGTATGGGTCCTGCAGGACCATCTGGACCCGGCGCCGCAGCCGCCGCAGCTCCGCCCGGGACAGCGTGAAGACGTCCCGGTCCTCGAACCGGACGGTGCCGGAGGTCGGGCGTTCGAGGGCCATGAGCAGCTTCGCGAGCGTGCTCTTGCCACAGCCGGACTCGCCGACCAGGCCGAGCGTCTCGCCCTTGCGCAGCCCGAAGGAGACCCCGTCGACCGCCTTGACCTGCCCGACCTGGCGTTTGAACACGATCCCCTGGTTCAGCGGGAAGTGCTTGACCAGGTCGTCGACCTGAAGGATCTCATCAGCCACCGAGCACCTCCTCCGCGTAGTGACAGGCACTCCAGTGCCCGGTGCCGGCGACGTCGCGCAGCGCGGGCACCTCGTCCGGGCAGCGCTCCTGCCGTGCCCTGGGACAGCGCGGATGGAACGGGCAGCCGGTCGGGATCGCCGCCAGATTCGGCGGCGATCCATTGATCGGGGTCAGCGCCTGGTCCCGTACGTCGACGCGCGGGATCGACGCCAGCAGGCCCTCGGTGTACGGGTGCGCGGGCCGGGCGTATAGCTCCTTGACCTCCGCCTGCTCGACCGCGCGTCCGGCGTACATCACCACGATGCGGTCGGCCACGTCGGCGACGACGCCGAGGTCGTGGGTGATCAGGATCAGGC
>JBJMIW010000200.1:0-6204 GCA_045806665.1 Actinoallomurus sp.
CAGATCCCCTTGCGGACACGGACCTGGGATCAGAGCTCAACCGCATGCAGGATGCCATCGCGTGTCTGACCGGGCTGAGCGGTGACCGGCGGCCGGTCGCCTCGGTTGCCGCGCTCATACGGTGACCAGACCTTTCAGGTCACCGTATTTCGCGGCTCCGATGCCGGACACCTGCCGCAGCTCGTCGACGGAGCGGAAGGCGCCGTGCTGGGTGCGGTAGTCGACGATGCGCTGGGCCAGCACGGGGCCGACGCCCGGGAGTTGGTCGAGTTGGGCGGCGCTGGCGGTGTTGAGGTCGAGCGGCGCACCGCCGGGTGGGGTGGCGCCGGGCGACGCGGCCGGTGGGACGGCGGGCGCAGGAGTCGCGTCCACCCCCACCAGGATCTGCTCGCCGTCGACCACCCGCCGCGCCAGGTTCAGCGCGTCGGTCTGGGCGCCGGGCCGTACCCCACCGGCCGCCTTGATCGCGTCGATCACCCGAGCACCGGCCTGCAGACTCACCACGCCCGGGTGTCGGACCTTCCCTGCGACGTCCACCAGAACCGGCGACGAGGACACCGTGGGCGTGGCCGGAGCAGCGGGTAGGCCCGGCTCGGAAGCCGCCGCCATCGGAGCGGCCCGGTGCGCCGCGGGGCTCACGGCGACCGGTGGGACCGGCCGAGGCTCCGGGCGTGACCACCAGAGGTAGGCACCGGCGACGATCGCCGTCAGGAGACCGACCACCGCCAGCACGCGGATCCCCGGGCCACCTGGATCGAGCCGCGTCTGCCTCCCGGGAGGGCGGGGCGACGCGCGTAACGCCGCTCCCGGCGGCTCGGAGCCTGCGTCATCATCGGGCAAGAATGAATGCGGTGGGCGGAAGATGTCGCGGAGCCGGTCGAACGGGGTTGGATCGAAGCTGGACATGCTTGCGACGCTAACGGACCCGTCACGTACCGCGATGACGCCCGTACGGACTGTGGATAACTCACGGCTCCCGGCGAGAGACGACGACACCGAGCATGCCGGGGCCGACGTGCGCGCCGATGACCGGTCCCACCTCTCCGACGTACAGGTCGTGCAACTGGGGAACGCGTTCACCCAGGTGACCGGCTAGGGCGGCGGCCCGCACGGGGGCGGCCAAGTGCTGAACGGCGATGTCCACAGGCCGGTCGCCGGCCAACTCGAGGGCCAACTCCTCCAGCCTGGCGAGAGCACGCGAGGTCGTGCGAACCTTCTCCAGCGGCGCGATGCGGCCATCGGTGATGCGCAGCAACGGTTTGATCATCAGAGCCGATCCCAGCAGCGTCGCGGCCGCGCCGATCCGGCCACCCCTGCGGAGGTGTTCGAGCGTGTCGACGTAGAAGAGGGAGCGGGTCGCGCGGATGCGCCGAACCGCGGCATCGGCCACGGCGTCGAGGTGGCCGCCGGCCACGGCCGCGCGGGCGGCGGCCAGCACCGAGAAGCCGAGTCCCATGCCGAGCGAACGGCTGTCCACCACCCGAACCGGGATCGGCGCCTTTTGGGCGGCGAGCCGGGCCGACTCCACGGTCCCCGACATCTCCGCGGACAGATGCACGGACACCACCCCGGAGGCGCCCGACTCCGCCGCCTGCCGGTACACACCGGCGAAGCTCCCCGGCGACGGCCGGGACGTCGTGACGGGGCGCCAGTCGCGGAACCCGTGAGCCGCTTCCGCCGCCGTACGCCCCCGGCCCTCCTCGAACGCCTCCCCGCCGACCCCGACCTGCAGGGGCACCACCGTGACGCCGTGTGCCGCGACGAGTTCGTCGGGCAGATAGGCGGTGGAATCAGTGACCACCGCGACGGGTGCTGCCATACCGGGAGTCTAGGGCGGTAAGCGGCGACGGCGGCTTAACTCGGCCGTAGCGGGTCGGGATCCGACGGCCGGCGGGGCCTACGACTGGACCGGAACGCCACCGCGCCACACCCGCTCTCCCCGAAGACCGAAGCCCCGGAAGATCCTCGGCCAGGACGGCGGGACTGACGAAGCGCGGGCCCGACGGGCAGCGAGGCCTACGGCTGAACCGGAACGCCACCGCGCCAGACGCGCAGCGCTCGGAGCCCGAAGGCCCAGGCGAAGGCGCCCTCGTGGTCGGCGTCCCACAGGACCATGTCGGCGTACATACCCGGGACGAGCGCGCCGCGGTCAGAGACCCGGAGGGCGGCGGCACCCCCGAGGGTGGCCGCGCGGAGCGCCTCGTTGACGCTGAGGCCGAACATCGCGACCGACAGCCCGATGACCAGCGGCATCGAGGTGATGCCGCACTGGCCGGGGTTGTGGTCGGTGCCCAGCGCGAGCGTGACGCCGCGGTCGAGCATGGCGCGGACAGGCGGGGTGCGGCCGTTGTGCAGGGCGCTTCCAGGGCAGACCGTCGCGGCGACGCCGCCGTGGTGCAGCGCCTTGATGTCGTCGTCGTTGGCCTCGGTGAGCAGGTCGGCCGAGGCGCAGCCGACCTCCGCCGCGACCTGGGCGGCGCCGACCCGCTCGTTGGCGCAGGCGTGCAGCCGGGCCTTGAGACCGACGCGCTGACCGGTCATGAGCAGGACGCGGGCCTCGTCCGGCGTGAAGTGGCCCTCGTCGCAGTAGACGTCGATGCTGTCGGCGCCGGCGGCCGCCGCGTCGCCGGCCCAGAGGCGGACCGCCTCGATGTAGTCGCGACGGCGGCCGAAGTACTCGGGCGGAAGCATGTGCGCGGCGAGGAACGTCGCGTGGATGCGCGGCATCGAGGGCTCTTCCTCGAGCGAGCGCAGCATCCGGACGTCGGCCAGTTCGCCGTCGCGGGTGAGGTGGTATCCGGTCTTCGCCTCGACCGTCGTCGTGCCGGCGCAGATCCACTGCCGGAGCCGCTCGCGGACGTTGTTGCAGAGAGTCCAAGGATCGGTACCACGGGTCACGGTGACCGTGGACGCCACCCCGCCGCCCGCGGCGACGATCTCATTGTTGGTCGACCCGCTCGTGCGCATGGCCAGTTCGGCCCAGCGGTTCCCGGCGTAGACGGGGTGCGAGTGCGCGTCGATGAGACCAGGGGTGACGAGGCCGCCACCGAGGTTCTCGACGTGATCGACATCGACGATGTCGTCGATGACGCCCGGGACGCTCTGCGGAAGGTCCGAGGCGGGACCGGCCCATACGATCCGGTCGTCGTGCACGAGAATGGCGGCGTTGCTGCATACGTCGGTGCCGGTCCAGAGCCGGCCGATATTCGTCAGCAAACGCACGGTCATCGCGTCACCGCCCCGTTGTGCGGTCGCGCGCCGGTGAAGGGTGTCCGGACGCCATGCAGCGGGTCACCTGCTCTCGCTCGATTACGCCGGCGGCATTGCCGACGGACCCAAGTCGGATAAGGGGTGATCAGCCGACCACCTGGAGCAACGAGCCCGGGAATATCGGTTTCGTCACGGTAGTGCACGGAAGGCCACGCTGTACAGCCTCACGCGACATACCACTCGTAAACCGTCCAGCGGCCGACTGCTACAGGTTCTTCGACGATACATCAGCCCGAAGCCGCCGCCTTACCGAACGACGGAATCCCCTCCGGACCCGCGGGCGGGCGCCGGAGCCGACTCCGGCCCATCAGGGCATCAGTGCGGAATGCAAATCGAAAACGGCCGTGCCGTACGGCGGAATCCGATTACGGACCCTGCCGTACGGCACTTTCGGTCAGGCGTGTGCGGTGACGTACGGCTCGAGTTCGCCGGCCACGCGGGCCGGGACGCGGACGTGCATCGCCGTGCCGTCGGGGGTGTGCTCCTGCGAGAGCACCTCACCGAGGTCGTGCACCCGGGCCACCAGGTCGCCGCGCTCGTACGGCACCAGGGCGTGCAGTTCGCGATCGCCGCGCGGGAGGTTCTCCTCGATCGCCTCGAGGAGCCCGGGCAGGCCCTCGCCGGTGCGCGCCGAGATCACGACGCTGTGCGGCTCCTGGCGGCGGAGCCGGGCCAGGGACAGTGCGTCGGCCACGTCGGCCTTGTTGATCACGATGAGCTCGGGAACGTGGTCCGCGCCGAGTTCGCGCAGCACCTCACGGACCGCGGCGACCTGCGCCTCGGGGTCCGCGTCGGAGCCGTCCACGACGTGCAGGATCAGGTCGGCGTCGGCGACCTCCTCCAGCGTGGAGCGGAACGCCTCGACGAGCTGGTGCGGCAGGTGGCGCACGAAGCCGACGGTGTCGGCGATCGTGAAGGCTCGGCCGTTCGGCGTGCTCGCCCGCCGGACGGTGGGGTCCAGGGTGGCGAACAGCGCGTCCTCGACGAGGACGCCGGCGCCGGTGACGCGGTTCAGCAGGCTGGACTTGCCGGCGTTGGTGTATCCGGCGATGGCCACCCCGGGCACTTCACGGGTGCGCCGCCGGGACCGCTTGGTGTCGCGCGCCTTGCCCATCTCGTTGATCTGACGGCGCAGCCGGGCCATGCGGGATCGGATCCGCCGGCGGTCCAACTCGATCTTCGTCTCACCGGGGCCACGGCCGCCGATGCCGACGCCGCCGGCCGCCCGGCCGCCGACCTGCCGGGACAGGTTGCCACCCCAGCCGCGCAGGCGGGGAAGGAGGTACTCGAGCTGGGCCAGCTCGACTTGGGCCTTGCCCTCGCGGCTGCTGGCGTGCTGGGCGAAGATGTCGAGGATGAGGGCCGTCCGGTCGATGACCTTGACCTGGACGATCTCCTCGAGCTGGCGGAGCTGACCGGGGGTCAGCTCACCGTCGCAGATCACGGTGTCGGCGCCGGTGGAGATCACGACATCGCGCAGCTCCGCCGCCTTGCCGGACCCGATGTAGGTCGCCGGGTCGGGCTTGGAACGCCGCTGGACGATGCCCTCGAGGACGTCGGATCCGGCGGTCTCGGCCAGGAGTGCGAGCTCGCGCAGGGAGTTCTCGGCCTGAGTCTCGTCTCCGTCGGTCCAGACACCGATGAGGACGACCCGCTCGAGTCGCAGCGCGCGGTATTCGACCTCGGTGACGTCGCGGAGCTCCGTGGACAGACCGGCCACGCGCCGCAGCGCCTGACGGTCCTCCAGGTCCAGCTCGCCGGTCAGCGGGGTCTGCTCTGAGTCTTCGAAAGGAAAGTTCGTCATGTTCCCCCATGTCAACGCCGGAACGTCGCCGGATCTTCCCTGATGCTCCCATGAGTCTCCCCGGAGCACACGTGCTTATTTCCGGACGGCCGACTCCGCCCGGAGTGTGCGGTTCCCGAGGGGGCAGGGATACCCCGGACCCCCGTTGACCGAGCTGCGACGGTCTTAATATTCTTTTCGTTAAGCAGAAGAATAATTTCACTATGCGAAAGGTGGCATCGATGCCCGGACCTCAAGGCGTGGACTTGACCGGCCCCCTGCACGAGCGTTACGACGAGATCCTCACCCCTGACGCGCTGGGCTTCCTCGCCGCCTTGCAGCGTGAGTTCGGCGGCCGTCGTGATGAGCTCCTGCGCAAGCGCGCCGAGCGGCAGGAGGAACTCACCCGAGGCGGCACTCTGGACTTCCTGCCGGACACGGCGAGCGTCCGCCAGGACGACTCCTGGCGCGTGGCCAGGCCGGCACCGGGCCTGGAGGACCGCCGGGTGGAGATCACCGGTCCCACCGACCGGAAGATGACCATCAACGCCCTCAACTCCGGCGCGAAGGTGTGGCTGGCCGACTTCGAGGACGCGAACACGCCGCTGTGGGAGAACATGGTCGGCGGCCAGCTCAACCTCCGCGACGCGCTCGACCGGAGCATCGACTTCGAGACCGGTGGCAAGTCCTACCGGCTGAAGCCGGACGAGGAGCTCGCGACGATCGTCGTCCGGCCGCGCGGCTGGCACCTCGATGAGAAGCACGTGCTCGTCGACGGCAAGCGGATGTCGGGCTCGCTGTTCGACTTCGGTCTGTACTTCTTCCACTGCGCGCGGCGGCAGCTCGACAAGGGCAAGGGACCGTACTACTACCTGCCGAAGATGGAGAGCCACCTCGAGGCGCGCCTCTGGAACGACGTCTTCAACCTCTCCCAGGACCTGCTCGAGATCCCGCGCGGCACGATCCGGGCGACGGTCCTCATCGAGACCATCCCGGCGGCGTTCGAGATGGAGGAGATCCTCTACGAGCTGCGCGACCACTCCGCGGGGCTCAACGCCGGGCGCTGGGACTACATGTTCTCGATGTTCAAGTGCTTCCGCGAGCGGCCGGACTTCGTCCTGCCGGACCGCAACAAGGTGACGATGACCGTC
>JBJMIW010000201.1:0-11660 GCA_045806665.1 Actinoallomurus sp.
ACCACCACAGACAGCGGTTTTTGGCCCTGCTCGGCGGACAGGTGCACCTTGGTGGTCGGCCCGCCCCGCGACCGGCCGAGCCCGTGATCTGCGGGTTCACAGCGCACGCCGCCCGGCGGCTCCTTCTGTTCCTCCCCCTTTTTCGCGCACCGGCGGCGTGCTGGTGCGCGCGAGCGATGGTGGAGTCCACCGAGACATCCCAGGTGATCAGACCCTCGGTGCCGGCGTGGGCCTGTAGATCGGTGACGATCCGCGCCCAGGTCCCGTCCCGCTGCCACCGGCGGAACAGCCCGTACACCGTCTCCCACGCCCCGTACCGCTCGGGCACGTCGCGCCATGGCGCACCGGTCCGGGTCCGCCACCGGATCCCGTCGATGAGCTGCCGTTTCGTCCACTTCGGCGGACGCCCCGGCTTCTTGCCCACCGGCAGCAGCGGCTCCAGCTTCGCCCATTGCGCGTTCGTCAGATCCCCTCGACCCACGAAGTGGATCTTGACATATCAAGATCCACTTATGAAACACGCCCTAGTCGGCGATGAACCACGGCGCGGCGCTCATACTCGCCGTGCTGGCAGGCATCGGCACGTTCGCCCGCATCACCGACAGCGGCGACCCGGCGGTCGCCACCGGCGGTTCTACACCGCAGTTATGGGTGTGGTGGGTGAACTTCATGACGTCGATTCCCCCGCTCGTCAGCCGTCTCGAGAGACGTCCGGCCCGTGTCCGCGTTGCGAGGCTGCCCCTGACCTCTGCATGGCGAGGTCAGGGGCACCCTCACACATGACCGGGTTACGTGAAGGAGGTTTCCTGGGTTTGGGGGTTGGCATGGTCGAGCAGGTGGGCTCCGGCGACGGCCGGGTCGGAGAGGCACCAGATGATCAGGCCGCGGGTCATGTCGGACTCGTAGATGTGGCCGTTGTACCAGTACGTCGACCAGTCGCCGCCGAGCACGATCTTGTTCGGGTCGAGTGGTGCCGGGTCGGCAAAGGCGATCTCGCGGGCGTGTGCCGGGTCGGTGAAGTCCAGCACCGAGGTCCCGGACTGGTAGCCGGCCGCGACCAGGACGTGCCGGCCCTCGAGTGGTACGACGTTGTAGTTGTGCCAGGTGCAGTTCTCGGTGGCGGTCTGCGGCCGGTCGTGGACGAAGCTGCCGAGCGGTTCGCCGGTCCGGGCCGCGAAGAAGAAGATCGTCCGGTCGGTGACGCTGCTGGTGGCCTGGCAGTGGGCCTGGCTGCCACCGCCGGGTTCGTGGCCGAAGACGAGCACCTGGCCATCCCAGGTGAAAGCGGCCGAGTGCCCGATGGTCACACCCGGGACCGACTTGCTGTAGAGCTGGGTCGGGTTCTCGATCGAGCCCGGCGCAGATGGGTCGAGTTTCGGGTCGATGCTGAAGACCGTGAAGCCGTCGCCGCCCGCACACGCCACCAGGTTCACGCTGCCCAGGATCACGCCGTTGTCGTGGCAGGGACGCCCCGCGGGTACGCGGTGCAGGAACGTCGCGCCCGCCGGGTCGGCCAGCGGGACCTTGACGATGTCGATGCCCGGGCAGTTACCGTCGCTGTAGACGTACAGGTTGCCGCGTGCCGTGTCCGGGACGAGGGTGGCGGTGTGCGAGCCGCAGCCGGCGGGTGTGGTGTCGGCGGCCATGCGTACCGAGCCGACGAGGGCCGGGTCGCGCGGGTTCGATACGTCGAAGATGTGCAGGCCCTCGAACCCCTGGGCGACCGGCTGCCCGTCGCAGGTGGCCCCGGCGGGCGCGGGCGCGTTCCAGGAGCGGATGAGCAGGTGGTCCCAGACCACCAGGTCGCCCTGGTCGCCTCGGCAGTCCTCGAAGTCGACGAGCTGGACGGGGTTATCGGGCTGGCTGACGTCAATGATCCGGAAGCCGTTGTAGGTGCCCTGGTAGGCCGTGCGACCCCAGAACGCCAGGTCCGTGTTGAACCGTTCCGCGCCGTCCCCGGACGGCGGCACGGGCCTGGCCGAAAAGCCCAGCGGGTGCATGTTCCGGGTGAACGTGAACGTCTTGGTCGCCTCATCGACCGGGTCGGCCGCCGCCGGAGCGGCGAACGCGAACGCCAGCGCGACCGCGGCGAGCACGCTGAGTAGAAGCCGTCTCAATGCTGTCTCCGTGGGTTAAAAGCCGTCGGGCCGGGACGAGAGGATGCCCCGTTGATCGTGGAACTTTGGTGGCGGTTCCCGATCGGTTGATGGTTCTGTTGTAGCAGGTGAGATGGCGTTCTCTGGGGCGACGTGCCGGGGCCGGTCAGGTGGTCGCCGGGTGGGCGTAGCGGGGGCCGGTGGGCAGGAGGTGCCGGCGGACGAGTTTGTGCCAGCGGCGCTGGCGGTAGCGGTAGATCCCCACGGCTGCGAGAGCGACGAGGCCGGTGAGGAATCCGGGCCTCGAAGTCGACGGTGTCGCTGTAGCGGCAGGAGCGTTCGCCGGTCGGTTCGACGCGCAGGATGTGGTTCCAGGCTCGCAGGATGCCGCCGTGTTCGCGTGAGCGCAGGGGTCCGGTTGGCCTGGTCGACCTCGTGCACGTGGATGGTGTGGCGCGGCAGGGGATCACGTGGAGCAACAGAAGCCATCCGGTGCCGTGCTCACCGTCGCTGAACGGGCTCGGTGCGGCCGTTCAGCGCGGGGAAGCCGAACAGACCGCGGGTGACGTAGAGAAACGCGGCGGGGTGTTGTATCGCCTGCCAGACCTTGTCGGCGGTGGGTGGGCAGGTCGGACTGGAGGCCGAGCGGGACATCCTGCGCCGGGCGGCCAAGTATTTCGCGGGAGAGACGAACTGGTGAGCCGTTTCCAGTTCGCCTGGGACCACTGCGACTTGTTCAGCGTCAAGCGGTTGCGTCATGTCCTGCAGTTGTCCCGGTCGGGCTACTACCGGTGGCGCGAGAGCCGCCAGGCCCGAACACGGCGGCTGGCCGCCGACCTGGCCGAGGAGATCCGGCAAATCCACGCCGGGAAGGCTTCAGCCTGCAGGGCACCGCCAAGACCACCTGTGGCTCCAACGACTATCGCACCCGCGCGTGGAAGGCCGAGTTCGCGGCACTCGCCGTCGAAACGGGCCTGAAGATCACCGTGTGCCACTTCCCGCCGGGCACCTCCAAGTGGAACACCATCGAGCACCGGCTGTTCTCGGCCATCGCGATGAACTGGCGGGGCCGGCCGCTGACCAGCCACGAAGTCATCGTCAACACGATCGCCGCCACCACAACCCGCGCCGGACTGAAAGTCCACGCCGAACTCGACACCAGCACCTACGACACCGGGGCCCGGATCAGCGACGGGCAGATGAACGCACTGCCGCCGGCCCGCCATCCCTGGCACGGCGACTGGAACTACACCCTCGCACACCCGAGGCATACGACCAGGTCAACACCGCCCCGGATCCGTTTGACCAGCCCAGCCCCGACCTGGCCTGGCTGTGCCATCCAGCCCTGAGCAGACTTCCAGCAGGGCAGTGGGACGCGCTGATCACTAAACGGATGACGCTGTATGAGCGGCATCGGGAAGCGAGCCTGGACAAGCGACGCGGCCACCGTTCACGGATCAAAGGCGGTCCCGGCACCGGCCGCCTCCCATCCTCACCCTGCTACCCGTCCAACGGGATGTTTTTTACCGGCCTCACGCCATATACGGTGATCCCGTTGATCGACGGACCGCCCTGCCCGAGTATGAGCCTTGGGACATTAAGCGGTTAGCGCCTGATTTCGAATTGATCAATAAAAGGCGGTCAGCCGGACTCTGGCCGCCGCCGATCGAATCGAGGTGAACGATGCGGATTGACTTCCTCAAGATAACGCAAATTGGGACGTGCGCTCCCGAACGTCGGACCGGCATTTGTCAGACTGACGCCATGACCAGCGCGTCCGTCGTGATCCCTGCTAGTGATCCGCGCAGACACTGCCGACGTCGGTTGAGCGCATTCACGCTGTTCTGCCTACCGCCGCCTCTGTGTTCGAAGGTGCACTCGTCGTCGACGGCTCACCAGACAACACGTGGGAGATCGCCCAGGGGCTTGTCGAGCGGCACAACGTGTCCGTGCGTTTCCGCTGGCCGAAACCACGGCCAGTACAACGCTGTTGTCGGCGGCATCCGGCGCACCACACCGAGGTGACGGTGCGCCCGACGTGACCACGACAACTCTCAACCGGTCGGCAGTCGACGGTCGTGGCTTCGGTAGTCGTCATGAATACTTTCCCGTAGACGCAGTGCGGATTTCGAGCTGTCCGAAAGTGTGAGGTGCATGAAACGGATCGCCATAGTCCAGTCGAACTATATCCCATGGAAAGGATATTTCGACATGATCGCTCATGTCGACGAGTTCATGCTGTTCGACGACGTGCAATATACCGACAGAGATTGGCGTAATCGCAACCGCATAAAGACGGCGACGGGTCTCAAGTGGCTCTCGATTCCACTCAAGCGCGGCCCTCGGAGTCAGCTGATCAACGAAGTGACGATAAGCGATCCGGAGTGGCATATCGCGCACTGGCAAATCCTCGCACAGACATACAGGAAGGCTCCCCGCTTCGATAAGGTCGCACCAATCCTGGAGGAGCTCTATCAGAAATGCGAAAACGATAAACTGTCGGAAATAAACAGATATTTTCTCGAAGGCATCTGTCCTATCCTCGGCATCCAGGCGAATTTGAGCAGGGCCGAGGACTATGATGCGACGGGATCAAAAACCGAGCGCTTGGTCGATCTGTGCCAGAAGGCCAACGCCGACCAATATGTGACAGGTCCGGCCGCACGAGCCTACCTTGACGAAAGCCTCTTCCGACAAGCGGGGATCGAGGTCCGATGGTTCGACTACTCCGGCTACCCCGAATATCCGCAACTCCACCCACCGTTCGACCACCAGGTGACCGTTCTTGATCTGATCTTCAACACGGGGCCGGCCGCCGCCGGATACCTGAAAGGTGTCGTCCGGGCAGCGAAAGCAGATCCGAAGTGACCGCAACATGTACCAGCTGAAAAGCCGGAGCGCCCGCGAGGCCCCCGTCTCACGGCGGGCCTCGATCTCGGCTCTCCTCGGCGAGCGCATCACATATCTGCTGGCAGGCGCCGTGACGGGCGGGATATATTACGCTCTTCTTGGCCTAGGATTGCTGGCCACCAAGAATACCGTGCCCTATCTTTTACTGGTCGTGGGCAGCCATTTCGCCACCACGGTGATCGTCTATCCGCTGTACCGCCTAGTCGTCTTCAAAGTCTCCGGTGAGGGCTGGCTGTCCGGCTGCCTGCGCTTCTACGCGGTCGGGCTGAGCTTTCTCGGCGCGTCCGTCATCGGCCTTCCTCTTCTGGTGGAGTTCGCTGGAATTCCCCTCATGATGGCGCAGGCGCTGATAATCCTGCTGAGCCCGCCGTTTAGTTACGCGATAAATCGAACCTGGACGTTCCGGAAAAGAGGCAACGTCTGACCATGGCAACATATGCGACACCATTCGGCAAAAGCGGTCCCCCCTATGGGCGCGATCGGCCATGACAGTGCGGAACGATTCCGAAAGGGGCGTCGCGGTCTCAGCGCGGGCCGATGTCAGCGGGGTGCCCGCAGCCCGGCCAGGCCGCGTGTGTCTGCTGATTGGCCAACTCGGCCTCGGCGGTACCGAGAAGCAGCTCGTCCTGCTCGCCGACGGCCTGCGCGCCCGGGGCGTCGACACCAGCGTGCTCGTGATGTTCGAGGGAGGTCCTCGTGAAGGCGCGCTCCGCGCCGCCGAGGTGCCCATCATCCACCTGGGGTTTCAACGCGCCTCGGCAGGCTGGCGGATGCCGTCGGGCAATGCCGCGGCGTTCCTCCGGCTCGTCGGTCACCTACGCCGAACGCGACCGGACGTACTCCACGCCTTTCTCTTCCACAGCTACGTGACGGCCGCTCCGGCCGCTCGCCTCGCAGGCGTCCCGGTACTCGTGGCCGGTCGGCGCAGTCTCGGAGACTTCAAACGGGGGCGCCCTCTGCTGCTGGCCCTAGACGCCATGGCGACGCGGATGACCGACCA
Source organism: Actinoallomurus sp. (assembly GCA_045806665.1). Lineage (GTDB taxonomy): Bacteria > Actinomycetota > Actinomycetes > Streptosporangiales > Streptosporangiaceae > Actinoallomurus. The sequence continues at coordinate 6,007 of JBJMIW010000201.1, forward strand.
TCTCGTGGCGAACGCGGTGGCCGTCGCCGACGACACGCTCCGCGACGGGGGCGGTCTAGCGAGGAAGATCACGGTCGTGCGCAACGGCCTGCCCGAGTCCGCCTTCGAACCGATGCCTCCGGCCCCCCTCACCACCCGGCTCCCCGTCGTTCTGTGCGTGGCCAACCTCATCTCCTACAAGGGCCACCGGTACCTTCTCGACGCCATCGCACGACTGCGTACGCGAGGATCGCCCTGCACACTTGTGCTGGCCGGCGAGGGCCCCGACCGGCCGGCGCTGGAGCGTCAGGCGGCACGGCTCGGCATCGACGTCCGGTTCCTCGGAGTCCGGACCGACATCGGACGGTTGCTGGCGCGGGCCGACATCGTAACCCTGGCCTCGTTCCAGGAAGGCATGAGCAACGCGGTCATGGAGGCAATGGCGGCGGGACGCCCGGTCGTCGCGACCGACGTGGGAGGCACCGGCGAACTGCTCCGCGGCCGAGGGATACTGGTGCCACCCGCCGACCCGGACGCGTTGGCCGACGGCATCGAGCAGGTGATCAGAGAGCCGGCGCTCGCCACCGAGCTGAGACTGAAGGCACGTGACTGGGCGAGGGCCCACCTGCGCGTCGATGTCATGGTCGATGACCACATACGCATCTACCTCGAACTGCTCGAGCGGAAATTCGGACGATGCCCGAACGTCGGATGATCGCGGTTTTCGAAGACGTACTCATTGCACCCGAGGCCGCCCCCGCAGGTCGTCAGATAGCGCAGTTCGAAGCCGCGGGCCCGCAGGAACGTGAACACCGCCTCGGGTTTGGCCACCTCGAACGGGAATCCGCCGACCCAATCGACGAGGTCATGCCTGACGGACATGCCTCGCGGCCGTACCCGCCTGTCCAGCGCGCCAGCGCCGGTGGAGGCCGCCCGCAGTAGCCTGCGCAGCGGCGCATGCCGGGCGAGGTAGGCGGTGCTCCCGACCAGGAGAACTCGCCGCGCCAGCGGACCGGATCTGTTGTAACGCCGCTTCACGTGCCACCACATCCGGCTCTGCGGCCCTTGGTCGTTGTAGACGGAGATGTAGAGGAGACCACCCCGGGCGACCAGGCAAGACGTGGCGTTCATCGCGCCCCACAGGTCGCCGGTATGGTGCAGGACGCCCCAGGAGTAGACGATGTCGAAGGTGCCCAGGCGCTCGACGAACCGCTCGTCGAGAATGGAGCCCTGCTCGATGTCCCAGTCACTGTCCGGGGCGAAGCGCCTGCGTAGTTCGGCCGTGGCGGCGACCGAATCGGGATCGAAGTCGAACGAACGGACCCGTGCCCCGAGCCGGTGGGCGGCCAGCGAGAAGAGCCCGCTGCCGCACCCGACGTCGAGAAAGGTGCGGTCCGTTAGGTCGACGGCCTCCAGAGGATCGAGGAGGGCACGGATGGCAGCCGTGATCCTCGTTTCATCGATGAGTTCGATGAAGGAACGCCAGTTCGCACCGAAGGGGAACCTGTCATCCCTACGGGCATCGGCTCGGCTCTCGGGCACGTGGTTCCGTCCCTCCCCGTTGTGGCCCTGACCTGAAGGTCAGGGCGGTTCGCCGGTTTCGCCAGAGCGCGCGGACCGCCCTGACCGCGAGCGTCATCGTCTTGAGCCCTCGGCTGGGCCGCGAGGCCAGGAGGCAGCCCAGCGAGACCCAGATGGGCACGCTGACGACCAGATTCGCCAGCGGGTTGGCGAAAAAGAGGATCGCGCCATAGGTGAGTACGACGGCCCGCAGCAGCGCCAGGTCGCCGGCCTGCCGCCTTCCCACGCCGAGCCAGAGCAGGACGAGGAAGACGATCAAGGTGACGATGCCCGCCTCGGCGGCCAGCCGCAGGTATTCGTCATGGGTGGCGACATACACGCCGAATCCCGGGGACCGCTTGGCATAGTCGGGGAACGTCGAAAGGCCGATCCCCCGGAGTGGGTGCTCGATGATCACGCGTACGGCGAACTTCGCCGCTCGCTTGCGCAGACCGTTGCTCAGGCTCAGGTCGGTGATCGTTCGACCACCCGCGCCGAGGTTCTCGATGCGCCGGCCCATCGGTTGGAGCATCCCGCCGGCCGCCGCCGCGGTCGCGGCAGCGGCGACTGTGGAAATGAGCAGGAGCTGGAAAAGCCAGGAGCGTCCCTGGATCAGGACGAGGACGACGCCGGCGGCGGCCGCCAGGAACGCGCTTCGCGAGTGAGTTTCGAAGAGTGCGACGACGCATACGGCGGCGGGCACGAGCCATCTCGGGTTACGGGCATATCGCACCAGCCCCACGGCGGTGACGGTCGGAAGGGCGAGGAGGAAGCCGAGATAGTTCGGGTTGCAGCCGAGCCCTTCGAGGCGCACGTTGACGAAGCCGCCGCGGACGAGAACGTACCCGGCCGCGGCCATGCCGGACAGCGCGATCACGCGGGCGACCTGCCGGGGATGCGGCGAGGCCGCGACGCTGACGCCCAGCAGAGCCAGGCCTGCCAGCAGTCCTACGAGGTCGAAGAGGCGATCGAGCTGTGCGGGGGGCATCCCGCTCAAAGGCCCCACGAGATCGACGACCCGATGCCGCTCCTGAGGCGCCACGGGTGTCGTCACCAGGGGAAAGACGAAGCTCACGGTCAGCAGGCCGGCGAAGAGCGTAATCCAGAGGTACGCGTGCCGAATCGGCAGGATGCCCACGAGGACCGACGCAGCGGTGATCGCCGCGAGCGCGGCGACCACGGTGACGACGGCGAGGCGGCCAGTGGTGGACGTGCCGCCGCCGAGCAGGCTCAGGGGAATCAGAACAAGCACCAGCGTCGCCGGTCGGCACAGGTCCCGGAAGCCCGCGGCCCGTACGTGATGCGCCGGCCGTGCCGCACCCTCAACGTCGGTCACCGTGCCGCCGTTTCCGGGCGAGGACTCGGTCCCGCCTTCACGGGCACCGCCCCGGCGCCGGCACGCTCGCACCTCAGCCCTCCCGGACGGTCGCGGAGACACCGTGTTTCGATGAGCCGCCTTGCACAGTACGCGGCTGTATAACTACGGACAGTAGCAGCACCTAATCGACCCCGCGAGATACGAAAGGCGTGTTGCATGGCGGGAGCAGTGCGACCGCGTCCGGTGACGGCGGAGGGAACACCACACCATGAACCCTGATGAGCCGCCGCCGTGGCCGAGATCGTGGCTACCTCGATATGGCGGGAGGCGTTGGCCATTCGCCATACTCGACCTGCTGCTCGTGTCCGTGATCGGTTCGTGCTTCCTCGTCGAAACGCGGCTCGACCGAATCGACGCGACCGAGTCTTACCCTCTCAAGCCAACGTGGGGGCTCGGGGAGACCTGGCTCCTGGTCAGCCACGACGGTCCCCCGACGCCTGGCGGAGAGCGGCGCCAGAGCCGCACGACGGGACGCCAGGTCGACACGATCATGATGCTCAACATCCGCCACGACGGCAGCAGGCCCATGCTGGTGGACCTGCCCCTGCCTCTGCGCGCCTACGGCGTGATTGCCGGCTACGGCCCCGGCTCTCTCGGCGCCGCCTACACTCGGGGCGGCCCGCAACTGCTGATCCGCACGCTCGAGAGCATCATCCACGCCAGAATCGAGCACTACGCCGAGATCGGTCTCGACGGCCTGGCCACAACGGTGGACGCGGTCGGCGGCGTGCGCATGTGCACCGGCAGGCCGGCCCGGACTTCCACGCCCGGCTCATCCGCAGGCTGCTCGCTCCTCTCCGGCGGCCAGGCCCTGACGTATCTGCGCACCCGTGATTCCGCCCGTTCCCACCCAGGCCGGGCCGAACGCCAGCGCAGGCTCATCGCGGCACTGATCGAGAAGGCGACACGTCCGGAAATGGCACTCGATCCGGCCCGGATCATCGCCTTCGTCAGGAAGGCCACCGGTGCGGTCACGGTTGACAAGGGCAATCACCTGTACGACCTCGTCCGGCTGGCGCTGGCCTTGCGAGACGGCGCCGTCGTGGCGAAAACGGTGCCGACGGTGAAAATCGTGGTGCCCGGCGCCGTCCAGGTGGACGCCTGGGACGGCAAGACGATGGCCGAACTCGTCACCTCGCTCGTCACGGGCCGCCCGGAACCCAAGGGACTGATTCCCGACTAGATCATTGATTCCAGGGCATCCGCACACGTCGCGCGAATTAGGTGCGGCGTCCTCGTATCGGGCGAAGCCCGGTCCCGCTGGTCGGCCACGGAACTCCGCGCCCATTGCGTTATGCGGATCTGAGATTTACGGAAGGTCAACTACTACAGGATCACGAATGATCACTGTCAGTGATATCGTCGCCAATTGATCTTGTGAACGAATGACCGATGCGGGGGCGAAGGTGCGGATCACCAGATCGACGAAGGCAGCTGCGCTTGCCGCGGTGCTCGGAGCGGTCGCCGGCTGCGGCCACGTTACTGGTGGTGCTCCGGGGCTCAAGAATGCCGCGGAGGCTGTCGCGCCGCCGCTGGGCACGGTGAAGCCCTCCCCGGAGGTCAAGGGGCTGACCGTCCTGGTGGTGGGCGACTCGTGGGCGCGCAACCTCGGCGTCGGCATGGCGAACGTGGGCAAGGCCGGTGGAAACACCGTCAGACGCCACAGGTGATCGACGGTGGTAGGCCGCGCGACCTCGGCGACCCGGTGTTCCGGCAGCGGTACCAGGCCAACATGGACCGGGCCATCGGGCTGCTGGGCGCGCATGGTGCCGCGGTGTTCGTGGGCACCGCGGTGATCGGCAAGGGCGACCAGGGCCGTACGGCTCACCTCATGAACCGTGAGGTGGAGTCGGTGGTTCGGCGCAACGCCGGCCGCAACGTCCATTTGCTGGACGTACAGCGTCAGTTGTGCGTGCACGACGACTGCCCCGCCCGCATCGGCGGTATCGACGTCTACGACGAGACCGCCCACCCGAGCGCTCCGGCCCACGACCGGCTCGGCAACTGGATCCTGACCACCGTGTGGACGGCCGTCGCCCACCGGACCGGATGACCCACCGTCATCTCTGCGAGAAAGAGAGCACCGATGTTCGGTATCACGAGCCGGGCGATGCTGCAGGCACTGGCGGCCGGCTGCTGCGCGATGGACCTGTTGATGGGCGGCGCCGGCCAGGCGGCGACACGACCACCGGATTCCGCACCGCCGCCGGATGCCGCACAGACCTCCACCAGGCTCACGGTGAACCCGCAGGTCCCCCCACTGGGCGATGCGGCCGTACGCCCTGAGGTCCGAGACCTGAGCGTGCTGGTGGTCGGAGACTCCTGGGGCGCGCTCCTCGGCATCGGAATGGAGAAGATGGCCAACCTCGGCGGGGACCGGCACAACCTCGTGATCAAGGAGGCACGGGCCGGTTGCGGCATCATGCAGCCCGTCAAGGTCCTGCTTGGTTCGGGGCAGCTCATCGCCTCCCGTCCGGCGTGCAACGACTGGCCGGAGTTCTGGCGGGACCTGGTGACCAAGTACCGTCCGGCGGCGGTACTGCTGGAAGCGGCGTACTACGACGCCAGGGTCGCACAGCAGCTACCCGCGCAAGATCACCCGACGTCCATCACCGATCCGGTGTTCCGGGCGCGGCTCGACACCCAGATCGACCGGGCCATCCGCGTGCTCGGCGCCACCGGGGCCCGGGTGTTCCTGACGACCCTCAGCGACCTCGCGAAGCCTTACTGGAACCCG
>JBJMIW010000202.1:0-10434 GCA_045806665.1 Actinoallomurus sp.
GCACGCAGCTGGCAATGGATTAGCGCCTCTTTTCGGAGGCGATGGCGGCTTCGCGGACGGCGCCGGCGTGTGCCGCACACGCATGGCCGAACCCCGCACCCGACACCAACCCGATACCGGACTCCGGCAGGTCGCCAAACGCCCCATCCCCACCAGCGAACAAGGGCCCGCGATCGGGCGGGTTCAGTGGCAGAGCCTGGCATGGCGGTCCTGCTCGGCCAGGTCGGCGAACGGTAGCGGACAATGGGAACTGGCGGTGCAGACGATCAGGTCCTCGCACCCAGCGGCCAGGGTGTTGAGCGGCGTCGTGCGGATGACGGTCATGTCGACGGTCTTTGCTTCGACCTCTCGCGCCGTAGCTATCGCCCGGATCCTCACGGCTAGCCGCCACTACCCGCGTTCCGCGTAATTCGACGCACCTAGTACGGCAGTCCGAGATCGTGATCTGGTCATCGGCGTTTGAGTCGTGCTCGTTGGTGGAACCAGCGGGCGCGGGCTTGGTGGCGTCGTCGCCAGATATGCCAGCGCAGGTGATGTTCCAACCTGTGCCAGTGGCGGGTGAGGAGGTTGACCAGGCGTTTGACCTCGGCGACGGTCAGCGGGATCAGGCCAGGTCGGCGGGTGGAATGTCGTCGAGGCTGGTGGGCGAGGGTGCTGTGGCGGTGATGCTCATCCGGGCGTGGGCGGCGGTGACGGCGACCACGGCCAGCGCTGCCATCGCCAGCACGAGGTGGCGGAGCAGCGCCGGATAGGTGCGGACCTGGGAATGGTCCAGCCCGAAGGCGTCCTTTCCGGTCTGGAAATCCTCCTCCACGGGCCATCGGCGCCCGGCGACCGTGATCAGGGTCCGCAGGGTGACCCGGCGTCCTGCGGGGGCGAAGCACAGGTAGAACGCCACCTCACGGACGCCTTTGGCGTTCGGGGTCAGGCTGCGGCGGATCAGCAGGTGACGGCGTGGGTCGGCGGTGCCGATCCAGGCCCAGGCATACCGGCGTTCGCCTTTGGACCCGGCCCCGCACGATTCGATGATCCAGTCGGCGGCGATCAGCATCTTCAGCGCTTCATCGGCCCTGGCGGTGCGGGCCTTGGTGAAGGCGATCGGGGTGGACTTGGCGATGGCCAGGACGTAGCCGGTGCCGACCTGTTACAGCCAGGCGCGCAGGCCCGGGTCGGCTCCGTAGACCTCATCGCCGGTCACCCACGGCGGGAGCCGACCTTCGGCGTGCAGGTCGGCCAGGATCTGCCGGCCCAGCTCGGGTTTGGTCGCGAAGGCGACCTGTTCGGGCACCCGGGCTTGGGCGCGCCGGCCGGGATCGGTGGCCCATTCGCGGGGCAGATAGGGGCGGGCGCCCACCAGGGCGTGCCCGGCCCTGGTGGCGAAGCTGCAGTACACGATGTTGATGGCGTTGGAGATCCGGCCCGCGCACCCCACGTACTGGCGTTTGACACCGACCGTGGCGGTGCCCTTCTTCTCCTGCCCGGACTCGTCCAAGATCGCGACCGCGTCGCCGTCGTCCAGGTGCCCGCACCCGAACGCGCGGACGGCGGCCATCGCGGCCATGGTGTCCCATTTGGCTGCCTCCAGCAGGTGCTGCATCTTGCCGGGCGTGGCGTCCCCGGCATGTTCGGCGATCGCCCAGCAGTTCTTACGCGGCAGATCACTCATCAACGCCCGCACGTACTTCTTCGCCGAAACCCGCGGCTCCCGCCTGCGGAAACACCCGGCCATGCCGGCCATCAGATCATCGAGATGGCCACCGGCCGCCGCAGCCACTACCCTGGCGGCAGCAGCCGCCCGAAGGTCATTGATCGTCACACATCAAGATCACCGGGCGGCTGTCCTGCGTTTCAGCCTGTGCGGTGCCAAAAGGCAGATACCGTTGCTGGGCTGGGCGTTCGCAGGACGATCAGGCAGTTCTGCGGTACTCGATGATCAGCCCGGTGACGGTCCTTCGACGGCGGATCCGGCGGTCATGTCGATCACCTCGCTCGGGTCGTGCAGCGGCGGGCGAAGGGAACGGCCCTGATGCGGGCGACGATCGTTGAAATGGCGTTCATACTCGCCCAGGACCGTGCGCAGGTGCCGGTCACCGTAGATCAGCAGATGATCCAGGCACTCACGGCGTAGCGTTCCCACGAACCGCTCCGCGAACGCGTTCGCCCGCGGCGACCGGGCAGGCGTCTTGGTGATCCGCACACCACTGGCGGCGAACACCTCATCGAAGTTGCGGGAGAACTTGCCGTCACGGTCCCGGATGAGGAACCTGAAGGCGCCCACACGTTCACCCAGGTCCATCAGCAGGTTCCGGGCCTGCTGGATGGCCCAGACACCGGTCGGATTGGACGTGACGCCCAAAATGTGGACCCGGCGTGTCTCGATCTCCATGACGAACAAGACGTACAGGCGTTTGAGGAAAACCGTGTCGACGTGCACGAAGTCACACGCCAAGATCCCGGACGCTTGGGAGGTCAGGAACTGCCGCCAGGTCCGAGACGCCCGGCGTGGCGCCGGGCCCAGACCGGCGCCTTTGAGGATGTCGCGTACGGTGCTGGGCGGAACACGGACACCGACTCCAGCGAGTTCGCCGCTGATCCGGACATAACCCCAGGTCGGGTTCTCCCTGGCCAGCCGCAGCACCGCCTCCCGGATCTCCTTGCGAGTTGAGGGACGGCCGGGGCGCCTGCGCGAGTAGGTCCACTTGCGGGTGACCAAATGGCGGTGCCAGCGCAGCAACGTAGCCGGAGCGACGAAGAAGCTGCTCCACGTTGACCGGGCCAGGGACCGCGACAGCGCGGCCAACAGGACCCGATCCCCGTCGTTCAGATCAGGACGGCTCACCTGACGGCGCAGGACGGCGACCTGATGACGCAGCACAACGATCTCCAGTTCCTTGGCACCATCACTGCGCCCGAACAACACCACGAGCCGAAGGATCCGACGCAGCAGTAGGTAAAGCACAGACCAAGACACAAGCAGCCAGGATGCCTGCTACCCGACCATGCTCATCCCACGAACCCGCAGGCCAACGCCTGCGAAGCCCGTTTCCGTACCCCACAGCGCGGGCGCGACGGTAGTAGCGCGGGTAGCACGGCGGCGACGACGTTCTGCTCAGAAGCCCGCAGCACACCGCAGACATCCAGTACCGCCGTGCTGCGCCCCTTGCCGTGGCTCACTTGATGATCCCCGGAATGATCGTGATGACCGGTGTGGTTGTGCACGGTCACAGCTCCTTCGGCGATTGGGTCGGCCGGCCGGCGGGCAGCCGATGCGGCCTGGTGGCCTCTGGTACGTCGATGTCACCGCTGAGATGCGTGGCGGGTTGCCCGGTGATGGCCGCACGCCGGGGCGCTACGGTTGCCCCGCCGGTGTGCTCGGCCGGTACGCGGGTCCCGAGGAGGCCGTAGACGGCGGTGCCGTCGACGGTCTCCTGTTCCAGCAGCAGCTCGACCAGACGCTCCAGCTCGCTGCGGTGGGCAGTGAGCAGGTCGATGGCGCGCTGCTCGGCTTCGCGGAGCAGGCGGGCGACGTCGGTGTCGATGGCCGCCTGGGTGGCTTCGGCGAAGGGCCGGCTGGCCAGGCCCGGCCCGCCGCCGCCCAGGAACACCGACCCGCCCTGGGGGTAGCCGACGGGGCCTATCGAGGGGGACAGGCCGAACTCGCGCACCATCTTGGTGGCCAGTTCGGTCGCCTGGGCCAGGTCGTTGGCCGCCCCGGTGGAGCCCTGGCTGAACTCCAGGAGTTCCGCGGCGCGTCCGGCGAGCCGCACGGCGAGGGACTGATTCAAGTAGTCCTCGCCGTACAGGTGGCGTTCGACCAGCGGGAGCTGCTCGGTGACGCCGAGGGTCTGACCGGCTGGCAGGATCGTGACCTTGGCCACCGGGTCGGCGTGCGGGGATAGCGCAGCCACCAGCGCGTGGCCGGCCTCGTGGACGGCCACCGCGTACTTCTCCTCCGGCAGCAGCGCATTGGAGCCTTCGCGTCGGCCGAGCAGGATGCGGTCGCGGGCGGCGTCGAAGTCGCCTGCGGTGAGCACCTCGCGGTCATCGCGGACGGCGACGATGGCGGCCTCGTTGGCCAGGTTGGCCAGATCCGCGCCGGAGAACCCGGGGGTGCCCCGCGCCACGACCTCCAGGTCCACGCCGGGGTCAAGTCGCTTGTCCTTACTGTGCACCGCCAGGATGGCCGCGCGCTCGGCCAGCGTCGGCAGCGGAATGGTGACCTGGCGGTCGAAGCGTCCCGGACGCAGCAGTGCGGCGTCCAGAACCTCGGGCCGGTTGGTGGCGGCCAATACGACGATGCCCTCGGCGGGGTCGAATCCGTCCATCTCCGACAGCATCTGGTTAAGGGTCTGCTCGCGCTCATCGTTGGAGACCACGGCCCCCGACCCGGCCCGCCGGCCGCCGATGGCGTCGACCTCGTCGATGAACACGATCGCGGGCGCACGCTTGCGAGCCTCGGCGAACAGGTCCCGTACCCGGGCCGCGCCGACACCGACGAACATCTCCACGAAGCTGGAGCCTGCCACCGAGAAGAACGGCACGCCGGCCTCTCCGGCGACCGCCCGAGCCAGCAGGGTCTTCCCGGTCCCGGGCGGGCCGATCATCAGCACACCGCGGGGCGCCATGGCCCCGGCGCGACGGTAGCGCTCGGGCTGGCGGAGGAAATCGACCACCTCGGCGATCTCCGCCTTGGCTCCCTCGTATCCGGCGACGTCGGTGAAGGTAGTCCGCGGCCGCTCGGCGTCGAACACCTTCGCCTTCGACCTGCCGACCCCCAGTGCGCCCTGCAACTGGCCCGCGGCGCCTTTGGAAATCCGTCTCCAGAACCAGACGATCAACAGGAACGGCGCCAGGATCAACACCCAGGAGAACAGCTGGGAGCCCAGCGAGGGCGAAGGCGAGGAGGCCGCGATGGTCACATTGGCCCGTTCCAGGCGGTCCAGCAGCGGGGCACCGGCCAACTGGACCGGGACGATGGTGGAGAACCGGTGCCCGTTGGTCAGGGTGCCGCTGGCCTTTCCGTCGGTGGCGATGGTGACGGTCTTGACCTGGCGGGCACCGACATCGGTGAGGAACTGGGAGTAGGTGAGGTCCATCTTCGGCGGGGCCTGCACTTTCGGCACCAGCACCCACAATCCGACGGTCAGCGCGATGGCGACCGGCCACAGCCAATGCCGCCAGGCCGGTGGGGGCGGGGGCGCGACCGGAGTCGGTCGGTCACCCTGCGGCGGTGGTATCACCCGTTTAGTCATAGCTGCCTCTCAATGTCACTCGATGGCCGTTCGGCAGTGCCTGCCCGGCACCCTCGGCCGAGGGGAACGTCCCCGCCGGGGCGGTCGCCCGCCGCCGTCTGCCTCGTGAAGTCTTACTTTGATCATTCTCGTGCGGGTGGCGGGGGCGCCATCGGCGTGGAGAACCTCCGGCACCGGGCTTCCGCAGTTGAGGTAGCGCGCGATAGTCCGTGAATCTGTTGGTTGACATGCAGGAACGCGCGTTCGGCTGGGTGAACGGCGTGTATCAAGGTGGGGCGCGGCGAGTTTGAGCTGGAGTGTCTTCGCGGCGTGGGTCTCATCGCCGATCTCGGTGATGGTGGCCGTCTGCCACGAGGTGGAAGCGCCATCAGTCACCTGATGGCGCTGCTCGAGCCCACGGGTTGCGGTGGTCGTGATATCCGTTCTGCTCCCAGAAGCCGGGTTCATCCTCGGCCATGATCGTCAGGCCAGAGACCCACTTGGCGCTCTTCTAGAAGTAGAGATGCGGAACCGCCAGCCGGGCAGGATTTCCTCCCATGTCCACGCCCTCGGGCTGTCGACCAGGCCGTCGACCGTGAATGTCCAGTCCTTGGTGTCGATCGCCGTCGACCGACAAACCCTCGGGTGATGGCCATGCCGTCCTCGTCTAGGTCTCGAAAGATCTGCACTCGTGGACCCTGCATCCTTTGGTCCATCAAGTTCAATCCGTCAGCATATGCCCGCGCTTCGGCGGCCCGCCGGTCCGGCCGGGGACGGACTCTTTGAGCGCGTGCTCGGAGCGAGATCTGCAGAGGGTTGCCCTTCCAGGCGGGGCTTGGGGACACGCCTCGGTTCGCTCGCACGCCAGGTGGCGCGATCGGCTGGCCGTAGCGCTGCGGTGCATCTGTCCGCCGACGATTACCCGACGAAGTCAACGGTGCGGCCTCAGCGGAGGAGGCCGTCGTGCACGTCGTACCCGACACGGACGAGGAGGATGGCTAGCTTGATCTAGGACCGAACTCCTCCACGCCTACGGCTCTGGCATGCCCGAACGCGCCCAGTACAGGCAGCCGGCTCGGCTGTCCGGTGGCCAGTCGTGTGCGGACGAGACGATGCCATCCGGCGCCGCCGTCCTGGTTGGAGTCCCGGCCCGCTCCTTGGACCGAGCACCTTTATGGACCAAATAGTCCTGTTAGGATCCCGGTGGACGCCTGGACACCCTGTACCGCTCGAAAATCGGATCTCGGGCGCCGACCTGCAGCTTCAGGCGGGAGTGAGCCTGGGCATTTCATAGGCACCCGATCGGCATACCCCTACCGGTCGTGTGCCCGAGCTCTGTCCACACCGGCTCGAGCCGGCTAAATGTCACCGCTGTCTGGCTCCGGGCGAGCGCTGCCGCCAAACGGACGAGTTCCCCGACCGGATTCACCAGAGCCATACGCCTACACGGCGGACAACGCTGACCATACGTCGCTCGCGACCGAACGTCCTCTCACGCCCATAAGAACCGCAGACAACAACCGTGCTCCCCCGGTCCATGCTCCCGCTGCTCCCGCCCTGGAGCACGCAGCAGCGGGAGCACGTATGGTTCCTGAACCGTCCCGAACAAACGCCAACGAGCATCACCGGACGGCACTGACCTGCGGCATCTCGAAAACCCGCAGGTCAGGGCATGATCGGAACAACCTTTTTTGATACGGTAGAGGTCATCCACCGACGGCGGAGCGCCCATCGATCACAAGCTGGCCGTCGTAAATGCTCATCCTCGTTCCCATCTGTGTGGCATCCCCCCGGGGGTTGGAACCTGCGCACCGCCAAAGCCGTCGGACCACTCACAAAACCACCTGCGAGGTCCAGGGACATCCTTGACGGTTCTTTGACATCGTTGCCATGATCATTCGGGGAGCGCCGCTGGTTTGGCCAGCATCGGCAATGCTTGGCAGGTTCGCGTTCGGGTGGCTGAGAATTGCGGTATCGAGGGCTCTGTTCGTTTACGGCTCGTCGCAGGGAGGGCGAGGACAGGTGAGCCCTCGCTTGCGACTCTGGCTGGCCGGTATTTGTACGGCGGCGCTGGTGGTCGGGGTCGGTGTCTCGATCAATCAGGTTCTCAACAACGGGGTAGTGAACTGGGGCTGGCTCACTGCCGCGATGGTCTTCGCCGGGCTGGGCGTCGCGACTGGAGGGTGGGCGACGAGGGAGCGGCCGCTTCAGCTTGCGCAGCCGGAGGGGGTTGAGGACCTGGAAGTGAGTGCGCTCTACGTGCGGCCGCGCGAGATCGCGGGCGATGCGGAGCCGCTCGTCGATCGGGCGCGGTCGTTGAAGAGGCTGAAGGACGATCTGCGCGGGCGGTCCTCCGTGGTCGTGGTGCAGGGACTGCAGGGGGCGGGCAAGACCACCCTCGTCGCCAAGGCGTGTCTGACCACGCGGCGGCGGCGCGGCGGTGAACTCCGCTGGTTCGACTGCAGGGAGTCCGGGGACCTGGACCTCAGGTCGCTCGCCGCTACCCTGGTCGTCCAGAATTCCCGCTCCGCCGCCGGACGGGAGCTGCGTGCCGCCCTGGCGCAGCAGAGCAGCAGCGACCCGGTTTGGCTCGCTCAGACCGTGATGGACTACCTGTCGGCCCAGCGAACGGTCCTGGTTATCGACAACTACCACAACGTCCATGACGAGGGCCTCGACGAGCTGGTGCACCTTGCCGAGCGGAGCGTCATGCCTTCCACGGTGCTCTTGATCAGCAGGCGACGCATCGACACGCTTCACGCCTATCCCCGAATCGGCCGCCATTCGATCGAGGGCCTCGATGCGGACATGGCACTTGAGTTCCTCAGGAAGTGGGGCGTCGTGACTGAGGAGGACGTGGCGCAACGGGTATGGGAGGCCGCCGATGGCCTTCCGCAGGCAATGCTCGTCCTCGCAGGGTGGAAGCGAGGCGATCTGACGCTCGACGGACTGAGAAGCATCCCCATACGCACGGACGATCTCAGGTCGTGGATCGAGCCGCTCTATCAGGAACTCACCGCCCGTGAGCAGGAGGTCGCGAGGCTAGTCGCGTTCCTCCACGGCCCCGTCGACCTGGGCCTCATCGATGCAGCCGACGCACACCCGGAAACGGCCGAAGTGACCCTGGACTCGCTGTGCGGCCGCCTCATCGTCACCAAGTCCGGGGAGACCTACCGCATGCACGCGCTCGTCAGGGACTATGTCGATAATCAGATCAGTGACACGGAGCGCGCCGCGTTCGGCCCGAGAGTTGCCAGCCATTACCAGCAACGGGCCCGGGAGTTGCTGCTGGGAGTGGACGAGCACCCGTCGTACGGGAAGCTCTACCTGGAGGCGCATCCGGATTACGTGGCCAACACCGCTCAGCATGAGCAGCTCGTCGACGACCTCATGGCCAGGCTCGCTGAACTCTCTCTGCAACCGGGCGACGGGGAGCGGATCCTCGTCCTCGGCTCTGGGAACGGCATCCACGACACGGCGTTCGCGAAGTACAGCCTCCGGATCACCAACCTGGACATACAGCCGGAAATCGTCAAACTGGGGAAGGCTGCCGCCGGTCGCCTCAACGCTGATATCGAGTACGTCGTCGGCGACATGACCCACCCGCTGGATTTCCCGACGGACAGCATGGATGCGGTCTTCAACATCGGGTCGTCGTTTGGTTACGAAGGTGAGGACGCCGACAACGCGGCGATATTCCGGCACGCCGCCCGGGTCCTGAAGCCCGGGCGGCCCTTCGTCTTTGAATACGTCAACGGGAGTTCCTGGTACGAGCGGGATCCGGTCAACAGCGAGACCCTGCCGACCGGCGCGGTCCGCACGAAATACCGAATCGCCGATCGCGCAGCGCGCACCTCGCTCGATGTCATCTCGCTTAGAAGGCCGGGCGAGGACGAGCCCGAGTGGTTCCACCACTTCGTGCACTACTACACGATCGAGACCGTCGAGCAGATGATGCGCGACGCGGGTCTCGTGGTGGTGCGGTCCTGCGGCGCCATCGGCGGACGAATCACCGGCGACCCCTTCGACAGCGAAAGCTCGGACGCGATGGTCATCATCGCCCTCGGCACTTGAGAACCCGCGTCAGATCCCGCGCATGAACTCAATCATGAACGGTGGATACAAACGTGCAGGCACGAACTCCTTGACCGCACCCTGATCTGGAACCAGACACACCTACTCCACGCACTCCGCGCCCGGCAGTGTGGTCAGGCCGGACCCGGACCCATGACGTGCGGAGCCCGCACGGTCAGGGCCGGCAGATGCTCGCGGACGAGCAGCACGCTCGCGGCGAGTACCCACAGGACGGTCAGCACACCTGGGACCCAGGTCTGCAGCCAGCCGCCGGGCATCAGTGTGGCCCCGGTGACACCCGCGGGGAAGGCGGCAAGCTTGTCGGTGCCGAATATTCGGCCTGTCGGTGCCGAAAATTCGGCCGCCCTATGCGACCCGGGAGTATTCGTGTAGCAGACCACCGAGCCGGTCTCGTCGGATGACCTTGATGTCGGCGTCGACCGGGTCGGGTAACGCTCGCAATGGGCTGGCCTGGTTCAAGGCGCGGTGGGGACGGTGGGCGTTGAAATGGTCCTCGTACTCGGCGAGCACCTTGCGCAGATGCGCGGCGTGACGATGAGGAGCCGGTCGAGTAGTTCGCGGCGTACGCTGCCGACCCAGCGTTCCATGATCGCGTTCATGCGAGGCGCCTGGACAGCGGAGCGCACGATGCGGATGCCTTCGGCGCGGAACACCTCATCGAACAGCCCGGTGAACTTGCCGTCCCGGTCACGAATCACGAACTTGAACGACCCGGCGCGCTCCCCCAGGTCCATCAACAAGTTCCTGGCCTGCTGGGCCACCCAGCCGGCGGTCGGATTCGCGGTGACGCCCAGGACATGCACCCGGCGGGGGGCGTGCTCGACGACCGCGAAGCAGTACAGCCGGGCGAGGATGATCGTCTCAACATGAAAGAAATCACAGGCCAAGATTCCTTCGGCCTGAGCGCGCAGGAACTCTCCCCAAGCCGGCCCCGGTCTGCGGGGCGCCGGATCGACACCGGCCCTCTTCAAGATCGCCCACACCGTCGACGGCGCGATCCTGCGACCCAGACCGGCCAGTTCCCCAGCTGATGCCGCAACACCAAGATCTCCGCCTCCTTGGAGGCCTCCGACCGCGCCAACAGAACGAGCCAGCCAAGAAGACGGAC
>JBJMIW010000203.1:0-4609 GCA_045806665.1 Actinoallomurus sp.
CGACCATCGTCGAGCAGGTCGCCAACGGCGTCACCGTCCGGATGGCCGTGCTGTACCTCCTCTTGGGCGGCTCCGAGCCGGCGATCGGCGGCGACGCGGGCCGCAGCGGTGACGCATCGAGAAGGGAAGACGCGTGATGTTCCTCATCAAGGGCGCGCGGATCCTCGGCGGGGCGCCCGCCGACGTCCTGATCCGCGGCGGCGTCGTCGCCGAGGTCGGCCCGGGTCTCACGGCGCCGGACGCGACCGTCCTCGACGCCGACGGCCTCATCGCGCTGCCGGGCCTCGTCGACCTGCACACCCACCTGCGTGAGCCGGGCCGGGAGGACGCCGAGACGGTCGAGAGCGGCACCCGCGCCGCGGCGGCCGGCGGCTACACCGCCGTGCACGCGATGGCGAACACCGAGCCGGTGGCCGACACCGCCGGGGTCGTGGAGCAGGTCTGGCGGCTCGGCCGGGAGGCCGGCCACTGCGACGTGCACCCGGTCGGTGCCGTCACCCGCGGCCTGGAGGGCGAGCGCCTCGCCGAGCTCGGCGCGATGGCCGACTCCGCCGCGCGGGTCCGGGTGTTCTCCGACGACGGGCACTGCGTGTCCGACGCGGTGCTCATGCGGCGCGCGCTGGAGTACGTCAAGGCGTTCGACGGCGTCGTCGCCCAGCACGCCCAGGAGCCCCGGCTCACCGAGCAGGCGCAGATGAACGAGGGCGAGGTCTCCGGGCGGCTCGGCCTGGCCGGCTGGCCCGCCGTCGCCGAGGAGGCGATCATCTCGCGCGACTGCCTGCTCGCCGCGCACGTCGGCTCCCGGCTGCACGTCTGCCATGTCTCGACCGCCGGCTCGGTGGAGATCATCCGGTGGGCGAAGAGCAAAGGCTGGCAGGTCACCGCCGAGGTCACTCCGCACCACCTGCTGCTGACCGACGAGCTCGCCGAGACGTACGACCCCGTCTACAAGGTCAACCCGCCGCTGCGGACCAAGGCCGACGTGGAGGCACTGCGCGAGGCCCTTGCCGACGGCACGATCGACTGCGTCGCCACCGACCACGCCCCGCACCCGGCCGAGGCCAAGGAGACCGAGTGGGCCCCGGCCGCGATGGGCATGATCGGCCTGGAGACGGCCCTGTCGGTCGTGCAGGAGGCCATGGTCAAGACCGGCCTGCTCGACTGGGCCGGCGTCGCGGACCGCATGTCGGTCCGCCCGGCGCGCATCGGCCGCCTCACCGCCCAGGGCCGCCCGATCGAGGTCGGCGCCCCGGCCAATCTGACGCTGTACGACCCGGCCGTGCGGACGGTCGTCGATCCGGCGGCCTTCGCCTCGAAGAGCCGGAACACGCCGTTCGCCGGGCTCGAACTGCCGGGCCGCGTGCGGGCGACCTTCCTGCGCGGCCGCCCCACCGTCCTCGAAGGGAAGACGCTGTGAGTTCCGCCACCAAGCCGGCGCTGCTCGTCCTGGAGGACGGCCGGACGTTCCACGGCACCGCGTACGGCGCCGAGGGCGAGGCGTTCGGGGAGATCGTCTTCAACACCGGCATGACCGGCTACCAGGAGACGCTCACCGACCCGTCGTACCACCGGCAGATCGTCACGATGACCGCGCCGCACATCGGCAACACCGGCGTCAACGACGAGGATCCCGAGTCCGGCCGCGTCCAGGTCGCCGGGTACGTCGTCCGCGAGCCCTCCCGGATCGTCTCCAGCTGGCGGGCGCGTCGCTCGCTCGACGACGAGCTGCGCGAGTACGGCGTCGTCGGCATCGCGATCAACGGCACCCGGGCGCTCACCCGCCACCTGCGGGACAAGGGCGCCATGCGGGCCGGGGTCAGCACCAGCGAGACCGACCCGGCGGCGCTCCTGGAGCGCGTGCTGGGCAGCCCGGACATGATCGGCGCCGACCTGGCCCGCGTGGTGTCCACGCCCGAGCCGTACGTCGTGCGCCCCGAGGGGCAGGTACGGCACCGGGTGGCCGCGATCGACCTGGGCATCAAGGCGATGACGCCCCGGCGCATGGCCGAGCGCGGCTGCGAGGTGCACGTGCTGCCCGCGACCTCGACCGCCGAGGAGATCCTCGCCGTCGCGCCGGACGGCGTCTTCTACAGCAACGGGCCGGGCGACCCGGCCGCGTGCGACTACGCGGTCGAGTCCCTGCGCGGGGTGCTGGACACCGGCACCCCGGTGTTCGGCATCTGCCTCGGCAACCAGATGCTCGGACGCGCGCTCGGCCTCGGCACGTACAAGCTGCGCTTCGGCCACCGCGGCGTGAACCAGCCGGTTCAGGACCGCGCGAACGGCCGGGTGCACATCACGAGCCACAACCACGGCTTCGCGGTGGAGGCGCCCCTCGACGGCCCGTTCGACACGCCGTACGGCCGCGCCGAGGTCAGCCACGTCGACCTGAACGACGGCGTCGTCGAGGGGCTGCGGCTGCTCGATCGGCCCGCCTTCAGCGTGCAGTACCACCCCGAGGCGGCCCCGGGGCCGCACGACGCCACCGGCCTGTTCGACCGGTTCTGCGAACTGATGGACCGAAAATGAGTGACGTCTCCGGCCACGAGGCCGACCACGCCGCAGGCTCCGCCTCGCACGGCCACGTGCCCGTCGACCCGAACGACGCCGTCGTACGGGCCCGGCCGCCGACACCGCTGGCCCTCATCCTCACCGCCGTCGCCGCCGCCCTGACCGTGCTGGCCCTCGTGGCCGTCGCGGTCGCGTCCGGACAGGGAACCTGATGCCGCGCCGTACCGACCTCAAATCCGTCCTCGTCATCGGCTCGGGCCCGATCGTCATCGGCCAGGCCGCCGAGTTCGACTACTCCGGCACCCAGGCGTGCCGCGTCCTGAAGGCCGAGGGCCTGCGCGTGGCCCTCGTCAACAGCAACCCCGCGACGATCATGACCGACCCGGAGATCGCCGACGCGACGTACGTCGAGCCGATCACTCCGGACACCGTCGAGAAGGTCATCGCGAAGGAGCGCCCCGACGCGCTGCTGCCCACGCTCGGCGGCCAGACCGCGCTCAACACCGCCGTGGCGTTGCACGAGTCCGGCGTCCTGGAGCGGTACGGCGTCGAGCTGATCGGCGCCAACGTCGACGCGATCCAGGCGGGGGAGAACCGCGAGCGGTTCAAGAAGATCGTCGCCGACATCGGCGCCGAGTCCGCGGCCAGTGTGATCTGCCACTCGATGGACGACTGCCTCGCCGCGGCTCAGACCCTCGGGTACCCGATGGTCGTGCGCCCGTCCTTCACGATGGGCGGCGCGGGGTCCGGCATGGCCTACGACGAGGATGACCTGCGCCGCATCGCCGGCGCGGGCCTGGCCGCGAGCCCGACCAGCGAGGTGCTCCTGGAGGAGTCGATCCTCGGCTGGAAGGAGTTCGAGCTGGAGCTGATGCGCGACCGCAACGACAACGTCGTGGTCGTCTGCTCCATCGAGAACGTCGACCCGATGGGCGTGCACACCGGCGACTCGATCACCGTCGCGCCGGCCATGACGCTGACCGACCGGGAGTACCAGCGGATGCGGAACGTCGCCATCGACGTCATCCGCGCCGTGGGCGTCGACACCGGCGGGTGCAACATCCAGTTCGCGATCGACCCGCGCACCGGCCGGATGATCGTCATCGAGATGAACCCGCGCGTGTCGCGATCCAGCGCGCTGGCGTCCAAGGCGACCGGCTTCCCGATCGCCAAGATCGCGGCGAAGCTCGCCGTCGGGTACACCCTCGACGAGATCCGCAACGACATCACCCGCGAGACGCCCGCCAGCTTCGAGCCGAGCCTCGACTACGTGGTCGTGAAGGCGCCGCGGTTCGCGTTCGAGAAGTTCCCCGCCGCCGACAAGACGCTCACGACGCACATGAAGTCGGTCGGCGAGGCCATGGCGATCGGCCGGTCCTTCCCCGAGGCGCTGCAGAAGGCCCTCAGGTCGCTGGAGAAGGCCGGCAGCTCCTTCTCCTGGGCCCCGGCCCCGGAGCCGCTCTCCGGCGACGAGCGGGCCGCGCTGAAGGCCGAGCTCATCGAGAGCGCCCGCCGGCCGCATGAGGGGCGGCTGCGCGACGTCCAGCAGGCGATGCGCGTCGGCGCGACGGTCGAGGAGCTGTACGAGGCGACGCGGATCGACCCGTGGTTCCTCGCCCAGATCGCCGCCCTCGACGAGGTCGCCGCCCCCCTGGTCGGCGACCAGCTCGACTCGGAGGCGCTGCGCGAGGCGAAGCGGCACGGCTTCTCCGACGAGCAGATCGCCGAGCTCCGCGGCACCTCCGCCGAGGTGGTCCGCGAGCTGCGGCACGCCCTGGGCATCCGGCCCGTCTACCTGACCGTCGACACCTGCGCCGCCGAGTTCGAGGCCCGCACGCCGTACCTCTACTCGACCTACGACGAGGAGACCGAGGTCCCGGCGGGCGACAAGCCCAAAGTGATCATCCTCGGCAGCGGTCCGAACCGCATCGGGCAGGGGATCGAGTTCGACTACAGCTGCGTGCACGCCTCGTTCACGCTGGCCGAGGCCGGCTACGAGACCGTCATGGTCAACTGCAACCCCGAGACGGTCTCGACCGACTACGACACCTCCGACCGGCTCTACTTCGAGCCGCTGACGCTGGAGGACGTCCTCGAG
>JBJMIW010000204.1:0-9205 GCA_045806665.1 Actinoallomurus sp.
ACCGTGTACGAGCGGCGCGGCGCCTTCGTCCCGGCCGTTCCCACCGGCGAGGTCCGTGATACTGCCATCTCCGGCGCTTCCCCGGCTGGTTCGCAAGCCAGTCCGGGCAGACTCGCCGACGCCAGAGACGTTGCGCCCGCCACCTCCCAGCCGCGGCCGGACGATGATGAGCCGCCCACCGAGTTCGCCGACTGGCTGCTCTGGTCCTCGGCGTTGGGGGCCGAGCCGGCCGACGCCCGCGGGCTGCCGGTGGGCCTGGCCCGCACCGGGCGCTTCGGCGCCACCGGCCGGATCGGGAACCTCGATCAAGTGACCGATCACCTGAAGAAGACGATGCGGGATACGGCGCAACGCGACAGGCACCCCGAGCAGGTCGCCGAACTCGCCCTGCAGCACCTGGCCGAGACCCGAAACGCGATCGGTGATCAGGAATGGGGTGACTGGCTCGCGCACGGTGGCGATGAGGTCACTGTGACGTTGCCTGACGGCCGCAGCTACCGGGTGAAGGCCGAACTGCTACTGCCGGCAGGCGGCATATACAAGACCAGCCCGGCAGCCGATCCGGACAGCCCGGAGGCGTCGCAGAAAGTAGGCCTGTCCTGGGATCCCGAAGCCGACATGCGTGTCAGCTCCGCACAGAACCGGTCGGTCAGCTGGAACCTGCCCGTACCCCTGGCGGACGCGGGCGCGGCGGTGTCCGGCCTCGCCCTCACCGGTGGCATCGCGATGAGTGCCGGGCGGACGCGTGCCCATGGCCGCACTCACCTGTCGATCGTCCAGGGACGCCGGACAACCCCGACCGGAAGCGAAGTCTCGTTCGCCTACCCCGGCGCTCATCTCGAGGTGACCATCCACCCTCACGGATCGAAGACGGCCACACCGCTTCGTTCCGAACCGCTGGACGTGACGGTGGTCGTGCCCGACTCGCATGTCCCCCGGGTGCCTCACGGCGCCGACGGGCTACCACGGCCGCCGAAGCCGCTGCCGCCCATCGCGCTACCCGACATCCTCGATCGCAGCCCCGAGACGCAGCGACGGTTGGATGACGTCATCTGGCAGTACAGCGACTCACCGGAATCAATGGACATTCCCGAGCGGTTGCGGAATCGCGTGCTGGACTCCCTGGGGTCCCACGCCATGGAGCCGGGTTCGGATAGCTGGCGACGGTTGCGGCTGTTCCTGAGTGAACGCAATCAGCTGCGCCTGTACACGCATCAGGCATGGCCAGGCCTGCCCTCGGAGGAGTTCCCACTACGTGGAGGGTCGGTAGGCCTGACGCTCCGCACGACGCTGCTGTCGGTTCGCCGCATCGAAGGCGCTGACCTCGACAACGTGACCACCTGGAAACAGCAGCGCTCCACCGATATCTCAGGCACCACCGGTTCCGCGGGGACCGATTGGGACCATGGTCCGACGTTCGGCATCGGCTACAGCAAATTCGGGCTGGGTTTCGAACCGGTCACGCTCAGGACCGGCGGTCGCATCGGGCAGAGCCTGGAAATCGACAAAGGCTCCGCACGCTGGCAGAAACTCAGCACCACAGGCCCCACCGTGGCCTACGAGCTGGGCATGTTGTTCACCGCCAAGGTGCGTTCTGACCTGCCACAGCTGCGCGGTGAAAAATCCGAGCAAGGCACCGTACATGTGCGGGTGCCGCTCGCGGATGCGCCGGAGTTTGAAGCGGCCCTCCTTCGGGCTGCGGCTGGATCCCCCAACCCGCTCACTCCCGTGCCGGCGACGGATGAGGCGCTGGTCCCGCCGGCGATCCGGGACGGCCGCGGCACCGGCCCGAGCTACATCGACCTGGATGGATCCGCACGTGAAGTCCGCGAGCACGTAATCCGCCTCATCGGACAGGCACGGAAGGAACACGGCCTCCCTCAGTTCACCGACATGCAGGAGCACCATCTGCACCGGCAGGTCGCCGTCGACTTCAGCCTGGACGGGCTCAGCGTTCGCGGCACGCACATGGTCTCCCCACGTCGACTGCGCCGCAGGCTCGTACTGCCGGATGGCTCCAGCGCGGTGATCAAGATCCAGGCCAGACGCGGCGCCAAGCTGCTGTCCACGGGGGTCCGCGCCGACCGCACGGTCACGCTGCTCCGGGGCATGGCGCACGCACAGAGCAGCGGGCAGGCGCTGGCGGTGTGGCTGAAGAACGGCGCCTTGGACGCCGGCGTCAAGGTACCGCTCAGCGGGCTGACCAACGGCCTGATCGACACCATCGGTGGCGGAACCGCGTTCCGCGGCTCACGCAACCACGTCGACTCACTGAGCAACTCGCCGTTCATCTTCGCCGGTGGATGGCCGATCATCGAGGGCCCCAGCCGATGGTTTGAGTACCAGATCGACTTCGAGATCTCGGTCACCATTGACGCACCATTCGCCAAGCGGAAAGGGCCGCCGACAACCGAGCCCGAGGCGTCCGGCAGGCAGGACCCGCCACCGCTCGAGCGCTCCGGTCCGGCGGCACCGTCCAAGAGCTCCGTAGCCGGGCTGTTCCGCAAGAAGGTGTCATCCTCGGTCACCCATACCTCGGCGGTCAAGGGAGGACGGGTCAAATACTGGATGGCGGAACAGCTGATCTTTCCCTCCCAGGCCGACGCCCGACCTGTCGACGTCAGTGGCGATCCCCAAGCGTTCGCGGTGCCGAAGGACCGGCGGGAGCGCCGACGGCCACAGGACCTGCCCCTCGACGTGATCCCCCCACCAGAGCTCGCCCGTGAGCTGACCATGATGCTGAAGGACACCAACGCCTTCACCGCCGACGAAATGGAGGAGATGGTCGACCAGGTCAGCGACCCCGGGCGGCTCCTGGTGCTCCTCCTCCGTGGACTCGATGACGGCTCCGCCCAGACCGAACTGCTCAGCGCCGCTTCCAAGACGGTCGACCACCATCTCGCCGTCCGTCTGTCGGTCGAGCTCCAGACCTCCCAAACCCATGTCCCGGACAAGGTACGGTCCGGTGAACTGTCCTTCGCGGAGAGAACTCCCGCGGTGGCGTCCGGCAAGCAGCGGTCCCGCGGATGGTTGATAAGCGGGCAGCTCGGAATGCGTACCGGGTCCTTCTTCGGCTTCAAGACCGCGCCGGCGGTAACGGGAACCTACGGCCGGGCCAGGGCAGCGGCCAAGTCCGTCACACACCGGGCGACCACCGGCGTGATCCATGTCACCTCCCCGCTCCAGTACGACCACCGGTTCGCTGACGTCGTCTTCACCCTCGACGTCGAACACTCAGGGAACACCCTGTTCGGAGCCACACGGTCGATGCTGCGTGGCCATCGCAGGATCCGCGCCCGGGACGGGTATGAGTTCCTGCGCCGAGCGTCGGCCAGCCGGCCACGCGGTGATGTCCCCAAGACTCTCGAACCACACGAGCTGCAGATGACCGGAGTGACGCAGTCGCTGCGCTTCCCCGACGCGAGCCCAGACCCGGACCCCGCGCCCGACCAGCGTGTTGACGCGGGTCAAAGGCCCGCCAAGAACCCGCTCGTGGACACGGTGATCGACCTCCTCCGTACGAATGTGCCGACCCTGCGGAATCGGACGCGGGCCGTCCTCGCCGCCGAACTGCGGCTGACGGCGGATGGCGGGCTCGTGCAGCCCCTGGACGAGGTCCTGAGCCCGATGTCACTGCTCGCCATGGAACGCCGGATCATGAACACCGGCCTACGTCTGACCCCGCTCGGCATCGCCGCCGACCACTACATCCTCATCAAGGGCATTAGCGAAGAGACCTTCCACCACGACGAGCCGCGCGAGGAACTGGCGGTCGGCAAATACCTCAATCCCTTCGAATGGTCGACCGAGACCGATACCATCTCCCAGCAGGCCGGGTTCGCGGTCGACGTCCCGTTCACCCGGCCCGGCTCCGGTGGTCTCACCGATGCCACCGGCACCTACAGCTACGCGTGGAATCGTTCCCGCAGCGTCTCCACCGCCCGCACCGAGGGCGACGCATCCTTCGACCTCGTGCTGTTCAGCCCGGGCTCCCAGTTGTACGCGGGAAAACTGCGCCTGGAAGTTTCGGTCAAACGCGTCGTCCAGCCCAGCCCCGTCATAGTGAATCGCGTCCTCGGCGGATTGCCCGACCGCCTCCGCGCGGCATACCACCACGCCGACGACCCCGCGATGGACGAGACGCGCGAGGTCACCATGGTCAAGCAGGTCGCCGTCCCCGACGCCCTGCTGCCCCCGGTCGGGGCCATGGCGGCCGAACTCGATCCCCGAGTCCGCCTCACGCGTGATTCGACCGCCCTCTTCCGCCCCGGCACGGCGCCCGAGGACGCCGACGCGTTGCGGTCGTTCCCCGTCGACTCCGCGACCGTACGAAACAGAGGCGTCGTCCTATGGAACCTCGACGACGTCTCGATCGGACAGATGCACCGCCTGCTCCTGGAAGCACTGCGAGGTCCGAAGAACAGCCGACCCGCCCTCCGTTTCACCGGACCGGAACTACTGACCGAGTGGGGCACCGAGTCCGAGGAAACGCTCCGCGACCTGATGTCTTCCAACTTCCTCGGCCCCTTCTTCCCTCACACACTTGCCGATCAGGGGTACCGGCCACCATCCGTGGCACGCCCCGGCGGGCCTATCACCGACACCCACGGACACATCACCATCAAGGCGAAATTGTTCAACGCCAAGGCCTTGACATGGGTAAACGCCTCACATGATCTGGAAGAAAGCCGCCGAACCCGCCAAGCTTCGAGCATCGTGAAATCAACATCGAAAGGGATTTCCACGAGCCTGCAGCCATCGGCCAGCACCGGCCCATCCTCATCCGACCCAGCGGTCTCCCCATCCGAGTCGATCGGCCGCACCACCTCCGAGGAGGTCGTAAGCACAGTGACGACCCAAGGACTGGTAGGCGGAGGAACATTCCGGAAACGCCCCGACCAGCGCTACCTCTACGTCCGCACCGGCGTCGCCTACGCCATCACGCTGGAATCCGCCGAACAACGCGCCGACATCACCTACGGACGCCAAACGAAGACCTTCTACTTCATCCTCGATGACGCCGCGGCACTACTCCTCCACCCGAGCCAGGTCAACGCCCTACACCATGCCCTGGACATGACACTGATCAGCGCCCCCAACCCCGACCGGCCCCAACACGACACCGCCCCGTCCAACCCCGAGCACAACCGAGAACCCAAAGACCCCGCCGACACCAATCTTAAAGACGCCCCGCCCGCCACTCATGATGCTCTCATCACACCCGGCAACATCCCACCGGAGATCGTTTGGACCGCAAGCAGCCACAGCGCTGGCAAAGCCTGCGTAGAGGCAGCCCTCTATACCGCCAAATAACACCAGTGGGCCTGTCCGTATCGAAAACTCGGCCACCCTACGCGACCTGGGCGCATTCATGGATCAGCCCGCCGAGCCGATCTCGCCGGATGACCGGGCCCAACGCTCGATCTCTTGGAGAGACTTGGGCCCCTGCCCGACGAGGTCACCGTGCACCTCGATGCCGGCTACGACTCGGACAAGTCCCGCATCCTGCTCGACAAGCGTGGCCTTCAGGGCCAGATCGCCCGCAAGGGGATCAAGGCGCCGGTCCAGGCCACCCAGCGGTGGCACATCGAGAGCACTCACGCCTGGCAGAACGCCTTTCACCGACTCGCCCGCTGCTACGAGCGCCGGAGAGCCGTCATTGAAGCGTTCTTCGACCTCGCCGACACGATCATCACCGTGTGTAGCCTGATCCGCCAAGCGTGGACCACCTATCGCTGGGACGCACGCCCCCGACGCCGGCCCTGACCAGCCGCCCGTCTTCGCAACGTCCGGGGCGTTGCATGCAGCGGCGAATGCGCTACGGCGTCCCGGTCAGGCGCAGGCGAGTGCGGGGTGGGGTTGATGGGGGCAGTGCGGCGATGATCTCGGCGAGCGAGGTCGTGGCGAGACTGTTCCGCCAGGCTTCGTGGGCTTCGGCCATCTTCTCGGCGAGGATGCAGGGGTTCTGGCACTCCTCGGCAGGCAGTGCTCCCCGTCCCTGCTGGCGGATCTCGCGGCACTCGTACGGCGAGGACGCACCGTCGACTGCCTCGACGATCTGCAGGAGCGTGATCTCCGAAGCAGGCCGGGCCAGCCGGAACCCGCCGCGCGGGCCTGTCGTTGCGGCCAGCACGCCCGCCTTGACCAGCGCCTGTAGCTGCTTGGCGAGATAGGCCGCCGGCAGGTCGAAGTATTGGGCGAGCTGTGCCGCCGACGCGGTGGCCCCTGCCTCGAGCTGCGCCAGCGACGTGGCGCAGTGCAACAGCCATTCCGTACTCACAGGCAGCTTCATAACCCCGACGCTATCCCAGATATTGAGGATCTTTTTAGTCCGAGATAGTGTACGCGGCAACACGCGAGACAGAGGAGAGATCACCATGAGGACCATGCGAATCGCCGTTGCAGGAGCGACCGGGAACATCGGGGCCCGCACCGTCGCCGTCCTGGAACAGGCCGGGCACGAGGTCGTGCGCATCAGCCGCTCACTCGGCGTGGACCTGACCACCGGCGACGGCCTCGACGCCGCCCTGGCCGGGGTCGAGGCCGTCATCGACGCCACGAGCTACGAGGCAGCCGACCGGGACGACGCGGTGGTGTACTTCGGCACCACCACCCGGAACCTGCTCGCCGCCGAGGAAGGGGCCGGTGTCCGTCACCACGTGCTGCTCTCGATCGTCGGCGTCGATCGTATTGAAGGGAACGCGCACTACGCCGGCAAGCGCGAGCAGGAGCGCCTCGTGACCGAGGGCCCGGTGCCGTGGACGATCGTTCCTGCCACGCAGTTCCACGACTTCGCCGCGACGGTGACGAGCTGGACCGAGCAGGACGGCGTCGCCGCGATCGCACCGCTGCTCGTCCAGCCGATCGCGCCCGCGGACGTGGCCGACATCCTCACCGAGATCGCCACGGGCGCACCGCTGGGGCGTTACCGCGATGTCGCCGGCCCGGAGCCGCAGGACCTGGTGGACATGGCCCGGCGCACCAACGACGCGCGCGGACACGCGGTCAAGCTCGTGCCGACGTGGTCATCGCTGTTCGGCCCGGAGATGGCCGGTGACGTACTCCTGCCCGGCGAGGGCGCCCGCATCGCACCGACCACCTTCGACGAGTGGCTCGCAAAGCAGCAATAGCGTCACCCCGCGGCAGAGCCTGAAAGACAGCTGGTTTGTCGGTGAAGGTGCGGCGTCGTCGACGACGTTCTGGCCATGATGGCAGCGCAGGCACAGGTCTCCCCGGTGATCACAGAGTGTCGCAACTCCATGATCGCGGAACCTGTGCCTGTCCCGTCTACCCGCTGGTCCCTGCCGGCCGCCTATCTGCGCGACCTCTAAGGGCTGCGGGCCGTGGCCGTGTTGGATTCGGGCTCTCGACCGATGCAACCTCGTGGAGGTCCGGCAGCATTAGACAGGGCGTGAAGCATCTGACGAGAGGGCGGCGCCCATGGCGGGACCGGCGCGAGACGAGCAGTACACGGCGTATGGAGCGCCCCGGGTTGGGTGGAGGCCCTGATACCTGGAAGGGTGAGGGGCTATGGCACCTCGACCGCTGCCCCGCTGTCTTCTTCGCGATATCCACATCAGGGTCTAGCGTTCGAATTATCTCGCCTAGAGCCGACTCCAGTTCCGAAGCCTGCCCAAGAGCTATGCCGCGAAGTGCATGCATTTCAGTGGCGCATTTATCATCGTGCGGATCGTACCGCTCGCGGAGTTCGCCGTCGCTGCACGAGTCTCGCCATATGTTTGCCCACGAAACGACACGTTCGCCAAACGGAGGCTGCTGCACCATGACAGAAGTACCCCAAACCTGCGCCTCCGGATCGAACGCTTTCCACGCTTAGCATCAGGGCGGGGAGAAAGGCTGGCGCAGGTAGACGCTGTCGCTGCAGCGCCGGACGGCAGCGGTGACGCAGCGACGACGACCAGCAGAACGGTTCGAGCGCAGCGATGTCACAGATAGATGACGTCCGCCAACCATCAGCAGTGATCCGGCGTCCCACAGCGGTGCCGTACCCGCCGGGAGGACCCCCATGATGCTCCGCGTCGCCACTGTCACCGTTGCTTGCGCCCTACTCGCCGCCGCAGGCTGCAGTTCGTCGAGCAACGACACGGCAACACCCCCGACGGCCGACGCACCGACCGGAGCGGATCAACCCGCCGCGGCGAAGAACCTCACCGCCGAGCAGATCGCCAAAGCGCTGGCATCTCGTGGACTGCCTGTAAAGGACGTCATCGTCTACGACGAGAACACCGACCCGAACAAGCGACTCGGCAGGCCAGGGCAGTACACGTCCAAGGTGAACTTCACCGACCCTCGCATGAAGAAGACCGTCAACGGCGCAGGAGGCAAGGACGTCACCGATGGCGGCTCCGTCGAGGTGTTCGACAACGCCTCGGACGCTCTGGCCCGCGGTCAGTACATCGAGAGGGTCATGCGAGAGATTCAGGTCCTCGGCCAAGAGTACGACTACCTTGCCGGTGGCATCCTGCTTCGCATCACCGGAACCTTGCCGCCTTCTGCGGCTCACAAGTACGCGGACGCGTTGGAGGCCATCACCGGAACGCCGATCGTGACGCCATCGCCGTCGCACACGTAACGTCCGCTGTCACTTTTTCTTGCTCGAGGGTTCCTCGTCGGGGCCCCGGTGTGGCATGAGGGCCACTGGCAGGCCGACGGCGGCGGCCCGGTAAAGCTGCGTGTAGTCCGCCGATACGAATATCGTCCCCTCTTCCGTCAGTTCGCGGACGAATACCGCCTGGTCGATGATCTCGCCGTCGTTGTTCGACATGCGCTGGTGCCAACCGTCGTCGAGCCGCACCGCGACCGTCACGTCCGCCTGGGTCGGTAGCCGCGCCGGAAGGGTGGGCGCCGGGGCATGGAGCCCCCACAGGGTGCGGAGAACCTTCCGCGCCCACGTCTTCT
Organism: Actinoallomurus sp.; assembly: GCA_045806665.1. Taxonomy (GTDB): domain Bacteria; phylum Actinomycetota; class Actinomycetes; order Streptosporangiales; family Streptosporangiaceae; genus Actinoallomurus. Next base: position 8,920 of record JBJMIW010000204.1, read on the forward strand.
GCTTGGTCTCCCGATGCCGCTTCAGCTCGTCGAGCTCCTCAACCACCAGCGATGGCAGGATCAGCCGGACCGACACGTCTTTCAGCGACTCGTCGAGCGTGTGCCAGTCGAACTCGGTGAACAACTCGCCCTCCATGAGGGCGGAGGTGTCCAGCATCACTGGACGGCCGGGCCGGTCGACGAACACCTTGAGCTTCGTCAGTTCTTCGATCACTTCCTCGAACCGGCGGTCCCAGTCGACGCGCTCCCGGTTCAGAACACCGTTAAGGTCGGTACGTCATCCACG
>JBJMIW010000205.1:0-6829 GCA_045806665.1 Actinoallomurus sp.
GTCACGTTGTGGAACCGCGAGAGCAAATGGAACCACAAGGCGCACAATCCCTGGTCGGGTGCCTACGGCATCCCGCAGGCGCTGCCCGGTACGAAAATGCTCAGCGCGGGCAGGGACTGGAAATCGAACCCGGCGGCCCAGATCAAATGGGGTCTGACGTACATCAAGGGTCGCTATAAGACGCCCTGTGGCGCATGGTCGCACATGCGCCGCACCGGTTGGTACTGAGACCGATCGACCGCCGATTCTTGCGACACTCCTGATCGGCGGCAATAGGTCGGCAAAAGAGCGGCACAAACGCGGCCGGGAGCGGTGTCGAGCCAGGCGTGTGACGGAACGTGTCATGGCGTGGTCGACGGTCCGCTCTCAGCCGGGACGGACCGTCGCCGTCACTCCGAATCGCGGAACGTCGCGTACGGCGCCCCTCCGGGGCGCCGTCCGGTGGCCCGGTCGCCCGCAGGGGCAGCCGCACGGCGGGGTGAAGGCCCGCTCGGAGCGTGACCGGCGCCCCGGCTGATGGAAGAGCCGACTTGGACCTCAAACTGACAGGACTCTCCCGGAACGGGGTGGCCGTGCTCGGGAGCGCCGCCGCTCTCATCACCGGCCTGGCGGGAGAGTCACCCGCACGCGGAGCGGTGCCCGCACATGCGCGGGCGGCAATGTTGCCGCCCCGACCGCCGCAGCTGAGCATCTCCGAGCGCAACAGGGTGCTCGCCCTGCCGTTCCTCGTCGAACACGGCTGGTCGTACCGGCAGTACCAGTGCCTCGACCGCCTGTGGATGCGCGAGAGCAGCTGGAACCACCGGGCACGGAACCCGTGGTCCGGGGCGTACGGCATCCCGCAGGCCCTTCCGGCGGCGAAGATGAGCACCGCCGGCTCCGACTGGCGGACGAGCCCCGCCACACAGATCAAATGGGGGCTGGGCTACATACAGAGCCGCTACGGGAATCCCTGCGCGGCCTGGGGCCACTCGGCGAGCACCGGCTGGTACTGATCCCGGGTGCACGGATCCGGCCGGTCGATGCCAGGCCGGCCGGATCGCGTCACGAGCCGTCAGCGCCGGCCCGAACGGGTCAGGAGCCGGCGGGACGGGTCATCGCCAGGACGTCGAGAGCGGCGTCGAGCTGCTCGATCGTCAGCCGACCGGCGTCGACGTGGCCGCGTTCGAGGACGACCTCGCGGATGGTCCTGCGCTCCCGCAGCGCCTGCTTGGCGACCGCGGCGGCCTCTTCGTAGCCGATGTACCGGTTGAGCGGCGTGACGATCGAGGGTGACGACTCGGCGTACTCCCGGCACCGGTCGGCATCGGCCTCGATGCCCTGGACGCAGCGGTCGGCGAAGAGGCGGGAGACGTTCGCCAGCAGGCGGATCGACTCCAGGATGTTGCGGGCGAGCATCGGCAGCATCACGTTGAGCTCGAAGTTGCCGGCCGCGCCGCCGAACGTGATGGCGGCGTCATTCCCGACGACCTGCGCGGCGACCTGGCACACCGCCTCGGGGATCACCGGGTTGACCTTGCCGGGCATGATCGACGAGCCGGGCTGGAGGTCGGGCAGCCGGATCTCGCTCAGCCCGGCACGCGGCCCCGAGCCCATCCAGCGCAGGTCGTTGGCGATCTTCGTGAGGCCGACCGCGATGGTCTTCAGCACGCCGCTGGTCTCCACGAGCGCGTCCCGCGCGCCCTGGGCCTCGAAGTGGTTCCGGGCCTCGGTCAGCGGCAGCCCGGTGGCCCGGGACACCTCGGCGATGACGCGTTCCGCGAAGCCGGGCGAGGTGTTGATGCCGGTGCCCACGGCGGTGCCGCCCAGCGGCAGCTCGGCGAGCCGGGGAAGCGCGGCCTCCAACCGCTCGACGCCGTACCGTACCTGCGCGGCGTAGCCACCGAACTCCTGGCCGAGCGTCACCGGGGTGGCATCCATCAGGTGCGTCCGCCCCGCCTTGACCACGGACGCGAACTCCTCAGCCTTGCGCTCCAGCGCGCCTTCGAGGTGCCGCAGGGCGGGGATCAGCTCGTTCGCGACCAGGCCGGTCGCCGCAATGTGGATCGACGAGGGGAACACGTCGTTCGACGATTGCGAGGCGTTGACGTGGTCGTTCGGGTGAACCGGTCGTCCGAGCCGCTCCTGGGCCAGCGTCGCGATCACCTCGTTGGTGTTCATGTTCGACGAGGTGCCCGAGCCGGTCTGGAACACGTCGATCGGGAAGTGCGCGTCATGGTCCCCGCCGGCCACCTCCAGCGCGGCCTCCGCGATCGCGTCGGCCATCCCCTTGTCGATCACTTCGAGCTCGGCGTTGACCTTCGCGGCGGCCGACTTGATGTGGCCGAGCGCGGCGATGTGCGCGCGGTCCAGCCGTTGCCCCGAGATCGGGAAGTTCGCCACCGCACGCTGGGTCTGTGCCCGCCACTTCGCCCATGCGGGAACGCGGACCTCCCCCATGGAGTCGTGCTCGATACGGAACTCCTGCTGTTCGCTCATCCGTCGTCTCCCGAGTCAGTCGATTCGTCCCCGTCCTACCCGACTCACGGGATACCAGCCGTATTCCCGGCACGGCCGGCCCGATCGATCGGCGGCGGTCGCCGAGGACCGCAGAAAGCGATCAAGAGGATCATCCGGCGCGCGGAGCGAGCAGAGAGTCAAGCCGGATCGGGCGCGCGGAGCGCTCAGGGGCTCCCGCCGCGCCGGGCGAGCGGCTCACCTCGTCACGGATTCGTATGCTCCCACGAGCCACTCGATCGGTCCGGCGACGGCGTCCGGTCCGCTGTGCAGGCGTACGCGGATCCGGGCGTGCGATGCGCCGGAGGGAAGCCTTAACTCCGGGAGCGCCGCCACCCGGTGCGCGTTCGCGGTGCAGTCGCCGTTCACCGTCCGGCGGGGAAGGCCCAGCGCGTAGGCCGTGAACGACAGGCGGCGGGCGCCGGCCCGGCACACGACGAGAACGCCGACACGGCGGCCGTGGTCGGGAACGCTGAGCGTCAGCGTCGGCGCGTCCGGCCAGGTTCCGTTCCTCTTCGCCACCCGGCGCGACACCGGCCGGTCCGACGCGTCCAGCAGCGTGGCGGGCAGGGCGCCCGGGGACCGCGCGGTGAGGCCCGGCGAGGACGGGGTGGCGGGGGTGCTCGGCGCCGCTGTCGGGGACGCGGCGGGCGAGCGGGCGTCGCGCGGGCCCGCCCAGCCGTTCAGCCCGGCAACCACGCCGGCCGCGACGGCGAGCGCCAGCACCCCGCCGGTCACCACGGGCAGCACTCGCGGGCGGTGCGGCCATCGCCTGCCCCGGGCCGATCCCGGTGCGCCGGAGGCCTCCGGCCTGGCGACGGGCAGCCAGCCCGCGGTCGGCTTCGCGGGTCCAGGGTCCGACGGCACTCCGATCGCGGGCAGGTCCCGGCTCGTGCGGCTCTGACCGGTCCGTCCGTGTACCCGGTCGGGCCGGTCGAGACCCGGCGGAGTCGGCTGCGTACGGTCGGAAGGCCCGAGGCCGGGCGGGGTCGGCTGCGCCCGGCGCCGGAGACCGGAGAGTTCCCGGCTGGACCACTCGTGGCCGGCGCGTCTGCCCGACCGGGTCCGCGACGCCTCCGCCGGCCGCGACGGCAGCGGCGGGGCGATGGCGGCGGCCAGCAGCGCGGCGGCGCGTTCGGCGGTCAGCCGCCGTGCGGGGTCCTTGTGCAGGAGGCCCTGGAGCACCGGGCGCAGCGGCCCGGCGCGCGCCGGAGCGTCGGGTTCGGACGTGACCAGCGCGCTGAGCGTGGCCATCGCCGTCTCGAAGTCGTACGGGGGGCGTCCCTCGACCGCCGCGTAGAGGGTCGCGCCGAGCGACCACAGGTCCGAGGCGGGCGAGGCGCGCTCACCGCGGGCGACCTCCGGAGAGACGTACGCGGGGGAGCCCATGAACGTCCCGGACTGGGTCAGGGTGGTGGCGCCCTCGTAGGTCGCGATGCCGAAGTCGGTCAGGACCACCCGCCCGGAGGTCTCCAGCAGGACGTTGCTGGGCTTGACATCCCGGTGGACGATGCCGGCCGCGTGCGCGGCGCGCAGAGCGTCCAGCAACTGGCGCCCGATCTCCGCGACGCGGGCCGGCGAGATCGGTCCGTCGTCGACGAAGACGTCCTCCAGCGAGCGGGCCGCGACGTACTCCATGACCAGCCAGGGGCGGTCGTCCTCGACGACCACGTCGTAGATGGCGATCAGCCCCGGGTGGTTCAGCCGACCCGCGGACATCGCCTCGCGGTTGGTGCGCTTGATGAGGGTCAACCGCTCGCGGGGTCTCAGGCTCGGCGGGAGGTGGACCTCCTTGACCGCGACTTCACGCTCTTCCGCCTCGTCGTGCGCCCACCAGACGACGCCCATGCCGCCCCGGCCGATCTCCTCGATCAGCCGGTAACGACCGGAGAGCAAGCGATCCTGGGACTCCGCCACGAAGCGCAAGATACCCGCGTGTGCCGGTCGCGGCACGCGGATCCTTACGATGATCTTGCACTCAGGTCGACACCGCTGCAAGATCGAGGTTGACAGGCACGTCTGTTGTCAACGCCGTCGGAAGAGGCGTGGGGATGGAAACCTTTTCGGCTTCGGGGCTCGGTGGACCCACCGTCCTCGCTTCCGGTGTGCTGCCACTGGAGGTCGACGACCCGGCCTTCATCGGCGGGCATCGTCTGGTCGCCAGACTGGGCTCGGGCGGGATGGGCATCGTCTACCTGGGGCGCGACGGGAACGGCGGGCTGGTCGCGGTCAAGACCGCACGTCCCGAGGACGCCGATGACGCGACCGTGCGCCTTCGTTTCCAGAGCGAGGCTGACTGCGCGCGCCGGGTGCCAGGCCGGTGGACGGCGCGGGTACTCGCCGACGGCACCACCGAGCGACCGCCCTACCTGATCACGGAGTACGTCGAGGGCCCGTCGCTCGCGCACATCGTCGACACCAGCGGTCCGCTGCAGCCGGAGCAACTGCGCGCCCTGGCCACGGGGGTCGCGAGGGCGCTGGCCGCGATCCACGGGGCGGGCATGGTCCACCGGGATCTCAAGCCCGCCAATGTGCTGCTGACGCCGACCGGCCCGCGCATCATCGATTTCGGCATCGCGCAGCGTCTTCCGGCCTCGGGCGGGCCGACCAGGGACGGCGTCGTGATGGGCAGTCCCGGCTGGATCCCACCCGAACGGCTGACCGGGCGGCCCGCCACCAGCGGGTCGGACGTCTTCGGATGGGGCTGTCTCGTCGCGTACGCCGGGACCGGCCGGAACCCGTTCGGCGAGGGCGACGGCGACGAACTGGCGCGGTGGATCATCCACGAGCCACCAGATCTGGACGGATTGGACGAATCGCTCCGCCCGCTGGTCACCGCGGCCCTGGCCAAGGACCCGGCGGACCGGCCGCGGTCGGCGGAGCTCCTCGCGCGGCTCGGCGCCGACGTCACGAGGCCCAACGATGTCCGGCGCCGGCGGCGACCTCTTCTGGTGCCCGTCCTGGCCGCGGCCGCGGTCGCCGCCGTGGCGGCGATCGTCACGGCGACCGTCACCTCCGGACCCGACCAGAAGGACGGACGACGGCCTCCCGACCGTGGCGCGGTCGCCTCACCCGGCCCCGGTACGCCGTCCCTTGGGATCCGCGGCCACGCGCCGTCGACGCGCCTGGAGTCCGTCGGGACGGGCCCGACCGCCGCGGGCCGTACCGCTCCGGGCACTACCGCTTCGGGCCGCAAGCCGGGGACGGCCACCCGGCCCCCCACCGCTCCGGCCACCACGCCCGCCAAGGTCGACCCGGGGCCGGCGGACGGCGGCAAAAGTGGCAACGGCACGAATAACAAGGGCAACAACGGCAACGGGAACGGCAAGGGCAAGGGCAAGTAGCCGACCTTGTCCGCCGGGCGCGGCCGTCGGCGCGCGTCAGCGCCGCCCGATGGTCAGCAGTGGTCCGGTGGTGTCCGCAAAGAAGTCGTCACCCTTGTCGTTCACCACGATGAACGCGGGGAAGTCCTCGACCTCGATCTTCCAGACCGCCTCCATACCGAGCTCGGGGTACTCCAGGACCTCGACCTTCTTGATGCAGTCCTGAGCCAGGCGCGCGGCCGGGCCGCCGATCGATCCGAGGTAGAACCCGCCGTGGGCCTTACACGCCTCGGTCACCTGCGTGCTGCGGTTGCCCTTGGCCAGCATCACCATCGAGCCTCCGGCGGCCTGGAACTGCTCGACGTAGGAGTCCATCCGGCCGGCCGTCGTCGGGCCGAACGAACCGCTCGCGTAGCCCTCGGGGGTCTTCGCCGGGCCCGCGTAGTAGACGGCGTGGTCGCGGAGGTACTGCGGCATCGGCTCGCCGGCGTCCAAGCGCTCCTTGATCTTGGCGTGGGCGATGTCGCGGGCCACGACGAGCGGCCCGGTCAGCGAGAGTCGCGTCTTGACGGGATACCGGCTGAGCTCGGCGCGGATCTCGTCCATCGGGCGGTTCAGGTCGATGCGGACGACGTCGCCCTCGAGGTCGTCCTCGGTCGTCTCGGGCAGGTAGCGCGCCGGGTCGGTCTCCAACTGCTCGAGGAACACCCCATCACGAGTGATCTTCGCCAGGGCCTGCCGGTCGGCGCTGCAGGACACCGCTATGGCCACCGGGCAGGACGCGCCGTGCCGGGGCAGCCGGATGACGCGGACGTCGTGGCAGAAGTACTTCCCGCCGAACTGCGCCCCGATGCCGAGCTTCTGGGTGAGCTCGAAGACCTGCTGCTCGAGCTCCAGGTCCCGGAACCCGTGCGCCGCAAGCGATCCGGACGTCGGCAGGCCGTCCAGGTACTTCGCTGACGCGTACTTGGCCGTCTTCAGCGCGTACTCGGCGCTGGTGCCGCCGATCA
>JBJMIW010000206.1:0-8233 GCA_045806665.1 Actinoallomurus sp.
AGTTTATCGATGATCGCAGGGTCGGTCTCTTCCAATATGTCGTGGTCGGACTGTGCGCATTCGTCATGTTCATGGACGGATTCGATACCCAGGCCATCAGCTACGCCGCTCCCCATATCGCCAAGGAATGGGGGTTGTCCAAGCAAGAGCTCGGCCTGATCTTCTCCTCGGCACTCGCCGGCCTGATGATCGGCTACCTGGTGCTCTCCCCGCTGTCGGAACGCTTCGGCCACAAGCGGCTCATCACCGTCAGCTCCATCGGCTTCGGTCTGTGCACGCTCACCACGGTCTGGTCGCAGGACCTCACTGTGCTCATGGCGCTGCGCTTCATCACCGGTATCGGCCTGGGCGCAGCGGCACCCAGTGCAGTGGCGCTGACCGCGGAGTTCAGCCCCAAGCGCCTGCGGGCCTCCTTCGTTCTGGTGATCTATTGCGGCTTCTCCTTCGGCTTCATCGTCGCCGGCATGGCTTCGGACTGGCTGATTCCGGCATTCGGCTGGCGCTCCCTGTTCTGGGTCGGCGCGCTGGCACCTCTGGTGCTGGTCCCGGCGCTGCTGCGGTGGCTGCCGGAATCCCCGGTGTTCATGATCCAGCACAGCGCCGACCCGCAGCGGATCTACCGGGTCCTCCGCAAGATCGACCGGAAGCTGTCCCCGCAGGAGCAGCCGGTCTTCACCGTGGAGCAAACCGGTCTGGCGACCAGCGGCAAGGGCAAGGAAGGTGGCGAGCAGGCAAGGCTGCGGACCCTGTTCACCCGCAACCAGGTACTGGGCACGCTCCTGCTCTGGTCGGTGTTCATGATCAATCTCGGTGAGTTCTACGCCCTGCAGAGCTGGTTGCCGTCGATCATGACGAGCCTCCACTATCCGATGCACATCGTCGTCACCACGACCACGCTGACCGCGGTCGGCGGAATCGCCGCCGCCCTCGTCAGCGGACCGGCGATGGACCGGCTCGGCGCGTACGGCACACTCGCCACCGTCTATCTGCTCGGTTTCGTTTTCGTCGCGGTCACCGGGCTTGCTTTCAACGCGCCGCTGTGGGTCCTGCTCGGGGCCAACTTCCTCGCCGGCTGCTGCATCAGCGGCGGGCAGAAGAGCCTGATCGCATTCGCCGCGATCTTCTACCCGGCGCAGATCCGCTCTACCGGGGTCGGCTGGGCACTGGGTATCGGGCGGGTCGGCGGCATCATCGGACCGCTCATGGTCGGTGCGGCACTGGGCCTGAACTGGTCGGCCAGCGCGGTTTTCTACGCCATGGCGGTACCCATGCTGGTGGGCGGCCTGATCATGCTGCTCCTCGGGCGGCGCTACGGCCGTACGGCAGGCGCGCCGGCACCCGAGACCCAGGACGCTCCTGCCGCAGGTAGCCCTGAGAGGGCGTGACCGGCGGCATCTTCGCCGAGCCCTGTCCGTGCTGACCACGGGAGCCGGTGACAGCGACAGGACCGGATGGGCTTGGAACCAGCGAGGACCTCCGGTGCATGGTGTGAGTCGACCAAGATTCACAACCATGTACCGGAGGTCCTCGTGCCTGTCGGGGCTCCGAAATCCCGATTCGGATGGTGACCTGCGGATCTCCCGACGGGATCATGCAGGGGGCCGCCCGAGACCTCCTTAGTGGCCCTCATCCTCTCTCAGGACCTTGTCGGCGATGGCGAACGCGGAGTTGGCCGCGGGCACCCCGCAGTAGATCGCCGACTGGAGCAGGACTTCCCGGATGTCTTCGGGGGTGAGGCCGTTGCGCAGCGCGCCACGCACGTGCACGGCCAGTTCTTCGTGGTGGCCGTGGGCGATCAGCGCGGTCAGCGTGATGCAACTGCGCATCTGGCGGCTGAGGCCGGGCCGCGTCCAGATCTCACCCCATGCGTAGCGGGTGATGAAGTCCTGGAACACCGAGGTGAAGTCGCTGGTGCGGGCGATGGCCCGGTCGACGTGCTCGTCGCCGAGCACGTCGCGGCGTACGGCCATGCCGGCACTGTGGCGCGATCCGTCGTCGGCGGGTGGTGCTTCGGCGTCCGCCAGGTGACCGAGCAGCGCGGCCAGTACGGGTCCCGGCTGCTCGATGTTGGCCAGGTGCGCGGCGTGCGCGACCTCGGTGAGGCTCGCGCCGGGGATGCCGTCGGCGAGTTCACGGGCGTGGGCGACGGGGGTCGCCGGGTCGTCGCGGCCCGCGATCACGAGGGTGGGGGCGGTGATGTCGGGCAGCTCGGCGCGCAGGTCATTCCCGGCGAGCGCGTCGCAGCAGGCGGCGTAGCCCTCGGGATCGGTGGCCCGCAGGGCGGCCACCATCGCCTCGGCCGCCGGTTCGCCCCGGAAGGCGGGGGTGAACCAGCGGCTGCCGGTGGTGTCCGCGACCTGATCGGTGCCGCCCTTCGCCCGGACGAGGGCGGCCCTGTCGTGCCAGCCCTGCGGCTCGCCGAAGCGGGCGGAGGAGCAGACGACGGCGAGCGACGCGACCCGCTCCGGGTGGTGCACGGCGAGCCAGGTGCCGACGGCCCCGCCGAGCGAGATCCCGGCGTACGCGAACCGCTCGAGGCCGAGCGCGTCGGCGAGCTCCAGGACGAGCCGCCCGAGGTCGCCGACGGTGGCCGGGCTCTGTTCACTGCTCGGCAGCAGCTCGGCGGGCGACCCGCCGTGCCCGGGCAGGTCCCATCTGATCACCCGGTGCGTGCGGGCGAGGGCGGGGACCTGCGGGTCCCACACGGCGAGCGAGGTGCCGAGGGAGGGCCCCAGGATGAGGGGCGGCGCGGAGCCGGGGCCGCCGATACGGTGGTTGAGGGTCATGGTGTCTCCTCCGTGCCGAGGCGGCGCAGCGCGCGGTCCGTGAGAGGGCCGGCGGAGCCGAGGTAGGTCATGGGGTCGGTCAGTTCACGCAGGCGTTCCCTGGGGAGGACGCCCGCCACCGCGGGCTCCCCCTGGAGGGCCTCGTCGAGGTCGATGCCCTCCTCGGTGGCGCGGCGAGCGGCCCGGGACAGGGCCTGTTTGGCCTCGCCGCGGTCGATCAGGGCGGCGAGCGCCGCGGCGAGGCGCTCGGTGACGATCAGGCCGTCGGTCGCATCGAGGTCGTCCCGCATACGGTCCGGATGGACGCGGAGTCCTTCGGCGAGTTCGGCCGCGGCGCGGGCGGCGCCGCCGACCAGGCGCAGAGCCTCGCGCAACGGCTGCCATTCGGCGTGCCAGGCGCCTGACGGGCGCTCGTCCTCGGCGGTGAGGGATCCGTACAGCACGGACGCGAGCGCCGGGACCTGGCGGGCGGTGGCCGCGATGAGCGTGGCCCGGACCGGGTTGCTCTTGTGCGGCATGGCGGAGGAGCCACCGCCGCCGCCCTCGGTGACCTCACCGATCTCCGTACGGGACAGCAGCAGCACGTCCACCGCGACCTTGCCCAGTGCGCCGGCGGTGAACGCCAGCGCTCCGGCGAGGTCCGCGACAGGGGTGCGCAGCGTGTGCCACGGCAGCGCCGGCTCGGCGAGCCCGGTCTCGGCGGCATAGGCGGCGAGCAGCCGCAGGCCCAGGTCGGTCTCGGCCGGCGGCGCCGTGCCGTCCGCCTCCGCGAAGGCGTGGAACGCCGCCAACGTGCCCGCCGCGCCGCCCAGCTGTACCGGGAGCGCCGACCGTACGGCCGCGAGGCGGTCGCGGGCGTCCAGGACCAGGCTGCGCCAGCCGGCCGCCTTGAGGCCGAACGTGGTGGGCACCGCGTGCTGGGTGAGGGTGCGGCCGGGCATCGGGGTGTCGCGGTGCTCGGCCGCGATCCGGGCCAGCGCCTCGGCCGTACGGGCCAGGTCGGCCAGGGCCGGTTCCAGGGCGCGGAACGCGACGAGCATCGCGGCGGTGTCCCAGATGTCCTGGCTGGTGGCGCCGCGGTGGACGTACGCCGCCGCGTCCGGGTCGCGTTCCTTGACCGCGGCCGTCAGGTCGGCGACCAGTGGGATCACCGGGTTGCCACCGGAGCGGGCGCGTAGCGCGAGGTCGCGGACGTCGTAGCGCCCGGTGTCCGCGGCCGCCGCTGTGACGGCCGCCGCCGCCCCGGGCGTGGCGAGCCCGACGGCCGCCTGGGCACGGGTCAGCGCGGCCTCGGCGTCGAGCATGCCGCGTACGTACGCGGCGTCGGTCGTCGACGCCTCGGCGGCGGATCCGGCCCGGACCGGGGAGAGCAGCCCCGTGTCGGCGTCGTCAGCCGAACTCAAGGAAGACCGTCTCCTCATGCTCCCCGTCGTACTGCAGACGGATGTCGAAACGGTGGACCCGCTCGCGTTCGGGGGTGGCGAGCAGTGTCGCCCGGCGCTCGGGCTCCAGGGAGACCAGCAGCGGGTCGGCGGTGGGGTCGGTCAGGTCCGGCAGGTAGATCCGGGTGTGGAGGTGGTGCAGCAGGCCCCGGGCGAAGACGATCACCGACAGGTAGGGCATCCCGCCCGGCGGGAGCGTACGCAGCGCGTAGTGCCCGTCGGCGTCCGTCGCGACCCGGCCGAAGCCGGTGAAGTCGACGCCGTTGCGGCCGAGGTAGCCGCCGGTGACGGTGTCACGGCGCAGCGATCCGGGGACGCCGGCGCGCGAGCCGTCCGGCGCGGGCTGCCAGAACTCCAGCAGCGCGTCGGGGATCGGCTGTCCGGCGCCGTCGTAGACGACGCCGTGCACGGTGATGGTGTCGGGGTGCCCGGCGGGGGCGACCTCCTCGCCGCCGGGGAAGGGCAGGGCGTAACCGTAGAAGGGGCCGACGGTCTGTGACGGCGTGGGCGGCAGTGACATCAGCGGCCTTCCTCGATCCAGGTGGCGGCCGGGCCGTCGAGGACGATGTCCCAGCGGTAGCCCAGTGACCATTCGGGGCTGGACAGGTTGTGGTCGTACGTCGCGACGAGCCGCTGCCGGGCGGTGTCGTCGGTCACCGACTGAAGGATGGGGTCGTATCGGAAGAGCGGATCACCGGGGAAGTACATCTGGGTGACCAGCCGCTGGCTGAAGGCCGTGCCGAAGAGCGAGAAGTGGATGTGGGCGGGGCGCCAGGCGTTGAGGTGGTTGCGCCAGGGGTAGGCGCCCGGCTTGATGGTGACGAATTCGTACTCGCCCTGGTCGTCGGTCAGGCAGCGGCCGACGCCGGTGAAGTTCGGGTCGAGCGGGGCCGGATGGTCGTCGCGCTGGTGAGCGTAGCGGCCGGACGCGTTGGCCTGCCAGAGCTCGATGAGCTGGCCGCGCACCGGACGGCCGTCGCGGTCGAGGACGCGGCCGGTGACCTTGATGCGCTCGCCGAGAGGTTCGCCCTGGTGCTGCCGGGTGAGGTCGTTGTCGAGCGCGGTGACATCGGTGACACCGAAGACCGGGCCGGTCAGCTCGACCGCCTCCGGGTCCCTGACGGCGACCAGCGGCCGCTTGGGGTGGCGCAGGACGCTGCTGCGGTAGGGAGCGTAACCGCGGTCGGGGTGATGGCGGACGGAGGCGCCGTCGGCCGTGGCCTTGGCGTAGTCGTCGTGCGCCTCGGCGATCTCGGCGCTGATGTCACCCTGGGTGAGAGGGGTGGTCATGCGGTCCTACCTTTCCAGGATGAGGGCCAGGCCCTGGCCCACGCCGATACAGAGCGCAGCGAGGCCGGTGCCGGAGCCCGCGGCGGCGAGTTGGTGGGCGACGGCTCCGGTGATACGGGCGCCGGAGGCGCCGAGCGGGTGACCGATGGCGATCGCGCCGCCGCGCGGGTTGACGATGGCGGGGTCGAGGTCGGACCATTCGGCGAGACAGCCAGCGACTGCGCGGCGAAGGCCTCGTTGAGCGGCGAGGCGTTGCCGACGGTGACCGTGCCGTTCTTGCGGAAAACGATCTTGAGCCTGGCCAGCGACTCCACCGAGGTGTTGTCGCGGATGGTCTCGTCACGGGTGAGATCTACGCCCTCGACGGGGACGACCTCGCCGTCGTACAGGCCGTTCTTCCACGCCAGGGCGGCCTTTTCGGGGCTGGCCACGGCGAAGGGCAGGCCCGAGGCTCCGGCGACGTAACCGTTGGCCATGCCCGCGTGGCTGTGCTCCTCGACCTCCAGCGGCCGGGGCCAGCCGTTCTCGACCGCATCGCGGAAGCGGTGCAGCGAGCCGACGCCGGGGTTGCCGCCCCAGGAGAAGATCAGCTTCCTGACCAGTCCGGCACCGATCATCTGATCGTAGATCACATCTGGCGTCATCCGTACCAGCGTCAGGTCTGTAATTCCCTGCCGGATCACCTCATGCGCCGCCGCGAACGGAATCAGGTGCGTGAAGCCCTCCATGGCGACGGTGTCGCCGTCATGGATCAGCGCGGCCACCGCGTCCCGCAGAGTACAGATTTCCGCCATCATCCTCACCACCCTCGAGGGTCTGTTCGCATGGCGAACTTTAGTTCACAATAGTATCCAGAGTCTGTCCTGCGGTGATCGACTCTGTCAACGTTCCGAGCCGGTACGGTTTCGACGAGATTTTCGCCACCTGGAGCGCCCATGAGATCCCTTGCCACCACCGCCGCGCCTCTGCCGCAGGAAGCCGTGGGCCCACTCATCCGGGGCCTGGCCGTACTGCGCGAGCTGGCCGCGGCCGAGGGGCACCGGCCGGTAGGCGATCTCGTACGGGCCACCCGACTGGCCCGCTCCACCGTCGACCGGGTGGTCAGCACCCTGGCCCACACCGGCTATCTGCGCCTGGAGGGCCGGGACGCCATCCTCGCCCCCCAGCTGATGGAACTCGGCAACGCCTATCTGGCGGCCTGCCGGCTGCCCGAGCTGCTGGGGCCGCTGGCGGAGGGTCTCGCCGACGAGCTGGACGAGTCGGTATCGATCGCCGTGCCGGACCGGGACGGCGTGCGGTTCGTCCACCAGTCGACCCGACGGCGGGCGATGTCCCTCACCTTCCGGATCGGTGATCTGCTGCCCGCCGAGCGCAGCGCACCGGGCGCGCTCTTCGCCGCCGACTGGACGGCGGAGGACTGGGAGCGCTGGCGGCTGCGCCGCGACGCGGACCCGCTGGACACCGGATTCCCGACGGTGCCGCACGGCCACGCCGACGGCGCCGCCTCCTTCGAGGCCCGTACGGCCGCCGCCTGCCAGCACGGTTGGTCGCTCGACGACCAGCTCATCGAGCCCGGCTTGGTCGCCGTCGCGGCACCGGTCCGCGACGCCGCGGGCCGCCAGGTGTGCGCAGTGAGCGTAGTAAGCAACACCAGCCGACACAGCATCGAGTCGCTGCGCGATGCCGTACTCCCCCGGCTGCGGGAGACCGTCGCGGCCATGGAGCACGCCTTGAACGCCCCGCCGCCTCCGGCCGCTGTCCCGACGGATGCCACGCCCGCGTCCTGGGCAAGAGCCTCGAAGCAGGAGCTGGGCCCGGAGTTCATCGAATCGCTGGCACGCGGCCTCACCGTTCTGACCGCCTTCGGCCAGGGACACCCAGAACTCCCCCTCACCGCCGTGGCCGAGACGACCGGCCTCGCCCGCGCGACCGCCCGGCGTTCCCTGATCACCCTGGAGCATCTCGACTACGTGACCTCGGAAGGCCGGCTCTTCCGGCTCACGCCACGCGTCCTGGAGCTGGGCTTCGCACACCTGTCAAGGCTGACACTGCCGCAGATCGCCCAACCGCACCTGGTCTCTCTGGTAGAGCATGTGCACGACTCGGCATCAATGGCCGTACTGTCGGGCGACGACATCCAGTACGTCGCGCGGGTGCCCACGGTGCGGATAATGAGCGTCAACATCACCCTGGGCACCAGGCTGCCGGCGTACGCCACCTCCATGGGCCGCGTCCTCCTGGCCGGACTTCCGGCGGAGGAACGCGCCGCGCGCCTGGCCCGTACGAACCTTGAACCGCTGACCCGGCACACCGTCACCTCGGCCAAAAAGCTGGCCCAGATCCTGGAGCGGGTCGAGCGGGACGGCTACGCCCTGGTCGACGAGGAGCTGGAGGAGGGCCTGCGGTCCATCGCCGTCCCCCTCCACGACCGCAGCGGCCGGGTCGTCGCCGCCATCAACGTCTCGATGCACGCCGGCCGTTCCACGGCCGAGCGATCCCGCGAGGACCTGCTGTCACCGTTGCGGGAGGCGGCAGCGCGCATCGAGGCCGATCTGCACATCGCCGAGCGGTATGCGCGGATTCCCGTAGCCTGAGAGATCTCCTCTCGGGTCAACACTTCGGCACCGTACGTGTGCCGCACGAAAATAGAATCGGCAGTTGACCTGCAGGTTTTCAGATTGGTCTATGCGGCCTCGTATTCGTTGATGAGGCCGC